>NZ_JBNAKP010000010.1:0-243166 GCF_049706645.1 Methanosarcina sp. | reverse complement strand
AAACCAAGTTTATTTCTACATCATTAAGAATTTAAAAATTATTTTCGTAACCATGAGTTCGATTGATTATCTTGAATCCAAGCTTCAGTGAAGTAGTTTCAAGTTTTGGGATAGGCTCATTCATTATTTCGATCCATTATTTCGATCCATTATTTCGATTCACTTATTCTGATTTCATTATTCTGATTTCATCGTTTGTTTTAGTCTGTTATTTATCAGTCTGCTTCTTCAGTCTCCTTATTATCCAAGTTTAATAGACCATAGCGTATTATATATGAGCACTTTGAAGAAAAATCGCAGGCGAACCGCACAGTATTATCTATATCGAGCTTATTTCTCATGTTAATGGTCCAGCTTATTTCTTATGTTAATGGAGTATATTGTTAACAAAATACGTTGTAAATAGAGTGTAAAGTTAATAGAGTGTGTTTACATGCCTCATATAATGGAACTACTGGGAAAAGCAAGAGTAGTCGTAAAAGACGGCAGGGTTGTGGAAGTCGGGATACCGGAAATTGAATGGTGCCCTCTTTTTTCAAAGCTAAGAGAGGTCCAGAATATCACTCAAGAAGAGGTTAAAAAGAATATTGAGTCCCGGATTCGCGATGTAGGGATGTTCACGCCCGGACGCAAACTCCTTGAACTTGATACCTATGTGGCTTTCGGCGCCTCGGAAATCATGATGTCAGGCCTCAGACGTGGTTTTCTTGAGACAACCGTAACTGCCTGCGACGGGGCAGGCACTGTCATTGCCAGTAACCCTGCTCTTGTCCAGGGCATTGGGGGCAGGATGTCCGGCCTTATCGAAACCGAGCCCATAGACGACATAATCGAGGGAATCCAGAAACTCGGCGGAACCGTGTTCGATCCCTCAACTGCGGCCATCGACCCTGTCGGAGGAGCAAGGAAAGCTTCAGAACTTGGCTACCGAAGGATTGCAGTAACCGTAGCTGACCCTGAAACCGCAAAGGAGCTGAGAAAACTCGAAACCGAACTCGGGCTTGACCTGATAATAATTGCCGTACATGTTACGGGCGTGGGCAAGGAAGAAGCACAGGGACTTCTGGAAAGCTCGGATATTGTAATCAGCTGTGCTTCAAGATATATCAGGGAACTTGCAAAACCCCTCGTGCAGGTCGCAGCTGCAATCCCGCTTTTTGCCCTCACGCAAAAAGGAAAAGAACTTGTGATCGAAAGGGCAAAGGATATTCAAAGCCCGATTCTCATCAATACTATGAAGCTGCCTGTGTTGCCTGCACATAAACAGCCTAGAAATCTGGTTTAAATAAAAATCGGGTTTAAATAAAAATTGTGTCTAATAAATCTGGTTTAAGGAAGTAGCTCAGGCAGTAGTTTATCTACTTTTTTAACCTGTTATGTAATATTCTTTTTAAATTTTTATATCACACAAAAGGCTCTAATTTTAATTGTGCTCCAATATTTTCCTAGTGTGCTCCATATATTTTTCGGGTGTCTGTTAACGAGATAATCTACTGCCTGGAGAACTAATTTACGTTAATTACTTTCCTTTTTTTCCTGGTTTGGATGGTTTTACATCCTTTTTAGCCGGCTTATCGGCCGGAGCCTTTGCCTGCGGCTTTCCACAAGCTGCCCCAGCTTTTGGACTCTCGGCTATTGTAGAACTTTTTGCCATATAGAAACACCTCTGTATCGATATTTCATATAAGTATCTGATTATACTGTCTCTAAGTTATATATAAGTTTCCAGCTCAAATAATTGTTCATCGAATACTTCTGTAGAAGAATCGACTTATCAATCTATAATTCAACTCATGAGTCTCTTATCAACTTATTGATTTCTTCTGACTCAACTCGTCATTCCCAATCCTGGTACTGCAAGTTCACACAGCTTAATTTCAAAAACCAGTTCTCAAGAAAACATGTATCAAAAAACGGCTCTCAAGAAAGCAGATAGTAAAAAATTCTCAAGAAAATAGATGTTAAAATAGGTTATTTAAAAAGGATAAACCAGTTCAAGCCTCCTGGCGCAGGCTTTTACCTGCAGTGAATTCTATTTTTTTCCCCTGAGCTTTCCCAATAACCCGGAGAAACCAATTTTGTCCTGGAATGTTTTGCCTTCCTGTTTCTTCTTTTCCATTTTCTGGAATCTTCTGTCCACGATATATTCTCCGATAGGATTGACAAAACCAAGGAGGATTCCAATTCCCGTAAAAAGGTAAATAACAGTAAAAATTTTTCCCAGATCGGTTTTAGGGGCAAAGTCCCCATAGCCCACAGTTGCCAGGGTGATAACCGAAAAATAGAAAGAGTCAAGCCATCTCCAGCCTTCGACTGTATGGTAAAAGACAGTACCCACTGCAAGAGTTATCGCAGCTGAATACAGGAGGGACCTGAACCTCGGATCTTTAAGCAGGGTTCTCAGTGTCCTTAGAAACATTAAGAATGTATTTCCATCAAAGTTTAAAAAGAAATCTATGCAAGCCGTAAACTAAAGATGTAACTTAGATACGGGGACAGAATTGCTGGTATGATTAAAAACGCGGGCTTTCAATCCGGTCCCACTTCCTGAAGCCCTGTGCAAGCAGGTAAAAGGCAAGAGGCAGCAGCAGAAGGTCTACAAGCATATAAAACGGGCCGAACATTGACAGGATGACATTAACCAGCAGGATAGGCATGACTGAGAATGTGTAAAGTGCAAAAGTCCTGCCGTTATAGAGGTTTATGGAAGGGGAGAGCCCTGTCAGGTAAACCAGTATTGAAACCATGTAAAATGAAATTGAGAGGAAAAGTAGCAGGGCTGGTAGCAGAATTCCAGAGTCTTTGTTAAAGGTAAGCAGGATAAGGAGTATAAACGGGACCAGATTCAGGAAAAGGTAACTGTTCAGTTTGCTCCTCATCATATCCGAGACTCTCAGGGGAAAGCAAGCATATGAGGCGAAGATATCGTACTCTGTAAGCCAGTTATACATTGAGGAGGAAAGTACTCCCAGAACAAGGGAAAACAGGATTAGAGTGTTCAAAACCGGGAGAACTGTTCCCAGGGCCGAAAGAAGCGTCCAGATAAGAGCCGCAGGGAGCAGGAACGAGAAAATTAGCTTTCCGAACCCTCCTTCACTCCTTTTCAGGTCAAGGATATCCTTTGCGACAAAAGCTGCGTACCTGTACGAACCAAACTCCCCGCACAGTCTGGAAAATGAGTTTGGAAAGCTCTTCTTCGCCTGGGGGAAATCTACTTTCAGAAAAATCAGGGATAAGGCCGAAGGGAAGATTATAAGCACAGAGGATAGCAGGAACTGGCTTTTTGAAGGACGCAGGAAAAAAGAAAGGCTGGGCAAGCTATAAAAGCTACCTGAGTCAAGATTTCCGGAAATAAAAAGCAGGGAAATGCAGCCAGCCAGAAAACCCGAAGTCAACAACTTTCCGGAATGTGCATAGACCGTAGACAGGAAAAACACCATGGAAAGCCCGATCATAAAGGACAGAGAAAGGGTCAGGAGAAGGGTGAGAAGGATAACAGGAGAATGGAAATTCCCTGCCGGGATAAGGGCTGCAGCAAGCGCAAAACCTGCAATGAAAGGCAGCACGTAGAGGACAAAGTAATATACGATATCTTTTGCAAGGAAGTTTGCAAAGATCAATCTCTCGGAAACAGGAAGCGTCCTTGAAGAGTATGCTATCAGGCTTGCCTGCCCGAAACGCCGGTTCATAAATTCCCGGCCTATAAGCCCAAAGGCTCCTACCATGCCTCCAAGAAGCAAAAAAAGGTAATGCATCCCGAGCGCTATCTGGGTATACGTAAAGATTTCCCTGAAAATCGGCAGAACCAGGCTTACGAAAAAAGTGAACATGAAGATAAAAACCGGAAAGAAGGAAAACCCATTGTTCCCGAAGAGATTCGAATGCATCCGCCATTCTTCTTTAAGCATGCTTTTGAATATGTCAAACATAAAATCCCTGCCAGTTTTGTTCCTGTTTTTGTACCAGTTTCATTCCTTTTGTAAAATCTTCATTCTTTTTCGTGCCATCTAATTCTCTTTGTTCTACTTTCACCGTTTATTCTGTGCTGTTTTCATTCTTGCTTTTATACTGTTTTCATTCTTTTTTGTGCCGGCTTTCTAAGTTTTATGCCTGTTTAGGGAATTTCACACACTGATTTTGTTACGCATACTGTGCAGGTTTGCTCAAATCAGTGCCGGAATTCCCTGGTCGGCTTACGAGATCCAGGAAGAATTCCTCAAAATTCCTGCCCCGGAGGGCAGGGTCGTCCAGGCGGCCTGCATAGACCAGCTTTCCTTTGTAAATGATCCCAATGCTGGTACAGATCTGTTTTGCAATCTCGAGAATGTGTGTGGATATGAAAATCGTTCCTCCGTTTTTCACATAGCCTGCAAGAAAATCTTTTACCTTTCTCTGCATTACAGGGTCCAGGTTGATAAGGGGCTCATCGATAATAGCAAGCCTGGGCTCATGCAGGAAAGCCTGCGCAAACATTAATTTCTGCCTTGTGCCTCTTGAGAGGTCTTTGCAGAGTGAGTTTTTCTGGTCCTTAAAATCGAAAAATTCAAACCATCTTTCACAGGTTTTCTCATAGTGTTCCATTTTCCTGATCTTTGCAACGAAATGGAGATATTCTTCTGCCGTCAAAAAACTTGGTGGAGTTTCCTGCTCGGGAATAACGCCTACGAGCTCCCTGACCCTGATAGGGTCTTCAAGCACGTTTACCCCATGTACTATGAGGGAGCCCGACGTCGGTTTTATCTGGCCGGTAAGCATTTTTATCATTGTAGTTTTTCCTGAGCCGTTCGGGCCCAGAAGCCCAAAAAGCTCGCCCCTCCCGACAGAAAGAGAAACGTCGTCCACTGCTTTTGTACTTCCATAAAATTTAGAAAGGTTGTTTACTTCAATCATCTTTAAGGCTCCTGAAAAACCCGGTAATTTGTATAGCCAGCATCTTCCATACTTCGGATAGTCAGTCAGCATAGAAGCTAAGGCCAAAACTTTCTTTAGTATTTGAGTAACCATAAGTTTTCAAATATCTTCAATATGTATCAGTTCGACAAATCACTTATGCATCCCTTATCAGGCTTCCTGTCCTTCGGATATTCTGAAAATAATATTATTGCAAAAATAATACGAAACGAAGGCTATTGACGGTATAAACTGCCAGGAACTTTGATAAGTATTGAGCGTCAGGCCTGTTTTTAATCATTTAGCTTGCATTTCCATTCATTAATATTTTTAGTGTTCAAGATAACTCTCTAAAAATATATAAAAGTAGTTCCTTTCAGGCAGGCATCATAGGGATGAGTTATTTCGTCAATGAGTTTATTAGAACAAGTGTAGTGGCGTTTAGGCTTGAACAGCACAAAAATTTTAAGTAAAACCCTCATGAAATAGATTTCCGTAGCTCTATTCCCAGGTCTTCTATTTCTTTCTTGAGTTCTATTATTTGAGATTCACTGACTCTTATTTCACCGTATAAATTCTGTAAATTAGATCCGGAAACTTCCTGCGGGGTCATCAGAAAAGATTTGCCCAGAGACAAAAACAGTTCCGAAAGCTCCTGTCTAATTTTTCTGGTTCTGCTGATCAGCTTTTCTTCCAGCTCCAGCCATGGATACGCATACTCACTGCTATCCGACATACTTTTTATTTTTTTCTTAATCTGAGTTTGGAGCTTCATTTCCCGATCAGTTTTAGTGTCCAGGATTTCTCTATCAGTCTCCAGCTCTTCGATAGTTTTAAAGATCGGTTCTACCGAACTCAAACTTCTCACAATCAGAGAGGAATTTACAACCTCTTCTCCGATTTCAACCCACTTTTTATCTTTATTCCAATCATATACCTGATTGATCCCTTTTAGGTACATCACTTTAGTTTCAGATTTTACTCGATCAAAAAATCCAGCTTTCTTACTTCGCAGCTCCAGGATTTCCCAATTTCTTTTAATAATCTCAGCCTGAGTTTGAAGTACATCCTCAAATATTCTTCTAAGGACAGGATCCTTTTTGACAGCTTCCCTTTCCTGCTCGAATAAAGTTTTTGTAAGTTGATAACACGAATTTTTATATTGTTCGTCCAGAGCTTTAACTGATTCTTGAATTTCTTTTACAGTTTCTCTGGATTCTTTCCACTGGAACCTCAGTTTTTTAATGGAAAGTATATCTTCTTCAATTCTATCAAGAATATTTTGCTTATCCAAAACAATTGTTAAAACATTATCTAGATTGTTAAAAGAAAAGCCTTTTTTATAATTAGAAAGTAATTCTTCTCCGATTTTCCTTTCATATCCCTCGATCACGGTTTCAATTTTTAAAATTTGATTTTTATATGAAAGTATCTTCAGGTTAATGCACTCCGGTCTGAATCTTTCTATCCATTCAGCTGGTACCCCGGATGTACCGTCCTCTATTTCGGCATTGAAACTTTTGATATATTGAATAAAAGAAGAAGGTTTGGTTAATGCATCTGACGATAAATTAGTCTCGTTTACGCATAAAACTTTGTTTTTCTTCAATACCTCGTCAGTGGTTTCCGATATTGTTTGACCTGTTTTTCGAAGGAAACCAGCGCCCTGAATCAGCTCTAAAGTGTTTAAATCCATAATCCAGGTCTCAACAAAAGTTCGCCGGAATAAATGCATATCGTGTCCACCACTTTCCAGGAACTTTTTTGCAATTTCAATACTTTCAGGGTCTCTGAATCCAAAACATAATGTCAGTGCGCATTGCCCCTTCTGCGATATTGATAAGGAATATTTATCTGTAAAATATAAGAAAGAATCACGAATATTTTTGTATAGGAGTGTTAAATCCTCTTCGTTCATGAAATCCATTACTTTTGCACAAAAAATGAGTGGCCTTCCATTTGAATAAACTATTCCTGCCACAGGAAAACTTTTTCTGTAGATTTCCCAGTGCCTTCTCAAAATATTAATTTCTTCTACATTTGAACTGCCCTGTTCAATAAAAAGTAGAGATAATGGATTAATGACAGGAAAGGGGCCTGCACGTAAGGATGTTCTGACTCGGTCTCTTTTTTCCTCATCACTTTCCGATCTTATGCCAGAACATTCAATTTCTGACATGCACCCTATCCTGTCAATATAATTTTGGGCACAGTAGTAAAAAGTGGGCTCGTCCATCCTTTATCCCATATGCTTATCTTCAACTTATAAGTGAAAAGCAAGATTAGTTTTTCAATTCATGAGAAGTATTAATCGTCCTATATGTCGCAATCGTCCTATATCTCGCCCCATTTTATCTTAACCGTATGTAGTTTTCCACCATATATTCCTGTTGAATTAAATTTCCTTACAATAAATGCGAAGCTTTACTTTAGCTTCGTTAGAGCAGGGAACCTTCTCAAAGTCACGGTCTATCTTTTAGCAAGGATCTAATTGGAAGATTTAAAATAGAATCAAAATAGAATCAGGCTAAACACTTTCGAGAAATGCCCGCAAAAGTTTATTCCCCATTTTATCCTGATACCGGAGGTCTATCCCTGAAAGAAAAACTTCTTGAGATCAAATCCGCATTTATGGACTATTTTAAAGAGCGGGAAGCCGAGATCAACGGCTCTCTCCTTGCCGTGCTTTCCGGGGAAAACCTCCTCTTACTAGGGCCTCCGGGAACGGCGAAAACGCAGCTTGCAAAAAATATCTGCCAGTCGATCGAAGGCGGAAATTTTTTCAATTATCTCCTGACAAGCTTTTCCACTCCTGAAGAAATTTTCGGCCCGCTCTCCCTAAAAGCCCTGGAAGAAGATGAGTTCCGGCGAAAGATCGAGGGCTGCCTTCCAACTGCCCATATCGCTTTACTGGACGAGATTTTTAAAGCGAGCAGTGCGATCCTGAATAGCCTCCTGACCATTCTCAACGAGCACAAATACCACAATGGGAGAGAGCTTGTAGACGTGCCTCTACTCTCGGTTTTCGGGGCATCCAATGAGCTTCCTGACGAAAACGAAAGCCTTGAAGCCCTTTATGACCGCTTTTTATTCAGGTACAGGCTCGCCTATATTCAGGACGAGGAGAACTTCCGGAGTCTTCTTTTCAGGAGCCCTGAAGAGTTCAAGCCTGCTGCAAGTATCAGGATTTCTGCAATATACGGGCTTCGAGAACACGCAAAAAACCTGCCTGTTGACCCTGATGTTGAGATCATTGTGACTGAACTTCGAAAAAGCCTTCAGCTCCAGGAGATTGAAATTTCGGACCGGCGCTGGAGAAAAGTAATTCAGGTGCTCAGGGTTGCAGCCTGCAGCAGCGGATGCCCGGCCGTGGACAGGACAATGGTACTCCTGCTTCAGCACATGCTCTGGAACCTGCCAGAGGAGCGGGAAACCATAAGAAAAACAGTCTTTGAATTCGCAATATCAGGCGGCATCAGTACAGAAAAACTGCGCCAGGAGGCCGAAGATCTCCGGGCTGCGGTAAGTATTGCCCTGAAAAACGAGCTTCCTGTAAAGGTTATCTGCGACAGCTGCGGAGAGGAATTCCGGCTGAGGCAGGAAATTGAAACTCACCATATTTCTCACCCGAATCACAGCTATACGCTTAAAACGGAAGTGGCCTCAAGGATCTATCCTTACGACAACCTTGTGAGGGAAATTGATTCTCTCCAGGAAGCGGCTGGAAAAGCAAGCATTTTGCCCCAGGCCCGGAAAGAAGTCTTTGAAAAGGAATTGAAAGCCCTGGCCGATCGAGTGGAACGCGTAAAATACAGGCTTGAAGAGGAAAGGGAACTTCTTAAAAGCCTCATGGAGGCAAATATCTGGCTCTCGACCCTTGACAGAAACGAAGCTCTCCTCCTGCACGATACAAGAAGTATTGAATTATCCGAACTCAATGACCTTATATCAAAAAGCCGGTCAATGCTCGGATTACAGAGCTGGCAGACACAGCTTGAATCCAGGCCTGTAAAAGAAGTGAGAAAACAGGAAATGGAAAAAAAAGAAATAGAAAACGTTTCCGTGCCCGATTCAGGCAGCACTGTCAACAGTTTCATGAAGGGGATTGGCTCCCGATTTAAGCTCAGATAAAGAGCCGGACCAGACACTTTAAACCAGGTAGTTTAAATGAGGTTTTGATATGGAAGAGGATTTCCTGAATATTCCGAATACAGCCTCATCTGAAACTTACTTCTCTTTTTCAGGAAACAAAACCTCAGGAAGTAAGGGTTTGCGGGATTTGCTTACTCTCCAGAACCAGGCTGCTGCCGTACTGGAAAGAGATCTCAGGAGCACAATAGCTTTTCCTCGAACTATCCCCCGCCCTGTGAGAGAAAAAATAGCCGAAGTCCTCACCCTTGAGATCCTCTTTGGGCAGCCTTATGAGATAAAGGACCCTGAAAGGTTCATAGGTACTTTCGGAGCTTTTTATCCGATTCTTCTTACGCTGAGAAATTCAAAACCCTGGCCTAAACTCCGAAAAATTGCAAAAAAAAGCAGAGGAGCAGGAATTGCAGGCTTGAAAATTCTCCTGCCTCTTGTTTATGAGATACTGGAACGCTTTTCAGCATCCTCAACCAGCATTTCCGGTGCAGAATATTTTAAGGAACTCGATGCCGGAATGGATGAGATCCTGAAGCAATTCGAAGAAATTCTGAAAGAAACCCTTCTCATATGGGGAAACGGCACATCTACGGAGTTTTCAGGCAGGAGTGACCGGGAGAGAAGAAATTCCGGAGAATTTGTCCTGGCCGATGCTGTCCTGACTTTCATGCAGACGGATGGCTACCAGGAATTCCTGGGAAGAGTAATGGAAGGGCTGTATCGGAGAATGAGCGAATTCGTTTCGGAAATGGAAGAAAACCTGGAGCTTTTCGATACGCTTGCCCTGCTTTTTCCCCAGCGCAACTGGAGCTATTCCGTAAAAGAGCTTAAAAAAGAGCCTTTCTACGTGCAGCTTAAAATGCTTAAAAACTATTCGACCTTTTTTGAAAAAAGCCCTGACCTGAGGAAAATCATTGATTTTATCGGCAGGCGGGAATTTGACCCGCCCTCGGACCGCATACGCCTCTCACCTTTCGGGAAAAACCGGATCCAGACCGTGCGTTTTTCCGATTCCATAAATAATCTGCTGCCCATGGAAGCTGCGAAACTCCTGAACCCCTCCCTGAAAAAAAAGTTCTATGCTGACATGCTTGAAGGAAAGCTCCTTAGCTACCAGCTGCTCGGAAAGCACTACACAGGCCCTCCCCGCATAAAGCCCAGAGGCCCTATGATCGTGCTTGCAGATACCTCAGGATCCATGCACGGAGCTCCCCAGACCCTGGCCAAGTCTGCGGTGCTGGCTATGGCAAAACGGATGCTTTCCCAGCAGCGGGATATGAAAGTTATCCTTTTTGCCTCGACAAGCCAGCACCTGGAAATCGAGCTCAGCAGCAGGAAAAAAATGTCCGAGAAATTCCTGAACTTCCTTCTCTATACCTTCGGCGGAGGAACGGATTTCAATACCGCCCTTGCCTCAGGCCTCAAATCCCTGAAAGAAAAGGACTTTCAGGGAGCAGATCTGCTCTTTATAACCGACGGCAAATCCGAAATCTCTGACGAGCTTGTACTGGCCCGCTGGGAAGAGGCAAAAAAGAAGTATAAAGCAAAGGTCTATTCGCTGATCGTAGGCGGCAGAGACGCAGGTGGGCTTTCTGCAATCTCGGACTACACTTATTTTGTGGAAATGGAGCTTGATTCCGAAGGCAGCGGCGGGTTTGTAAGACTGATCGAGGCTACGGAACCGAAAATCACGGATTTCAGTGCAGCAGGAAATTAAGAAAGGGTTATTCCCTTTCTTTTCCATTTAATTTCCGGGTCTACTCCTCAGGGGTGTTTTTTGTGATCTAAATCTTATCTGAAATGTCAGATAGGCGATGTTTTGTCTGCAATCTCTGATCCTGCACCTGCTTCTAAAGAATCTTTGCGTTCTTTAAAGATCCTGTGTACCCTCAAAAGCAGAAACCCGGAAAGCATAAATGATAGTAAATCCGAGACCGGAAAAGCCGCCCAGACTCCATCCAGTTTGTAGAACCGGGGAAGGATTACAATAGCAGGAATCAGGAAGAGGAGCTGCCGACTGATAGAGAGAAGGAAAGCGGGTTTGGCTTTACCCAGGGCCTGGAACAGGGTTGATGTGATCAAATTCATGCCTACCAGAGGCATCCCCAGAAGTATAATCATTATAGCATTTTTCCCAAGCTCCAGATATTGCGGGTCTGAACTAAATAGTTCCAGAAGTTGCTCCCTGAAGAAGAGAATGACAAGCAGGCCAAGAAGCCCAATAGTTGTTGTCACTGCAAGCGATAATTTTACGGCTTCGACTATCCTTCCATACTTTTTTGCCCCGTAGTTAAACCCTACAATCGGCTGCAGACCAAAGGACATGCCCAGAAGGGACATGAAAATGAAAGAGTTAATCCTCATTATTACACCAAAAACGGCAATTGCGGCGTCTCCTCCATAAGTTGCAAGTGCATTGTAAACAAAAATCATCATGATACTGTTCGAGCACTGCATTACAAAAGGCCCAATACCGATAACCCCGATCTCCTTAATAATGTTCAGATCGGGTTTCAGGGTTTCAGACCTGAAATGCACAGCTCCTTTTCCCTTGAGGTAGTACAGCAGGAGCCAGACAGACGCTACAGCCTGGGAAAGTACAGTTGCAATTGCAGCTCCCTTCACACCCATTCCGAAGCCAAACATGAAAAGCGGGTCAAGGAAAATATTGAGGCCGCCGCCTACCAGCATGGCATTCATTGCAAGACGGGCGTTTCCTTCAGACCGGACAATATGCTGAACAGCCACTCCGAAGACAAAAGTAGTTCCTCCTGCGATTATGATATTAAGATAATCTCTGGCATAGGGCAGAACTCCAGCAGTTGCTCCGAAGACTTTCAAAATCGGGTCAAGGTAGTAAAGGCAGGGAATGGCTATAAGTACACTTAAGATTAAACTCAGGGAAAAAACATTTCCAAGTACCCTTTCGGCTTTTTCATATTTTCGTGCTCCAAGGGCACGCGAGATTATGGAAGACCCCCCTGTCCCGAGTACAATTCCAAAAGCTATAATCATCATCTGAATCGGAAAAGCTATCGAAAGTCCGCCTATTGCCTGGATACTGTCTGCTCCGTATGCCATTCCCACGAAAAAAGTATCTACAACGTTATACAGAGCCTGTACCAGCATTCCGATGACAATAGGAGCTGATAGCTTGAACAGAAGCTTTCTAATGCTTTCTTTACCCAGAAATTCGCTTTTTTCATTCATTTTTTCTTCTCTGTAGTTTTTACTTCATCCAATTCTTTCTTCAATTCTAGTGTTAATTTTTCCCATTCTTTTTTCACTTCAAGTGTTAATTCATCTCATAATTTTTACTTCAGGTCATCAGGCCTGTCAGGCGGAGGCTCGAATTCAGGGTCAAAAAGTCTAATCGAAGCTTTATGAATGAGTAGCCTGAAAATTTCTTTTTCTTCAAAGGTGAAATCCGAAAAGAGAATATCAATAAAGGAAGTCAATTTTTCAAGAATGAAGTCTCTCATTTCCTTTCCTTTTTCGGTCAGGTAAACCCTGTAAGCCCGAAGATCACTTTCGTCCCTCTGTCTGTATACATAACCTTCTTTTTCCAGGCTCTGGATCGCTCTGGTACTTGTTGCTTTGCTCACTTTCAGGATTTTTGCAAGGGTTTCCTGGGAGACACCGTCTCTATGATATAAAATCAATAAAAACTCAAATTGCCCGCTTCCGACCCTGTAAGCTTCAAGTTCCTTTGTCATATATGCCAGATGGCTCCGGTAGATGTGGGCAATCGGACCCAGTATCTCCCTCGGGTCTATTTCTCCTGATTTTTCCATAATTTATCCTTTAATTTTTGAACCGGATGAGCTTATTTTTAAATAAAGAAAATTTATATAATCGTTACGTCTGAAACTAATCTGATTCCTGATAGGTTTATGAGGCATATAATAGTTACTACGGGATTATAATTAGTGTGCGAGATCCTCAACTATCTTATAAAAAATAAAAACAAATAAAAATTCGGTATATGGAATTTATTTATTAACACTGCATCCTGCAAGATCCTTTAAAAATACCATTTATGCGATAAAATGTTCATAGATTAAAAACTAGTTTCAACATAGAGTGGGAAACTAAAATTCTTAGTATGTATTTTAGTTGCATAAGAAATTAATAAATTATAAAACCGGTAGAGGCATGACGAACCACGACTGGTGACTGAACAGTTGAAGATCGAAATCCTGCACCAGCATTCCTCCAGGACCAACCCGATGGGTGAGGACTTCAACTACGCAAAAGAGTTCAAGCGTCTCGACCTCGCCTGATCGTAGCATAAACGTCTTCAAGCCCTTTGAAGATATTCAAAACAAACGACTTTGCTCAAGCTGGAGAAAGGTATCGATCGTTTGACAGATAGGGAAGGAACATATGATTGGCAGTCTTATGGGCGACCTGAGCCGCGTCACAATTCAATCTATTCAGAGACGTGAAAACGAAAACTTAAGGTAGGCTGATGAGACTTTGGCAGCATCTGTAGAGCCAAAAGGAGTTCGAGGATATTATGGAATAAAGAAGGCTACCCTCGAATTTTCTATTTTTTTTCGCGGAATCGCCCATTGATTGCTCTCACTTTGGCTTTTGGATTGCCTGATTGTTGTGCGAGACTAATATTTCCGCAAGCTAACAACCACTATGAATCCAACGAACTCACTCATTCCAGGCCCCATTTCTTCCTGAACTCGAGCTTCTGCTGGCTGTTCATCCAGTGGCTGCCGTCACAGTAGGGCTTGTTCTCTGACTTCCCGCAGCGACAGAGGGTTACTCTGTTCCGGGATTCGTACATGCTGCCATCTGCGGATTCAATGGGGACACCGCCTCGAACCCAAAGGGGACCTTCACAACCTTTTTGTTTGTCGTGAACCAGTACAATAGATGGTTCAAATTCTTTTTCAAAGGGTTCGCCTGTCTTCTTGTCCCACAGGACCAGCCGTCCCGACGGGCAGATCATAGCTTCCTCTATGGCGGTTTGTCGGGCTTCCGGGTCGTCTGATTTTTGTATAAGATTCCTTATTCCGCCAGACCGCTGGCAGAAACGGGAATGATCGCAGAGCTCGTAGACATCAGTGAGTTTTAAATCAGGACCCTCAAACGTTTCCGCTTTTTCCAGGTAAGGCTTTCTGCTGGCTGTTTCGCTACCATCAAAACCGACCTTGCTGTGGGCCCCATCACAGAAGGGCTTGTTTTCGGATGAGCCACAGCGGCATAAGATATAGGCTTCCTTCCGAGGGTATTCCTTTATATCAATTAATTCTCTGGTATGGCCAGCGTCGTCTGTGATAATTACCTGTTCGAAAAGCGGCACTCCACCTGTAACCCGATACGGTCCATCTTTGATTATCTTAATCTTCATTTCTTTCTCATTGACTGCCATAATCATAATCCCCCATTACCTCTTATAATGCAGTACTGGATATTTAGTCTGACTATTCACCTCTTTGAGGATTTATATTGTTTTCCTATTTATACTGTCTATAAACAACAGAGGCACTTAAACTCATGGGAATAAGTAAAGTTGAAAAGCTTGCGAATTGCGATCTGAGGCTTACGGAAAGATTCGGGAAAATGGGTCTCTGGTTAAAACAAGCGGCACTTGGTCTGGATTTCAGTGAAATTGGGGAAAGTGAGGAAGCTGTAAAATCAATTAGCTGGAGCAGTACTACTTTTAAGGAGAATACGAACGATCCAATAAAAATAGGGTTTTGTAAAGTCTTCGTCGGCTAATATTATATAAATCCTAATAACATTAGTTGTCGACTTCACAAAAAGAGCATTCTCAAATAGCCGACGAAAACTTTACAGTGCCAAATAAATTCTCATCATGTACATCAACACAATTTCGACTTTAAAAAATTTGCAGAAAAATACTCAAGAATGTAAGTCCTATTAATCTAATATGAAAAATATTTTCACAAGACCTGCAGAAGAAAAAGTCATTGAAGCATTATATCTCATAATCGCAATCATTATATGGCAGCTTGTAGCGGATAGAGTAGTACAAAACAAATTTATTCTGCCTAGTTTTTATGATGTAATAATTGCTTTCTTCGACACTGTCACAAGCGGGCTAATTTTTTCTGATACATTAACAAGCTTACTTCACTTTTCAATCGGATTTGTTGCTGCGTTAACAATTGGCATCCCTCTTGGAATAGCTATGGCATGGTTCAAACAAGCAAGCAGAGCAATCGACCCTTTAATCAAAATGTTGCGCCTGATATCTCCTTTCGCCTGGACTATTTTTGCTATTTTTTTGGTTCCTTGGGCGATTGTATTTTTTGGATTAACACATAAAGCTATAGGTTTTGTTGTGTTCGTAGGAATGGTCTTTCCTATCCTTATTAATACATACTTGGGTTTAAAAAACACGTCTGCAGTTTATGTCGAAACTGCAGAGGTTTCTGGTTATACAAAAAACATCGACCTTAAGAATTTAATTGGAACTCCCTCAGCCTTGCATTCAATTGTAGGAGGAATCAGGATTGCCTCGGGAATGGGTTGGATGTGTATCCTTGTTGCAGAGTATTTGATGTGGGGGGTTAGTACAAACGGATTTGGATATCAAATTTGGCATAACAATTATCTGCACAGGACTGATTATGTAATTGCTTATTTACTTCTTCTTGGATTCGTGAGTTTTTTGTTTGACCAATTCTTCAGATATTACGTGGATACAAAAATACTGAGATGGACGTCAAGAACTATAGTATGAAATAGAAGCCCTTAAATTGATAGGGATATAAATTTGAAGAGCTTGCGAATTGCGATATCCAGAGGCTTACTGAAAGATTCGGGAAAACTGGGCTCTGGTTGAAACAGGCGGCACATGGTCTGGATTTCAGTGAAATTGAAGAAAGCGAGGGAGCAGCATGGGTCTTAAAAAGTATACCGATATTAATTCTTTTGAGAATAATTGTATTCTTTATTCCTTGTGCATTTCCTTTATCAAATAGAGTATCCTATTTAAAATAAGTATATAAGTTATATTTTTGTTTAATGATAAGTATCTCGATTGATTATAAAATGGGGATTTAAAGAAGCAATTTTGAGTTTTGTACAGGCACCAAAAGAAAAATATTTACTAATGCTGTAGATCTCCTGCGAAAAAGAGCAAAGACAACTCGTACTCCTTACTTTTTCATTAAAAACCCTTTCTTTAAAGAGAGGCCTTTATGTGATTTTACTTTTAACTGTGTTTCATTATAAATTTTAAAATTAGTTTGTAGAGAGTTTAAGTGGAATAAATAAAACATAATGGAATACGAAGAGGTTATACTCTCATTGGAGTTTTAGGAATAAAATTAATGGCTCTTTTAATGCTGGTGAGTATTGCTGGTGCAAACCCGTGCATATATTTCAAACGACGTAGACAGTACTGTTTCTGTAATTGACACTACTACAAACAGTGTTATAGCCACGGTGAATGTCGGTTTCGGTCCAGTGGACGTTGCTGCCAGTCCAAGTGGGGAAAAAATTTATGCAGCCAATGCCGGTGATGATACTGTCTCTGTAATTAGTACAAATACAAATGCTGTTGTAGCCATATCATCTTAAAATTTAAAGGTTGTTCTATATAACCTTTTTATTATTGTCCACAAATTTAGGTGCATCACTAAAAATCTGGTAGCCCATCAATAATAGGTTAATATTTCCCTGTAGCTTTACATAATCGCGCCCAGAACCTCTCTTTTGAGTTTATATGAATTCAATTTCCTGTAGCAGATGAAGTTAAAAAACAAATGTAGATGAGCAATATTATTTTAAAGATGAAATATCAACCAGCTAGTGTTGCACGACCAGAATTTTAAAAAATAGAAATTTATTTGCAGAATAAGGAAATATTAACCTGCAAATAAATCATTTTTGTCGGCTATTACTTCAAATCATAACTTTTGTCCAAATCCAAATCAACTAATTTTATAAATCACTACTTTATCGCAAATTCTACTCGCTTCTTCTTTAGTAATTCCATACTTTTTGGCAACTTCTTCCATTATTAAGTCTTCATCTGGAGTTGCTGTTGGATCACTCAAGTCAATATTATCCCATGCAGCATCGTAGCATTTCTCGTAATAATTATAGATTTCATACTCTCTTTCTGTAGGGCTGTCTGAAGCATCTACATTTCCAACTTTATCTTTAATGTCAAATATAAACTGATAAGAAGATCGATCATTACTAGAAGCAATTTCTGGGGTCATAGAGCCCCAATCACCATTTGGACACCATTCAACTTTGCCTAAAGTGAATGCATCATCTACATCCTCCTTTCTATCATAGGCAAAAACAACAACTTCATCAATATCACTATTTGCAGATGTTTTATCCATTACCACTTGAATTAACGTAGATTTTAACTCTTCTTTTGAAACATCAGGAGAAATTACGACTCTGTATTCTTTCCTTGTGTTTAGTGGTAAGGAATTAAGTTCCTCTGTTGTATATGCAGATAAAGACTTAGTTAAAGCTTTCATGCTTATATCATTCTCTTCTATAACATCGTAATTCTTGACCAATGAACTATCGTAATCATTTGTTGGTGTTACTTCAGATGTTTCTGTGGGTGTTGGATCAGGACTTACATATGGGGTAAAAGTCCAGCTTATTGTTTTTGTATCTGAATTCGTTACATACACCGTTAATGATTTAGGGTTGTATCCTGAGAGATATAAGTCTATAACGTGTTTTCCTTCATCCACAGACAACCCTTTTACCGGAGATAAACCCCGTGAAACCCCATCAACTGTAACAACAGCGCCTGTAGGACTTGTTTCTATGTCTAATATTCCTTTATTGTCAGGTGTTGTTACTACTGTCGATGCCGGCTCTGATATCGGGGTTGTATCATTAGCAGATGTAAGAGGTGCTACTATTGTATCTGTACTATTATTGAGTTCTATCGTTGAATCTGCAGAAGGCAATGCAGCAGATGCAAACATTACTATTATAAAAACAACGAAAAACCTTACCGTGCCAGACATTTTAAAATTCGATTTTCTGTCCAATTGGGCTGCTGTCGGCGGAATTGATATAATACCTGCTAAAAGAAAAAGCAAGGCAGCAATAAAAGAAGACGATATAGAAGTTATACTTAAAAGTAAAAACAAGATCCCGAAAAGCCAACGGACTATTGTATTTTTCTTCCCTTTTGATGCTATTCCATGCATGTGTTCATCTCATATTTATTACATACTTGAATTTTTAATATTTAATGCGAGACTTATATATAAATTGATGACATTTTACTCCAATCTTTAAACCAGAAAGAGGCTCATTTTAAAGGTGCGATTATCGAGGGAGATATTCACAATAAAGACAATAGACAATTTTTACCCATAAATATCACAAAAACTTCCACCACAGCTTCTTTGTATCCATATTCTTTGACAGAAGCTTGATATTAACGTGCTATCCCCTCCGGGATTAGTTACAATCGAGAAGGCACAATAGATAAAAAGAAATTAAATAGTTTGTACGGTTATATTATCTAATGGACATATGATCGTTTTTTTATTTGATATTAGGCGCAATAGCGTGCATACTGCTCTACGGAATGTACAAAGCTCTATGAAAGATGTGCGAAATAAATTAAAGGGCGGTTCTTTGCATTCTCACATCGCCGATTGGGCCACACCGACTTGAAGGTTAAGTGGAAATTTTGGCAATCTCTGGGAGGTTTTTATTTTCTGTCTTTTTTGTTTTTAACATCTTCATTTATATTTAAATTAGCCACTCTGGAGTTGACACTATTAGGATTCCACTGACTAATAATTAAAGACCATGAGATACACTAAAAATAGATTGAATTAGATGCGATTTGAGAGGTATAGAAAAGAATTCTTTTTTATTTAAATTGTTTTCTTTATATGGAAAAGCCTGTGTGATTTTACTTTTAACTGTGTTTCATTATAAATTCTAAAATTAATTTGTGGAAAGTTTAAATGGAAGAAACGAAACGTAATGAAGCACGAAGAGGTTATGCTCTCATTGGAGTTTTAGGAGTAACGGTGCTGGCGCTTTTAATGCTGGTGAGTACTGTAGGTGCAGAGCCGTTTGCATTAAAGTAAAACTTACGCGTTTAAACAGATATAATGGCACTAGACCCTTAATAATTTAACATATTAGTCCAACTACAATCCATTTTACTTGATTTTGTACTCTTATGCACAAAATCCTATACATTAAAATATTATACTAGCCTAAATTTTGTTGTTATTTTCATAGTTGCTAATTGTGGTTTTTAGTTTATCTGCATAATTATAAATATCGTTTAAATCCACAATAGAAACCTTTTCTTCATTTTTGTTATCAACAAATAATCCTAGATATTTGTTTTTAGTGTTGAAATACAAACGACAAATTGGTCTTCTGTTGTTATCATCCAATAAAATACCGCAGTAGTTTTTCTTATCTCGAATAGTAATCCTTTTTATATCAATATCTTCACGAAGAATAGATTTTACAATATAATAACATTCTAACTCTTTATCTGTAGTTACAATTTCATCTTGAACAACGTTTTCAGTCTCGGTTTGTGGTTTTTCAATATTATCATTTGTATTTGAAGTAGAACTAACCGTATCAGTCATAGCAAATTTTAATCTGTCATTAATTCTATCGTTAATGAACTGATTCAGAGCATTTTTTGTAATAATTGTAAACTTATCACGAACGCTTTGAGTAAAAACTCCATCCTTTACTTTTTTGGCAAAAAATTTAACAAACTCTTCAGAAGGATTATTTATTTCATTAGCAAGTATTAACTTTATTTCCTTGGTATATTTTAAATCGCAGGCTACACTCGCTAAATCATCAATATTAAATGATTCCTTCTGAAATCGCTTCAATTCATTTATCAAGGGTTCTTTAATGTCCAGAAGGTTTATTTCTAAGAAAGCCTTTTCATCCATTTTATTTGGAGCATCGATATCTGTAAAAAAACGATATATAATGCCATTTGTCAAAATTCCGATTTTTGCATCACTCACTGTAAAGTATCGGAATAGCTGAGATGCATGAACTATGTCCAAATCAGCATCAATATTTTTGCACTCAATTAATATTACTGGCTTCCCGTCTCTAAAAATTGCATAATCTACCTTTTCGCCTTTTTTCGTACCGTAATCAGTTGTGAATTCGGGAACAACTTCTGTTGGATCAAAAACATTGTATCCTAATATATTTAGGAGAGGCAAAACAAGAGCGTTTTTTGTTGCCTCTTCTGTTTTTATATTCATTGATAAACTAGGAATCTTAGCAGCTAGTACTTTTATTTGATCGATAAAATCCACAATTAAACGCCTCTGGTGCAAATTTACTTAATAGTATTAAGATATCATAACATTCTTACAGATATAATTTCTGTTTTGTTTCCGCCACTCAAGGGAAATCAGAAATTATTTATGTATCGGTTTTATTTGCATATTTATATCATGTGTACTTTCATCCGCGTTTCTATTTGCTTATCCTTAGTATGTAACTGATCATAAAGTGTCTAAACAGTTTTTTAGTAAAAGCTCACGACATAAAAATATAAAATATACATCTGGGGGAGGAAACCGAGGAATCTTTCCAGACCCTGTTCTATGAATCTCCGAAGGAGTTTAATGTTTATCCTGGCTGGTCTTTTCAAATTTTGCTAGTTTGGAAGTTTGAGAAGCTTGTATTATCGAAAGGGTTGAATTAATATAAAGTTATACAGATAGTAATAAATTCATTCTTATTCAAAGCTATTTCATTATATAGAAAAGCTTATGTGATTTTACTTTTAACTGTGTTTCATTATAAATTCTAAAATTAATTTGTGGAGAGTTTAAATGGAAGAAATAAAACGTAATGGAACACGGAGAGGTTGTGCTCTCATTGGAGTTTTAGGAATAACGGTGCTGGCGCTGTTAATTCTTGCTTTGTCTACTGCTTCGGCGGCTACTGCACAAAATACTCAGCTTACGATAACTGAAACTCAGATTACTCATAGTGGAAAAGCGTACAATGATCATCCCGATATTTATGGCGACAGGATAGTGTGGTCGGATCAGCGTAATGAATATGGGCACCCTGATATCTACGTGTATGATCTATCGACTCAACGGGAAACTCAAATCACGCACAGCGGATCAGCGTTAAGTCCTACAATATATGGTGATAGAATAGTGTGGTCAGAGGGACGTAATAATAGTAGAAATATTTACATGTATGATCTATCGACTCAACAGGAAACTCAAATCTCACAAAGCCTATCAGCATCAAGTCCTGCAATATATGGAGATAAAATAGTGTGGTCAGATCTGTTTATAGGTCAGAGTACTCTTTTCATGTATGACCTGTCTACTAAGAAAGAAACTCAAATTATTGGTAGTGGATATGCGAGTAGTCCTGCTATTTATGATAACAAGATAGTTTGGTGTGATAATCGCAAAGGGTTACAACCGGGATCTGGAGGTACCTATGTGTACAACCTCTTGACTCAACAGAGAAATCAGATATCCTTTAGCAGTTCAGCGTTAAGTCCTGCAATATATGGTGATAGAATAGTGTGGTCAGAGGCAAGTATTGTTGGTGACAGTGTTATCTACGACAAGGTTTACTTGTATAATCTGTCTACTCGACAGAAAACTCAGATTAACCAGCAGGGTGCAGGGGAAAATCCTGACATATATGGTGACCGGATAGTCTGGATGGATGGGCTCAATGGATATCATATTGTCTTATATGATTTGTCTACTTCCCAAGAAATTTCGACCCAAGATCATGCAATCGATCCTCACGCAGACGGATTATATCCTGCTATATATGGTGACAGGATAGTGTGGAGGCATGGCTATGAAAACGCCGACATATATATGGGCACTATCTCATACAAAGAAACGGAACCAGTACTTCCTTTAGCGAACTTCAGTAGCAATGTTACTCAAGGTTATGTTCCTCTCTCAGTCCAGTTTACTGACCTTTCAGAAAATGCAACATCAAGAAGTTGGGACTTTAAAAATGCTGGAATTATTGACTCGACGGAAGAAGCTCCTGTTCATGTGTACATGAATTCAGGAACTTATACTGTTAATTTGACTGCAAGTAACGAAAATGGTACAGATTCAAGAAATGCTACAATCAATGTTCTGAAGGTTACTCCAACAGTTACCTGGAGCAATCCTGCTGATATAATCCAAGGAACACCATTAAGTAGCACTCAGTTAAATGCAGTTGCTTCAGTGCCTGGAACATTTGCCTATACTCCAGCAGAAGGCACTGTACTGAGTGCAGGCACTCAAACATTGCATGTAGATTTTACTCCCACTGATACTGCAAACTACAACACAACATCAAAGGACGTTACAATTAATGTCCTGACGCCTGCGCAGAAAATCGAGCAAACAATTTCTATGGTACAAAGCCTGGACCTGAATTCTGGACAAAGTAATAATTTAATTGTTAAACTTAACGAAGCGGTAAAAAGTCTGAATTTGGGAAAAACGAATGAATCAATTAATAAACTTAATTCTTTCATTAACGAGGTAAAAGGCTATATCAACAGTGGATTACTTTCACAAGAGGAAGGACAGGCATTGATTGATGACGCAAACTCTGTAATTAATACTCTGTCTCCAAAATAAAGTGAACATATTAATTAAAGAATAATAAAAAAATCAAAGTTAGAGGGAGTGGGGAGTATTTGTTTTACAAATAATATGAAAACTACTGCTCTTTTAGTTCCGTGTTTAGCTCTATGAACCGATTTTGAATAAGCAGCAAAGACCCCTCTAAAGAGCAATCCGTCCTTCCCTTCAGTTCTTGCTGCTATTTCTACTCCCATTCTAACCCTTAATAAATTTACAATGCAGGGTCGTTATACCAGTTAAGGAAGATAGGCCGCATAATACACAAAAGCGCTTAAAACCAGCCTGATTAAAGAAAAAACAATCGAAATCATTGAGAAAGCCAGCAGATATACGTTTAGAGCCAGGATGCCTGTAAAAAGCCCGGAAAGATCGGCATTGAAGATAAGGGCAACCAGATTTACCAGTAAAATAAAAGTGAAGATTGTTATTAAGCCCCTGCCTGCCCCTTTAAGGTCTTCCCGGCTCAGGGCTATATGGGAAGAGATTCCGATTGCGAGAGCAAAATAGATCCAGAAATTGAGAGAAAGCAGGTTTTCTGCCGAAAAAATACTTTCAAAGAGGCCCGCGGTAAGGGCGAAGATTTTTGTCAACATATACTGATCCGGCCGGGCGGGTTCAAGGGCAAAATAGTCGGCAACCCTGGCAAAGGAATCCGGCAGGAGCAGGTGCATCCCGACGATGAGGGCTGCAGTCCCGCTGAAGATCGGGCCCATGCCTATGAAAAAGTTTCCTATGTTCTGGTAGAAGCTTTTCGGGTTCCAGCCGTGGTTGACGTATCCCAGGACTCCGTCCTTTGCTTTGCGGTCAAATAACTTGAACTTATTTACTTTGTGCCTGAATAAATAGCACATCAGCAGGTGGCCGAGTTCATGAATTGGAGTGCCTATCCAGGCTGTTACCAGGGTTCCTTTCCTGCCAAAGGCCCTCTGGACGTAGAAGTTGGCCCGGTTCTCAAGAAGGCCGAGTATTATGCCGATAAGGATCAAAGATCCTGTGACGCAAAAGGTTTCGAACAGGCTTACCCGAAAAACCGTAAGAAGTGCACTTTCCATTTTTAATTCCTTTTTACCTATATTTTCAGGAGAAACTCAGTTTCAAATTGGCCCGGAATAAGATTCCACAGGCAATTTCTTATTACAAGGCGGTTGAAGAAAATATAGTCTTCGTACCTTCGCGTATAAACGCAGGCAGCCTGAGAAGAAAAAAGAGCTTAAAAACCTGAAATCAGGGCTAGAAAGAAGAAATCACTTCTTTCTTGAGAACAGCCGATAGTTGGAGTAGTTAACGTTTAGTAGCCAACAGTTATTTCTTTCAGCAAACCTCGATATCTTCCTGGCCTGCAAGATCAAACCAGACAGGAGTTGTATCCTCAGGGTCGCAGTTATAGTTTATTGTGATTTCTTCGTCTTCCTTGATTTCTCTTATACAGATATATCTCAAAAGGTTATTATCGAAGTCTTTGCAGTACCTCGCATTCGGGGTGTACGAGTGGTTGTAAAGGGAGCCATAGCCCAGAGCGATAGCCGCATCCTTTGAGTCGGGCCCCCAGGCGAAGTAGTAATTGTAGAGTTCGGTAAGCTCAAGTGAATCTATCTCTTCAGCGGGTAAAACTATGACAGGACAGGTTTCTATTACCTCGCCTCTTTTAATATTTCGCTGTGCAAATACCCCTCTACCTTTTCCAGGTGAGTCTTTCACGCTTATTGGCTTCATATGACCGGATTCCTGCAAGCTTTAAAAAATTGAGGGTAAACTGTTTTATTATTTGAGAAAACATATAATTTATAGCTTTCCCTCAAATCTTTTTGAAAGGTTCTATATTTATAAAGCATCTTATTTTCCGGATACTGGACTTCGGGATTCGGAACTTCCGGATGCGGGGAATCTGGATTCAGGGATTTTATCCGTACTCCTGACAAACCTTAAGTACCCGAAACCTATCAAAAAGATAGGATAAACGATTTTCCAGGTAAACCCTGAAATTAAAAAACTCAGGGATACTACTGAAAGAGCCGTGATGACCCATTTCTGCCAGCCAGCTTCGGTTTTCCAGTAGGCGATTATAATGAAGGCGTAAAGGAAAACAAAGTTCTGGTTTACGAGCAGCATCATGGCTGATACGGGAATTTTGAAGAGGTAACTTCCGGCAATAAGGCAGATTGAAAGAATATACAGCCCGACCAGGCTGGATACAGGAATATTCCCTGTTGAAAGTTTTCCGAAAGCCTGAGGGAAGATACCTGTCCTGCCTCCCGCATAGAGCAGGCGGCTTGCAGTAAAATTCCAGGAACAGGCATTTGCTGCAATAACTATTATCATGAGCCAGATGAGGAGATTTCCTCCGGGCGTAAAAAGCACGAGCCCGGAAAGTCCGGCTGCACCCTGAAGGGGAGTGCCTGAAGCACTGGCTCCAGTGCTGATAAGGGCAAGCACAAGATAGATCGAGGTCACAAGGACAAAGCTCAGCCAATAAAGACGAGGTACGTTCCTTTCAGGATCTTTTATCTCGCCCAGCGAAAAAGAAAGGTTTTCCCAGCCCAGAAAAGCCCAGAAGAGGAGAGCTGCAACTTTCCAGGTGTTACTCAGGTCTACATGCCCTTTACCGTTAATAGCTTCGCTGGCAATCCCGAGGCCTGAGCCCAGAAAATCAAGGTTGAAGGCAATGAGCAGGCCTATGAGCAGGAAAAGAACAGCCAGAGCTGCATAGTTGATCATGGAGATAACCCTCATTCCTGCCAGGTTAGAAAGGAACATAAGGGTTACAAGGAGGACCGCAAAAAGCGCTGCTCCGGCTTCAGACAGCTGGAAAAGCTGCCTCATATATTCACTGCCTATAAGGGCAACCGCCGGAAGCCCGAAAAAGAAAGAGCCTCCCACAAGATAGGAAACCGCATATCCTCCCCAGGGCCCCACAGCCTCCTCAGCATACCCGGCAAGCCCGGCTGTCGAAGGAAATCTTAAACCAAGGCGGGAGCAGATCGCAATAAGCGGGACTGCGACAGCGGCTATAATAAACCAGCCCAGAATTGCCTCATGGACAGTTCCCGCATCAAGCGCCAGGCCCGGCAGCGCCAGAATCCCTGTCCCTATAAGCATGCAGATTGCAAGCCCCATACCCCGCCTGAAGGAAATTGTTTTTTCAAGTTCAGTCATTTTTATCTCTTAAATTATCTGTAAAATGTTCGGTATATTTGTAAAATGTTCGGTGTATTTATTTGTTCGCAAACAGGCCTTCTGACCATAACAGGTTCTCTGACCATTAATGCGTCATTAGATACGTTCTACCCCGCCCCTCAGTAAAGAAAAGAACTAAACATGGAAAACACCTGAAAAAGGCATGAAAATAAAGTTCTGATTTACAGGGATGGACAGGAAGAAGCAAGTATCTCAAATATATAAGCCTTTGTCTTTAGGAGCACGCACAGTAAAAATGTTGTAAAAACCATATCGAGGACCTGTAATGTAAAGCTATGAGAGGCAAATTTCCAGATATTCTACTGATTTTTTTATAATTTTAAGAAAAAGCCGGTCGTGTTCGCACGACCGGTAAGAGCCTGGGTTTCTGAAATCAATCTATTTCCGGCAGGGGTCGCTGAAAGGATATTCCCGGTTTTACTCCTTCTTTTCCAGGCAGATGAGCTCTTCTGCATACGGCAGCGTCTCTTTCATCCAGGCGCAGAAATCTCTCCACTCGTCAAGCTTGTGGTGGCGGCGCTGGAAGTAAATGTTGCGGAGCTCGGCATAATTGGTTATAACGGTCCTTTTCTGCAGAAATGCGCTCGGCAGGTCCTGGACTAGTTCCCTGAAAACCGCCTTCCGATATGCATTGTCATCTTCGCTGTCGCCCTCGCGGGATTTGTAGGCTTTGATAAGGCTATTCAGGTGCCGGATCTGGTCATTCCTGTAATCGGTCAGCGTATCAAAAGAGAAGTCGTGAGGTGCAAGCTCCTTGCTGGTCAGCTTATGCATCGTTGAAGTGGAATTCTTTTCTGTGAATTTGTAGGTATCAAACTCCTTCCACCAGTAGAGAGGAGCTGTGAGGTCGAAACAGACCGTAATGAACCTTAAAAACTTGCCGTGCTCGTTCCCTGCAAGGGTCAGGCGCTGGGCCAGGTTCAGGTCCTTTTCTCCGAGCTTGCAGTTCCCTGCCTCATCAGGCTCACTGCTGTCTATAAGGTGCCAGGAGTTCATAGGATTTCGCATGCCAAGAATAGCATAATAGATATTGTATGTACCGTGTAATTCCATTTTGATCATAAAAGCACCTCTTAAACCCATTACGATAAGCAGTTTATAAATCTGTTTGTTGCAAATAATTCATAAGCCGACGTGGTAAATAATTTATAAACCTGCCCATGGTAAATAAACTAACTACATAAATCAACTGATTTTAAACAAACTAACTTTTAAACAAACTAACTTTTAAACAGCCGGGAAATTGAGCCCAGGGACTTTAAAGAAACTAGCCATTATTCTCGGAGGGGAAATTATTTAAAAGAAATAGTTACCCTCTAACCCATGCTTTATCCTTTCAAGTATAACCTTTCTGCAAGTTCCGGGTATTTCCGTTTGAATATGAGCAGCTGTATTGTATTTTATCCGTATGAGACTGTTAAGTATGAGACTGTTAAGTACGAGACTGTTAACTTAGATAAACTCGCAACCCCTTTTAGAAAGCAGCCAGAGACCTCTTCTTAAATCTGGCTGTTTTCAGATCCCAGAATAAAAATGAAAAATACTGAACAGAAAAAAATATCAAACTGAAATGACTCCTGCAGAACCTCTTTATCTTGCAATTCTGATTTTAACAGGCGCGTTTACAGGCATTATCTCGGGCCTGCTGGGCGTGGGGGGAGGCTTTGTCATGACTCCTGTCCAGTACTGGCTTTTGCAGGAAACCGGGCTGGAGCCTGACCTGGCTATACGGATAGCTCTCGGCACAAGCCTTTTCGTGATCCTGCCAAACTCCATAAGTGTTACTTTAAAGTATCAGCAAAAACACGCAGTCCAGTGGAAACAGGCAACGATTATGGGAATCTCAGGCTTGATTTTCAGCTTTGGGGGAGCGGCTGTAGCTTCTCAGCTATCGGCTTCAACCCTGAGCACAATTTTCGGGATCGTGATCATAATCGGAGCGCTAAGAACCTACATGGTGCCTGCTGTTCGAGAAGGGGGTGAAATAAGTACCAATCCGGTACTTTACATCCTTACCGGCATTTCCATAGGCTTTTTTTCAGGGCTTCTTGGAATAGGCGGAGGAGTAATTGCAATTCCGATAATGCTTGTTTTTCTGCATTTTGATATGCGAAAAGCTGTCGGAACCTCGGCTGCGGTAATAATTTTTACCTCTTTTGGAGGGTCGATAGGGTATATAATCAACGGCTGGGGGCAACCAGGGCTTCCTCCTTATTCTCTTGGGTATATCAATCTCATTGACTGGATTTTGCTTGCAGTCCCCGGGTTTCTCGCAGCAAGAGGGGGAGCGGAATTTGCCCATCTGGTAAACCCGGAACACCTGAAACACCTTTTTGTGCTTTTAATGATTTACGTAGGGCTGGAAATGATAGGAATTATTTGAAAGCCGAACTGCTGAAGGAAGTTTCTAAAAAAAGGTAAAAATGAGACTTTTGAGATAAAACTCAGGAATAAAAATTCCATTCAGGCACTCTCGATAGCTTTCACAGGATCGAGTTTTGCAGCTTTTCGCGCAGGGTAGATGCCCGAAATTATATTGATTATGAAAGCGAAGAAAGCCGCATATAAAAAATTAAGGGCTTCGACTTCAAGAGGCAGGGTCTGGAGCCCGAAATACATTTCCTGCGGAACCTCGATTTCGTAGTTTTGAAGTATGACAATTGCAACGTAACCAAGAACAGTGCCGAGCACCAGGCCAATGGCTCCAAGGATTACGGACTGGAAAAGAAACACAGCCATTATGCTTTTCTGAGAGGCTCCCATGGCTTTCAGGATGCCGATTTCCCGGGTCCTCTGGGCAACGATGGTAATCAGGGTATTTGCTATCCCGAAACCTGCAATTCCATAGATTAATAAATAGAAGATATTTACAAAGATCCTCTGGGTATTCAGCAGGTTCAGAATTTCCGCATTTGTTTCGAGCCAGCTGACGGCATCAAGCCCGGACTCTCTTTCAATCGACCCTGCGATAGCTTCGGCCTGGTATGGGTCTGTAACCCTGACGCCTATCGTGCTCACAACCCCGGGCTCATTAAAGAATTGCTGCACCGAATCAAGCCTTGCATAGGCTGTTACCTCATCTGCACCAGTCCCGGTGTGAATAAGGCCTACAACCTTAAAGGAAGTGGTTTGAGACCCTGGAAAAACCGCATCCACACGATCTCCAGGTTGAACCTCAAGGTTTTCTGCAAGCTTATCTCCAAGCACGATCCCGTACCCTGTATGGACAAGTGATAGGAAGCTCCCTTCTACCATATCCTCGCTTACTCGCATAACCGTATCTTCAGCCTCAGGTTCAATCCCCTGAAGCGAAACTCCTTCGGCATTATCCCGGTATTCCAGGGCTGCCTGGCCCAGATATTTGGGAGATACCGCTAGAACTCCTTCTTTTTCCGCAACCTGCGCCGAGTTGTACCTGTAAAGATGAATAAACTCTTCTTCTTCGTCTTGAGGAGTTATAACAATATGGGGACTATTTTCAATGCTTGACTGTACGAGTTCAGTCTGAAAACCCGAAAGCATAGCCATCATCACCGTAATAACGGCTACGGCAAGGGCAACTGCCAGAATGGCGAAAAAAGTTTGCTTTCTTCTGGACAAAACCTGCCTCAAAGCGATTTTCAGTTCGTACATGTGGATAAACTCCGATCTAATAAATCCCATCTGGATAAGCCCTATTTGATAAATCCTATCTGAGTGAATTCCGGATGTATAAGAAAGTTTTCCAGCCAGTCTCGGTCATCGATCTATCTACAATTTCTAGAAGGTTAAATCCTGCGGGATTTCAAAAATATCAGAAAATATATGTTTTAACTTTATCGGGCTCTTACTTAGATTTAGCTCTTACTTCAGATATTCATGATTTACCAGGTACCTGAAATTATTCTGTAATTGAAATTATTCTGTAATTATTCTTGTGAAGCTGATTATAAATTAGTTTCCAGTACTCTCAGGAGATAGATTCAGAAAGTAGTTGAGAGAGTGTATAAAGTTGCAGTAAAGCAAAAAAAGATGGAAAACGAGACAAATCCAAAAAAGAAGGCTAAAAAAGGCTAAAAAAAGGCTAAAAAAGACTAAAAAAGAAAATAAAATGAAAAATTAAAAAGGTTAGATCTGCACGTAATGTGCAACCTCACCCAGGTCTTCCTCGATTCTGAGAAGCTGATTATATTTTGCAGTCCTTTCTCCACGGGCCGGGGCTCCGGTCTTGATCATTTCTGCCCCGATAGCGACTGAGAGGTCCGAGATTGTGGTGTCTTCGGTTTCGGCAGAACGGTGGCTTACTATTACGGTATAGCCATTCCTGGAAGCCATGCTTGCGGCATCAAAAGCTTCGGAAAGTGTTCCGATCTGGTTGATTTTTAAGAGAAGTGCATTTGCAGCTCCCATGTCAACGCCTTTTGAAAGCCTCTCAATGTTTGTAACAAAGAGGTCGTCACCAACAATAATCGTATCCCAGAGTTCATTGGTCAGGGCTTCGAAATCCTCAAAGGCTTCCTCATAGAAGGGATCTTCAATGGAGAGGATAGGATAGGAATTCACAAGTTCGACGTAGTAATCCATCAGTTCGGAAGCAGCGAGTTTCTTCCCGTCAATTGTGTAGAGTTCGTCTTCGTAAAACTCGGAGGCTGCAGCATCAAGCCCGATTGTGACTTCGGTGTCGGTATAGCCGGCTTCCTCAATAGCCTGGACAAGGGCATCAAGAGCTTCGGTTGACTCGCTCATTTTGGGAGCATATCCTCCTTCATAGCCCACGTTAGTAGAAGACCTGCCGTATTTCTTTTCCAGTAATTTTCCAAGAATATGATAGATTTCTGCCCCGATCTGGAGAGCTTCATAAAAGGTTTCCGCACCTTTGGGCTGAACCATGAATTCCTGGATTGCAAGCTCGTTGCCTGCGTGCTTGCCCCCGTTAAGGACATTCATTGTGGGTACTGGCAGAGTAAAGGCATTTGAGCCCCCAAAATAGCGGTAGAGAGGAATATTGAGGGAATCGGCAGCGGCTTTTGCAACAGCCATGGATACTCCAAGGATTGCATTAGCCCCCAGGTTTGATTTGTTATCGGTCTCGTCGAGCTCGATCATCAGCTCATCGATTTCCCGCTGGTTTCGCACATCAAGCCCCAGCAATTCCTTCTGGATGATGGTGTTCACGTTCTTTACTGCAGTGAGAACTCCTTTTCCTCCATACCTGTTAGGGTCTGCATCCCGCAGTTCAAGGGCTTCATTCGTACCAGTGGAAGCCCCTGAAGGGACACTGGCTCTGCCAAATCCCTTCGGTGTAAACACATCAACTTCAATAGTGGGATTTCCCCTTGAATCCAGGATCTCCCGAGCATGTATCTTTTGGATTTTATATTCTCCAGAATCCTGCTGTAGACCGATATACGACATCATTTCACCCTTTTTAATCTCTGATCTATATACATATATTCTGTTATTTGAAACTTAACCTTAGTTTGAAGCTTAAAGTTAATTTGAAGCTTAGTCTTAATTTGAAGCTTAACCTTAACTTAACCGTTAGATGTCCGAATTGTATTTAATTCTTTATCCGGTTAACGCGAATAATTTTAATTAAGTTTTACGCTATTTTCTCATAAGAAAGCCTGATTAACACATAAAGATTACATGTTGAATTCCCAAATCCAGAAATACTTTTTCCTCAGGTCTCGGGCGTCCGTACCTGCGTGAATCCGGGAATATCGTACCTCGGGTGTTTACAGGAGATTTCTTACTTTGTAATCCTTAACTCAGGCTTTCCGAATTTCAGGAATGTTCATTTCCTGCAAACACTAGCTTTAAAGGTTTTGGTCAGGATTACAAAACCGGTTTTTTTCCAGAGATTTACTAATACGAGTTTTTATATTAAAACATTCCAAAAAAAGGTTTTATCCGGGTTTGATAGCTATTTTACTTCTTAACAATACTCAATTTATTCAAAGAAATAATATTATCTACATAAAATATATAAACATGAAAGTATTATTCACTTTCGATGACCGACGATTCTCCAGTTAATTTAACCGAAAAAGAGTATTCAATCATTGATATGCTCCAGAGCCTGGGACTCCCGAGGACGGAGGCCACCGCGATCGTATGTCTGAAAGACTGCAGGGAGCTCAGGTCCCTTCACATCGAACTTGTATCAGGGCTGAGACAACCGGAAGTGAGTGTAGCCATGCGTCCCCTGAGGGATAGAGGCTGGGTGGACGAAAGGTCTGAAAAAAAGAATAAAGGAAAAGGCAGACCAGTGAAGTACTACCAGTTAACAGTTCCCTTCCCGGAAATTGTAAAGGTCCTTGAAGAAGAATATTTAAAAGACAATAAAGAAAAAATAATTGCACTCAAAAGGCTTCGAGAACTGGAGACAATATTTCAGAATTAAGCTTGAGAAAAACTGCCAGACTCTTTTGCAGGACTGTAATTTTAATTCTCGCTATTACACCCGGACTTTCGAGCACTGACTATAGCACTTGTTTTACCTGAATGTCATTCCAGGTTCGAGATCTGCTCAAAACCTACAGGAGCAAAACCTTGTTCTTGATCCTCAATTCTTCTGGCAGAAATACCCTCCAGCTCAAAGACGAAAACCTCAACTACCATAAAAACTTCGCTCTCACCTCTCAAGCACCCAAGTTTTACGTTATCTCCTCTGCCTGCGCCTGCATGCAGGTGGATTTTCGGTTTTCCATCCTTTAAAAAAATATCTCCTATACCCAGAACCTCATGGGCATCATCAAAGCCGAACCATACAGGTTCCGGCGGTGTCTTACTTTCTTTCGGGCCCGTAACAAGCTTTGCTTCTTTTAACGCGCCCAGCAGCATAAAAACAGCAGATTCGATGCGCTCCAGTTCAGCAAGTTTGATAAGCTCCAGAATCAGGTCATCTCCGTGATCGATCCTGACGGTAAATACCCTGCCTATTCTTCCTTTTGCGTACTCCATCTTTTCCCCTCACTGATCTGTAATTTTCCCGTCTACAAGTCTGATAATCCTATCGGCTTTTGAGGCCAGGTCTTCATTATGAGTAACCACGATAAAGGTCTGATTATACTCCCTGTTCAGCCGCCTGAGCAACTCATAGATCAGGTCACCCGTTTTTGTATCAAGGTTGCCTGTAGGCTCGTCCCCCAGTACGATTGCAGGCGAGCAGCTCAGCGCCCTTGCTACTGCAACTCTCTGGTTCTGTCCTCCTGAAAGTTCACCGGGTTTATGATCCATCCGGTCTTCAAGCCCTACTTCCTTCAGGAGTTTTTCGGCAATTTCTTTTGCTTCTTTCCTGCTTTTTCCCGCAATTAAGAGCGGCATTATTACATTTTCCAGGGCCGTAAAATCCGGAAGCAGGTGATGGTACTGGAAGACGAAGCCGAGCATCCTGTTCCGCAACTCGGAGCGTTCCTTATCCGACATTTTCGTTACATCTCTGCCGTCTATCAGGAGCGTCCCCGAACTTGGGGTGTCCAGCAGGCCTATCAGATGCATAAGAGTGCTTTTACCTGAACCCGATGGCCCGACAACGGCCACAAATTCCCCTTTTTTGATTCTTAAATTTGCATTGTCGAGCGCGCTAAATTCCATTCCGTTTTTATATATTTTTGTCAGGTTTTTAAGCTCGATAATTGGGCTTTCTTCAGTCATGCTTTTCCTGCGTATTCAAAACCATTGTAATAAAAATAGAGGGCCTCTTAAGTAAATAGCTTTTGGGCAGAGCGCAAGATCCTGCGGAAAAACGTTATTCTGATGCAGCCTCCTCTTTATTTTCTCTTTTATTTAGAGACGAAATCCCTGCATTCTGTCCTTCCATTTCACACGTTTACTCCATTCCTTTTGCTTACAATATAAGCTGCTGTGAGAATTAAACTGCAGCCAAGGAAAGTCGAGATATAGAGCGGATTTTTAAGAACAGTAATATCAAAGAAAATTCCGGAGACCGGCTCGACCAGGGCAAGAATACTTCCTGTCTGTGCCGTGATTCCTGAGATCCCTCTGAGGTAAATTACGGCCGCGAAGGTAATGGTTAAGCCGAAGAGAAGCAGGGTATCGAGGTTTCTAACGAAGGCGGCAGGTGGAGTGGCGAGTGCAGCCGGCAGCATGAAGAGAAGGCTTATTCCGGTCAGCCAGAAAGTCTGAGCTATCCCTGAGTAATCATCCCTGAGATACCGGATCGTTATTATAGTCGCACCGAATGACAGCCCTGACAGCAGCCCAAAGATAAGGCCTTTCTGGAAATCAGGGCCCGTATCCACCAGAATTTCTCCCGGGCGGGCAATCAGTAAAACTCCTGCAATTGCGAGCAGGAGGGGGAGAAAGCTGTCGCTTCCTCTATGTTCCCCGAGAATAGAGGGAGCAAGTAAATTAACATATACCGGAGCCGTGTAAAGCAGGAGGACGGCAACCGAGACTCCGCTATATCGGATAGATGAAAAATAACACATTCCTGTTATCGCGTTTAAAAGTCCCAGGAGCAGAAGGTACCTTCTTTTCTTTTCGGGTTTCAGCTGTCCAAGCCCTCGATTGAACAGCAGGTAAATAAAAACCACACAAAGCCCAAAAAAGAGCCTGGAGAAAAGGATAGATCCGGCTGACATGTCCTCAATTCTATCCAGAAAGATCCCGATCGTGCCATAAATTATGCTGCCAGTTATAACCTCCAAATACGGTTTTAAAGAGTTTTCCTGCGCAGTCATGGTCGAGAATTAAAAGCTTGCAGATATATACTTTTTTGGGCGTCGGGAAAATACAGGATCAGAATCCTTGAAGTAGGGTTTAAAATTGAAGGAAAATTTAAAAAATATAAATAAAAATAAAAGATAGGGTTAAAAGATAAAATTTATTTATTGTGTACTCTTAAAACAGGTTTTTTCCTGACAAAAGTTCTTTTGCCAAAGTTTATTCTGTCCCAAAAGACTAATTTTTTCAGGGAGACCGAATCGTCCAGGCTTATAACAATTGCCGCGGCAAGGATGAAAATACAGCCGATAAGCATTCCGTGGTGAATCGGGTTTCCTAGTACCGTATAGTCGAAGAATATACAGGAGACCGGCTCAAGCAGGGTAAGGATACTGCCTGTAATAGCGCTCACTCCTGTTACACCCCTTATATAAAACACTGCCCCGATGCCTGTAATCAGTACCCCGAAGAGCATAAGGACTGGTAGGTTTGAGGCAAGCACATCTCTTGGGACGGAAACTGCAAATGGTGAAAGGAAAAACAGGCTGACTATACTTTGCCAGAAGAGCTGGGTAAGCCCATTATATTCATTTCGGAGGTATCGAACCGAGATTATTACGCCACTGCTGAAGAGGCCTCCTGTAAGCCCGAAAAGTACTCCTTTAAGATAATTGCTCCCAAAATCAAGCTGTTCAAAGCCTCCTTCCGGCCTTGTTACATAGAAAACGCCTACCAGGCCCAGGAAAAGAGCAAGAATCGTTTTTCCCGTATTTTTTTCTCCCAGCAGGAGAGGGGCAAGAATGGTTAGATAAATCGGGTCCGTATAGAGCAGCAGAACGGCTGAAGAAGCTCCTAGGTAACGAATTGCAGAATAATAGGAAAACATTTGCGAAACATAAAAGATTCCCAGGAGGAGCAGGTAATTTTTCTTTCTTTTTAGAGCAAGCTGACCTAAATTTCCGGTAATTGCAAGGTAAAATAAGATGGCTGAGAGTCCGAAGAGGACTCTGTAAAAAATAATTGAGCCTACGGACATATCCCCCAGCCATTGCATGTAAATTCCGACAGTACCGTAAATAATGCAGGCGGTTAAGAGTTCAAAGTGGTGTTTAAAGGCGGCAGTCATAGTTTATTTAGAGGGAACGAATGTATATATATTTTTAGTAAGATAATACTTTCTAATAATTATTAGTCAGTTCGGCGTGCGGGTTACAAATTCAATCTTGAGAGCATAACGATCTTTACAGGTTACAAGTTCGGTCTTGGGATCAGATATCATTTTACAGGCTACAGTTCAGTTTTGAGGTTTTTGCAGGCTAAGCACAACACGCTGCCTGCTTCCCGTCCTGTAGATAGTAAGCCCTTTGAGCCCCTGTTTCCAGGCATAAATTAAAGCTTGCTTGATGTCCTCTTTTCCTGCGGAATCGGGCATATTGATAGTTTTCGAAATTCCGGCATGGCAATGCCGTTGAAATGCTGCCTGCACATCAATATGAGCTTTCCAATCGATATCAAGCGCCGACCTGAAAAGCCGCTTTTCTTCTTCATTTACGAGTTCCGGGTTTTCCACATTCTGCAGGGTACCGTACTTATAGACGTGCTCAAGAAGCCAGTTAAAGTCAGTTTCCGACAGTTTTGATTTGAAATGTGCCGTGAAAAACGGATGAACAAGCGTAAATTCCTTGCCTACGGTCTGGGTCCGCCTGTATACCCAGCTGAAAACAGGTTCAATTCCTGCCGAACAACTGGCAAGAATGCTGATTGTGCCTGTCGGAGCGACCGCGGTTAAGGCTGCATTTCTTATAGGAAGTTCCCATGTGGAATCCTCATATTCCGGAAAAGGCTCTTTTTCCGCAGCAAGTTTTCTTGATTCCCTGATTGCAGCCCAGGTGATTTGTTCCATAAGCTTTTCCGAAAGCTCGAGAGCTTCCGGGGAGTCATAGGGCAGCCCAAGCTTTAAAAGCATATCGTGAAGCCCCATTACCCCAAGCCCTACTTTCCGGGTCTTCTTTGTTGCAGCCTCGATCTCCGGAACAGGATAGGTATTCTTATCAATTTCGTTATCCAGGAAGCGGATAGCTTTTCCGGCCACTTCCCTGAGAAAATCCCAGTTTACTTTTCCGTCTACAACGAAAAGTGAAAGATTTATGCTGCCCAGGTTGCAGGATTCAAAAGGCAGAAGCGGCTCTTCTCCGCAGGGATTCGTTGCCGAGATATCTCCAAGTGCAGGCGTGAAGTTATCCCTGTTTATACGGTCATAAAAAAGAATTCCCGGTTCGCCGTTTCTCCAGATCCCCTCGACAATCTCGGAAAATATGCGCCCTACAGTCACGCCTGTTTGCCTGTTCCAGATCTCATCGGCTCTATCGGCTTCAACGAGTTCCATGAAAGCATCAGGCACCATAACCGAGAGATTGAAATTTCTCAACTCTCCTTCAACATGTTTTGCACTGATGAAAGAAAGGATATCATTGTGGGAAATGTCAAGGATACCCATATTGGCTCCCCGGCGCCTCCCGAACTGTTTTACGATTTCAGTTGCCTCATTAAAAAATTTCATGACGGCTACAGGGCCGCTCGTCGCCTCTTCCCCACAGGAGCTGGAGGAACCGCCAGGGCGTATTTTCGAAAAATCGAAGCCTGTGCCTCCTCCGGTTTTCTGGATCAGGGCTGCGGTTTTAACCGAATCGAAAATCTCCTCAACACTATCTTCCACAGGAATTACAAAACAGGCTGCAAACTGTCCGAGTTCGGTGCCTGCATTCATGAGTGTGGGCGAGCTCGGAAGAAAAATCTTTCTGACCATCAGGTCTTTAAATTCCAGAGACTCGTCCTCAGTTACTGTAATTGCCTCTGCAACTCTCTTGCAGACGTCCTCCCAATCTTTTTCCCCCTCACGCAGATACCTGGCTTTAAGGGTTTCACTGGCCAGAAAATCTAACCCTTCTTCTGTTTCCCACACAAAAATCTCTTCTCCTGTGAACATTCAGCAGGCTTCAGTCTCCGCTAAAAGAAGTTATATTCATATTGGACGGGCTTTTTTATCATTGTATCCGAAAATCCGATCAGAATTTATGATCAGAAAGAAGGATTCAGAAAAAGATAGAAAGTATAGGATAGAGAGTAAAAAATAGAAAATAGAAAAATTGCAGAGCAGGGATTGCCCTGAAGTGCAAGAAGTTTCAGACCAGTTCAGCCTTTATGATTTTCACTTCGGTTTTCGGGCGGTCCTGGCGGTCAGTTTTCACCTTTCCGATCGAATCCACGACATCCATGCCTTCAACTATCTTCCCGAAGACAGGGTGCATCTTGTCGAGATAATTGTTGTTGACAAGATTGATGAAGAACTGGCTGCCGCCTGTGTTCGGACCTGCGTTTGCCATGGATAGAGTTCCCCTTTCGTTCCGGTTGTGATTCGTGAATTCATCCGGAATCTCATAGCCTGGCCCGCCCATGCCTGTGCCTGTCGGGTCTCCGCCCTGGATCATAAATTTGTCGATAACCCTGTGGAAAACAACTCCGTCGTAGAAGCCTTTCTCCACGAGTTTTGCGAAATTCCCTGCCGTAATCGGCATGTCCTCAAATAGCTCGATTGTTACGTCACCCATAGTGGTATGCAGAACCACTTTCTTTCCCTTCCATACAGCCATTATTTTTCCTCTGCCAGTCTTTGAGTTTTATTTTTGTTTGTGCCGGTCTTTTTGTCGGCTTTTTGTGCATTCTATGCTCACCTTACATGTAAATGCTTCGCTGCCCGAGTCCCGTCTCGGGAGGACGGGGTCCGTTTCACTCACTTCGTTCGCTCAAGCGGAATATTTACAAATAAAGAAACTGAGTTGTGCTCAGGAGAGCTCAGGAGAACTAATTTACTGGGAGGAAAAATTATGTTTCAGTTCAATAAGAGGGATAATTCATGAATAAACAATATTACTTTTCTTGCTCAGGCGAATTAACAGCTTAGAAATAAGATAATGTCTCAATCTTAGTATCTACTTTTAACAGTCCGTTTATCTTTTTGAAGGCCTTCTACTTGTTCTATAACTTTATACGAATGATTAAACTTTTATAGCCAGGTTGGGTTATTTATAACAATGGGAAATTCTATTAAATTGCGAGAAGTAATAGTGGGGGAAACTATATGAACAGACGCCGGATTTTTTACCTGCGGATAGCAGTAATTCTTCTGGTTATGCTATCAATGCTACCGGTTTCAGTAGCGTTAAACTATGAGATGGAGAATATTCTGGGGGATAAAGTCGGTCAAACCGATCTTACATCGAGATACAATGAAATTGAGCGAATGGAAAGGGAAATACTCCTGAGTTTCGATTTGCTTGCATCCGTGCTTCAAATATCTGACAATAATCTTGACCCGATAAATGAAATCCCGAACTCCGAGCTTGAGGGAGATAATTTTCTGCAGCCTGAGGCCAATGGGACGGATACAGGCATAGAAACAGTAAATTCCATAGTTACTGTGCTGAAATCGAATCCAGAAAACCTGAGTGAGATGCAGGAAGCCCTGATTTCCTTAAATGAAAACGTGGCAGAACTTAACTCAAGCGTTGGGTACCTGGATGGCATGATTGAAGCTGCTAATTCGACGTCTGGAGAAAGTTACAGTACTGTGCCTGCGAGTGAAGATATATCCCGAAGCCTGGGGGCATGGTAGAGGTTCTTGACTGAAATTCGATACTCACATTCGATGCTCACATTCAATGCTCAAATTCGACACTCAAACTCGATACTCAAACTCGATACTCAAACTCGATGCTTAAATCGGGGTGTCGTTATTGAATTTGTGGCTTAATAGACAGGTATTTAGAAAATAGACGGGTCGATAATTTAATATGTTTAAGCCGATGATCTTGTCGGCAGATTAATTTCTTTTTTGGTGATACTCAGTAAATCAGAGAATGTTACTCTGGGGGAGAGTAAACAATATCTCTCAGTCGATCCTGTTTTGCACTACGATCCTGTTTTGTACACGGTACTGTTTTGCATGACGGTACGGTTTGGCCGATTGGCTTTGAGCAAATAAATAAGAAAATATAAGTGGTGTTTCAGTGCCAGTCAAAACTAAATCGGTTAGGCATTAACCCTTGTAACTAACTGCTCGATGAAAATTCCCGTAAAAAATAACATAAAAAATTCTATATCAATAAGAAGTTACATGGTTGAATTGAGAAATCAATATTTATACCTTCAACTGTCTAAAGCATGGGTTTAATTAAAAAGTCTATTTTGCTTGATTTTGGATTTAAACTGCGTAAGTCTATTAATAGGTAAACCTGCTAATAATATTCCTATTTCCTGGTTCTTGTTTCCTGGGGAATTTGCGAGGGGGAGGAGATTCCCCTTGCATTCCTGATTTGCTGGTTTTTAGTATTTTGCCTTATCACCGGAAGCATCAAATTCTGCCTTGCGCTCTTCGGCCAGCATTGTTGTACTTCCTGCTTTTATCGCATACCAGCAACCATCTAATCCGGCAAAGGTGGACATTAAACCAGCCATTGCATTCCCGGCAAAATTTCCTCCGTAGCTTGTCTTACTGGTATCAAACTGCCAGAGTATCATTCCATCGCTCTGCACCCATTTTCCGGCAAGGCCCTGTGACGGAATATTGAAAGTGCCATTGTTATTGAAAGTTATTCCCACCTGAACGTAGCTTCCACTGCATCCCCAGTCATAATGAAATGTCCACTGCCCAACAACTGCCATATTTATCACCTGGTTTTTAGATTATATCGCTATTATTTGTCGCGAGTTAACAAATTTAATGCTTAATTTTAACTATTTTATGCTCGGTTTTAAATCTTATATGCGGCAAATTTCCAATATATCCTTATATGCTGCATAAAAAATGATACTTTTTGAATGCTTCTATCTTAACTGAACCCAGATGTGTTAATTTTACCCTGCTTTCTGCAGGTAATTAATTTTTTTCTTAACATTTTTACTGGTCGCGTTTCGTCAACCGGCTCAATATAAGATACTTACTATAATTGGAAATAATAATATAAAATTGCCAGAGAAGATGTAATTAGAAACTATATTATTAGGCTTCTCTTTTTTGGATTCGCTTTTCTAACACACAGCCGGGCTTTGTGGTCTGTTTTTATCACCATAAACAGGAAATAACCGCTTCTGTCAAAAGTACAGCCAAAAAGCAGTAATTTTACAGAATGATTGTATACCGGTGTAGATTGCCATATGACTTCTTTTGGTTAATTTAAACACGTTTTTATTAGAGATTAACAGGCCTGACTTCTCCCAACTTTCGATTAAAGGCCTTAATTTTAAAACAAGTCTCTTGTAGATCTCTTTTCTGTTTTTCGTACCTTAATTTGATAGAAGAATGCATTTTAAGGTTTGTGTAACCTTACGAAATATTAACGAGAGAATTTAAAGAGTTTGTAAGGTTGTGGATTAAGCTTCTACACTGCAATTTGAAGCAGAATACGGTTTGTTTATTGATATACACTAATTCTGGCCCCTATTCTCATAGTGGTTCAGGCACATATCAACTCCACATACTTTACAGAACCCTCGTCCAAAACCTTTTTATAGAAAGTACTTCATTAGACGTTGATGTACACAAATATACCTTAGTGATAAATAATGCACGCTTCGATCCTCCATATCCTCAACACAACAAAAACCCGCATCCGGACTTTCGGGCCGCAGATATATCCTGAAAGCACGAAGGCAGGGTTTGAGAAAAGGGACTTTTTCTCTGCGGTGGCAGATGCAAAGGCCGATGGGCGAGTGCCTGTAATTGCAGAGGTCAAGCCCGCATCGCCAGGGAAAACTTTCAGGGATATCACGCCTGCAACGGCTGCCGAGCTCGCCTGGGAGATGGAAGAAGCCGGAGCTGTTGCAGTTTCGGTCCTGACCGAGCCCGGAGTGTTCCGGGGTTCGCTTGAAAACCTGGATGCAGTCCGAAAAAAGGTATGCTTGCCGGTCCTGAGAAAAGATTTCATTATTGACAGGGCACAGCTTGAAGAAACCGAAAGCGATCTTGTGCTGCTGATTGCAGGTATTCTTGGGGGAGAACTTGGCTCTTTTGTCGAGCTTGCCCTTGAAAAGGGATTTGAGCCGCTGGTTGAGGTTCACGATAGAAAAGAACTTGATTCTGCCCTGGAAACCGATGCAAGAGTTATAGGCATTAATAACCGGGACTTTGAAACACTTAAAATCAAGCTCGGCACCACAGAAGAACTGGCATCCCTTATCCGGGAATACGACCTTGACCACGGAACAAAGCATCTTATAATAAGCGAAAGCGGAATGAACAGCACAGGGGATGTAAGAAGGGTAATCCAGGCAGGAGTGGATGCCGTGCTGATAGGGTCTGCACTTATGGAAAGTGCTTCTGTTTTTGATAAAACGAGAGAATTTGTCCAGAGCGTTTGCTGGCGTTAATAACTGTTTTTCCAGATTTTTTCGGAGCTTTCAGCCTGCTGGACAGGGTTGAAAAATCCACACAAAATCCATTCAAAACTAAATTTTGCTTCAATCATGACACCAAAAACCACAACGCCAGATGAAGTATCAAAATTATGCTACAGGATTACATCAAAAAGACAAGGGAGCAATTGAATTGACAGGAACTAAAGTTTCAGAATTTCCGACAGAAGACTCATGTTTAAATGAACTCGCAGGTTCGAAGAAAAATTCGAAAAGCGGTGAAACAGGCCAGGTAAAAGGAAAATACGGGAAATACGGGGGACAGTACGTACCCGAAGTCCTTATGCCGGCCTTAGAAGAACTGGAAGCAGGATACGAGCAGTACAAAAACGACCCAGAATTTCTTGCCGAGCTTGACCATTACCTGCAGGATTTTGCAGGCAGGAAGACCCCACTCTATTTTGCCCGGAACCTGAGCAAAAAGTACGGGTCAAAGATTTACCTTAAACGGGAAGACCTTGTGCACGGAGGGGCACACAAGTTAAACAATGCCATTGGGCAGGCCCTGCTTGCAAAATACATGGGGAAAACCAGACTAATTGCCGAAACCGGTGCAGGCCAGCATGGGACTGCAACAGCTATGGCAGGGGCGAATCTCGGGTTTGAAACCGTTGTGTACATGGGTGCCAAAGATATCAAACGCCAGCAGATGAACGCATACCGCATGGAACTCATGGGCACGGAAGTAAAACCCGTGGAGACCGGCTCAAAAACCCTTAAGGATGCCATTAACGAGGCATTCAGGGACTGGGTCACGAACATCGGAAACACGCATTACCTTATAGGCTCGGTTGTGGGGCCTCATCCCTATCCTGTAATAGTAAGGGATTTCCAGAGCGTTATAGGGCGCGAAGTAAAGGAACAGATTTTGCAAAAAGAAGGGCGCATGCCTGATTCCATTATTGCCTGTGCAGGTGGCGGAAGTAATGCAATGGGAATTTTCCACCCCTTTGTAGAGAATACGGAAGTCAAACTTATTGCTGTCGAAGCCGGAGGAAAATCCCTGAAATGTACGGAAAAAGCAGCCCTTCACTCAGCCTGCCTCTGTGCAGGAGAAGAAGGGATCCTGCACGGAGCAAGAACAAAAGTACTGCAGGATAAAAACGGGCAGATCCTTGAATCCGAATCCGTTTCTGCAGGGCTTGACTACTCAGGGGTCGGGCCTGAACTGGCTTACCTGTCCGAGAGCGGCCGGGTTACAGCCCGGTATGCGACCGACAATGAAGCCCTTGAAGCTTTCCATGAGCTCAGCAGGCTTGAAGGAATAATTCCTGCATTGGAATCTTCCCATGCCCTTGCTTACCTGAAGAAAGCGTCGGAAACCGGGGAACTGGGAGAGGTAGTTGTCGTAAACCTTTCCGGAAGAGGCGATAAGGATCTGGAAACCGTCCTGGGCCTGAGAGGGGGGATCTGAGATGGAAAGGCAAAAAATCTCCGAAAAATTCTCCGAACTCAGGGAAAGAGAAGAAGGAGCCCTGATTTGCTACATAATGGCAGGAGATCCTTCCGTAGAAAGAACCGGGGAGATTGTAAAGGCTCTGGTCGACGGGGGCGCGGATATCATAGAACTGGGTTTCCCATTTTCAGACCCTGTAGCGGACGGCCCGACCATCCAGGTGGCAGGCCAGCGGGCACTTGCAGCCGGCATGGATACGCAGCGTTATTTTGAGCTTGTTAAAGCCCTTGATGTCCGGATTCCCCTTGTTTGCATGACCTATTACAATCCTGTGTTCAGGTACGGAGTGGAAAAATTTGTAGAACAGGCTGCAGACGCCGGAGTAAGCGGATTGATAGTGCCCGATATCCCGGTAGAAGAAGCGGCTGACCTGAAAACCAGCTGTGAGAAGCACGGGCTTGACCTGATCTTTCTGGTTGCGCCCACAACAACCGAAGGAAGGGTCCGAAAAATCCTGGAAAAGGGCTCAGGTTTCCTTTACCTTGTCTCAAGGCTTGGTGTCACGGGCGCCAGGGAAGATATCTCGTCATCTACCAAAGAGCTGCTTTCCAGAATAGAAACCGGGCTTCCAAAGGCTGTGGGATTCGGGATATCCACAGGAAAGCAGGCTGCAGAAGTTAGAGAAGCAGGAGCGGATGCAGTCATAGTCGGCTCGGCTTTTGTCAGGATTATAGAAGAGGGGAAAGACGTAAACGAAAGGCTGGAAGCCCTTGCAAAAGAGCTCAAATCCGGGATAAGGAGAGCCAGTTGAAGGAAAAAACCCGGAATATAAAAAAGGACAGTTGCTCGGATTTAAGACAAATCGGAAGCGGAAAAATCAGGAATTCGAAGGAGGCGGGAGAAAATGCAGAGATACATTAAAAAGCTGGAACAAGGACGTGACCTGAGCCCAGACGAAGCCGAAGCTGCAGTAGGCAAAATCCTGAGTACTGCACAGGATGAGGAGATCGGGGCATTTCTGCTTGCCCTGAGGGTAAAAGGTGAAAAGCCCGAAGAAATTGCGGGCTTTGTAAGAGGAATGAAGAAAGCTGCAAACACGATCCGGCCCAGAACCCCTTTCAGGCTTGTAGATACCTGCGGGACAGGAGGGGATGGCCTTAATACCATCAACGTCTCGACAGCAGCCGCAATCGTGACCGCAGCAGCAGGTGTCCCTGTAGCCAAGCACGGAAATCGGGCTGCCACGTCGATGTCGGGAAGTTCGGATGTGCTTGAAGCCCTGGGAATTAAAATTGACCTGGCACCCGAACCTGTCAGGCAAACAATAGAAGAGATAGGAATAGGATTTATGTTTGCTCCGGTCTTCCACCCGGCTATGAAGAGGGTTGCAGGGATCAGGAAAAAACTCGGAGTACGTACGGTTTTCAATATCCTTGGGCCCCTGACCAACCCTGCAGGCGCGAAAGGACAGGTCATAGGGGTTTTTGATAAAAAGCTCTGCGAGCCAATAGCTTTTGCCCTTGCTGAACTTGGAACCGAACATGCCCTTGTGGTGTATGGGGACGGGATGGATGAAATTTCAAACACGGGTGAGACCTATGTTGCAGAGCTCAAGCATGGCAGGGTCTCAACCTATACCCTGACCCCTGAGTCTCTGGGTATGCTGAGGGCAAGCCCCGACGAGATTGTGGGCGGTTCTCCGAAAGAAAATGCCAAGGATTTGCTGAGGATTTTTAAGGGCCAGAAAGGCCCGAAAAGGGACCTGGTAGTGATGAATGCAGCCGCAGCCCTTTACGTGAGCGGGATCGTGGGCTCTATCCGGCAGGCCATTCCTATTGCCGAGGATGCCATTGACAGTGGAAAGGTTATGGTTAAATTCAACCAGTTCAGGACTTTTACGTCAGGGCTTTACGAACAGAACAGTAAGGGCACTCTTCCGGGAAGAGGCATTGTTATGCGCTCCGGAACTTCCGTATTAAGCCCGGCCTCGGGGGAGAGGGCTTGAAATTAAAAACAAGAACTAAAATCTGTGGAATCCGCAACCCTGAAGAAATCGAACTCGCAGCCCTTTACGGAGCCGATGCGGTTGGCTTTATCACGGAAGTCCCTGTTGAGAGCCCAAGAAAGCTCGATTCTGACACTGCTGCCTATCTCATTTCCAGAGTCCCCGAAACCCTGAGTTCCGTACTGGTAATTATGCCTGAAAACTCGGATACGGCCGTGAAACTGATTGAAAAGACAAACCCCGATATTGTGCAGATCCATTCCAGGCTGCCCCTTCTCGAACTTGAAATAATAAAGGAAAAAACGGGCATCCCTATCATAAAAACTCTATCCGTACCTGTGCAGGAGGAAAGTTCAGACGAAAAAGCCGGAAACAGGGCTTCTGTCTCAAGCCTGCTCAAAGAGGTCAGCCTTCTGGAAGAAGCCGATACTGTAGATTCTATCCTGTTGGATACGGCGAGATACGAAAAGCCCGGAGGCACAGGCTGTGTGCACGACTGGACCCTTAGCCGGCGCATCTCAGAGGAAACACGGCTTCCCCTGATCCTTGCAGGCGGGCTCAAGCCCGAGAATGTGCAGGAAGCCATCAGGACTGTTTCCCCTTATGCTGTGGACACGGCATCCGGGGTAGAGACCTGTGGGAAAAAGGACGCCGTGAAAATTAAAAGTTTTATTGAAGAAGTGAGGTGTGCCAATGCTTTCCTTTGACCTTGGAAAAGAAGAATTCAAAGAGCTTGCATCAGGGATAAACCAGCCAGGCTTTATCCAGCTCCTTGCAAGAATCGATACCATTACCTGTTCTCCCCTTGAACTTTACCGCACTCTGCGGGTTTCAGGGACTTCGGGCTACTCATACTTGCTGGAGTCCGTGGAAAAACAGGCAAGCCGGGCAAGGTACTCTTTTGTTGGAAATGACCCCGATGCCGTAATCGAAATAAATGACAGGAAAATTACTCTTGAGCTCCTGAATCCGAACGCTTCACCCTTTTTTAAAGAAATCCGGTCGAAAATCGAGGAGGCCTGCGGGCCTGAAACCGTGAAGGAGGAGAATCCGGAGAAAGAAAACTCAGAACTGAAAAATATAAAGTTCACGGCTCCAGTTCCTCACGGAAAAGATGCTTTCGATGCCCTTCGCCTGGCTTTTCCCCCTGCAAACGGGATGGGGCTCCTGAATGCGCAGCGTTTTGACAGGCAGACTTTCCTGGGCGGGGCCATAGGCTATACGGCGTATGATGCCATCTACGACAGCTGGCTTGGAGCCGAAAAAGGTTTCGAATCCGAGATTCCTGAACTTCAGTACCTGCTTGTTTCGAAGACTTTTGTGTTCGACCATATGACTGAAGAGATATATGTCGCGATTACTCCCTTTGTAAATCCGGATTCGGATGCCGGAGAAATCTATGAAAAAGCCCTGCTGGAGGCTGAAAGGCTTTGCTCCATACTGAAGGAAGCTGCCCTTTCAGGGGTTTCGATAGAAACAGCAGTACCAGGCGAATCGATTTGCTCAGGCTCACCTGCTTTGGGCTGCAGTACTGGAAAGCAGGAGTTTGAGGAATCGGTACTCCAGGCAAAAGAGCATATTTTTGCAGGAGATATCTTCCAGGCAGTCCTTTCCAGGAAATGCGAGTTCAGACTTCAGCAATCGCCTTTCGAACTCTATATGCAGCTCCGGGCAATCAATCCGAGCCCTTACATGTACATTTTTGAATTTGGAGGCCTGGCAATTGTCGGGGCAAGCCCTGAGACTTTGCTGACTGTCCATAAAAGGACTGTAATCACAAACCCGATTGCAGGCACCTGCCCCCGTGGAAAAACCGAAGCCGAAGATGAAGCCTTTGCTTCGCACATGTTGCACGATGAAAAAGAGAGGGCTGAACATGTAATGCTTGTCGACCTCGGGAGAAATGATGTGAGGATGGTTACGGAAAGCGGCTCGGTAAAGGTTTTCGAATTCATGAAAGTCCTGAAGTATTCCCATGTCCAGCATATAGAAAGTACGGTTTCGGGGACCCTTAGGCCGGAATGCGACCAGTTCGATGCTTTTAGGGCGATATTTCCGGCAGGGACGCTCTCGGGAGCCCCTAAAATCCGGGCAATGGAAATTATCTCCGAACTTGAAGCTTCCCCAAGAGGGATTTACGGCGGGGGAGTCGGATATTACAGCTGGAATGGGGACGCCGATTTTGCAATCGTAATTCGGACCGTGCTTATACAGGGTAAGAGAGCTTCAGTACAGGCTGGGGCAGGAATTGTAGCGGATTCCGATCCAGGTTATGAATTCCGGGAAACCGAGCGTAAGATGGCAGCAATGCTCGCTGCTATAGGCGGAGAACTATAAAATGGTTTACAGGTAATTCTGGGGTGAATATATGAAAAAAAGTTTATTCAGGGGCTTTTTACAGGAAAGGAATTCAGGAAACAGGCTTCTCAGAAAAGAAGAGCTTAAAGGAGAAAGGTGTAGAGAAAAAGTACGGCAAGCGGTGAATTCGGGAGGTGCTTTCATATGAAGGTCGTTTTCATTAATAATAAGGATTCCTTTGTCTGGAATCTGGTGGACTACATTTCTTATTTCGAAAAAGATACCCTGGTACTTCCCAATACGGTTTCCCTGGAAGAACTTCGGGAGATAAAACCTGATGCCCTGGTTATTTCTCCGGGCCCGGGGAGCCCTTCTGACTCCAGGGATATAGGAAATTGCCTGGAAATAATCAGGGAGCTGGGCAGGGAAATTCCCCTTCTTGGAGTTTGCCTGGGACACCAGGCAATCAATGTGGCTTTCGGCGGATTGGTCCGAAGAAGTAAGGTCGGGCCAGTGCATGGAAAAAGTTCGAAGATCCTGCATAAAGAATCTGCATTGTTTTCAGCCTTTGAAGGCCCATTCGAAGCGGGCCGTTATCATTCCCTTGAGATTGGCGAACCTGCGCCCGGGATAAAAATTACTGCCAGGGCCGAGGACGGGAGCATCATGGCCGTGGAACATATGCAGTACCCTATCTATGGCCTGCAGTTCCATCCCGAATCCGTGCTTACTCCCAATGGGCTGAAAATAATCGAAAGTTTTCTGGAGATTTCCAAGAATTACAAAAAAAGACAGACGGCTGTATAAACAGCCAGAATTTTCTTATTCCAAGGCTCGTTTTCCCTGGTCATCAGGCTTATTTTTCTTTTTTACCAGCCTCAGTTTCGGGCTCCTGCTCCCCAATATCTCCTTCGTCCTCAAAGAATTCTTCTTCTGTGAATTCCTCATTGGGCCTGGCCGCATAGCCTGCAGGCTGGAGATCCTGGAGCTCTGAAAATTGACCTACAGTTTGTGCAATAAGCTGGGGGTATTTTTCTATTTCTTCTCGTGTTTTGAAACCTGATAATTCTGAGGCTTCTATAATTTCTTCTCTGGCATCTTTTGCTTCCTTGGTCAGATCTTCAAGCTGCTGCCGATTTGCAATATAAGCTATTTCCTCAAGTGCAAGGGTAGTCCACAGAGTTACAACCTCCATTTTCTTTTCAACAGCACCCAGCCCTATTGTCTTAAGCGTATCGAGCGCAATTTTTACAGGTTCAAGCATCTTGAACTGTATCGCTCCTTTTCCGATTTCCTGCGCAGCTTTTGAAAAAGACCACATTGCGTTTGAGAAATTTTTCTCGAGTGCAGTTTCAGAAAGAGATTTAAGGTCGTTAAGAACCGTGGACGCAATATTGTCAATCTTTTTCTGGATGGCTTTGTTACCAATATTCCGGAGTGAGATAACTACTCTCTTTAAATCCGTCTCTAAGTTTGCCTCAAGCAGCTCTTCCCCTAATTCCCGGAGGTAGTCGACATATTGGAGCGCATCATATTCATTCTGTTCTCTTATCGCTCGCTCTCCAGATTCTCCAAGTTCAATAGCCTTTTGTTCGTTCAGTGAGAACATATTAAATCCCCTTTCCAGTAAAATCCTTTAAACAACTCTCGAATTTTAGAATTTAATTATTTATATAGGTTTACTCGGATATTAGCCTTCCTATAATTTTAAAAGTTTGTCGGGAACTTCAAGGTTGTTATTACAAAAAGAGCTTTTTAATGCCCTGAATACTGAATAAAAAAGTTTTAAAAATTTGATTTAATTAACGGATCAGTTGCAAAAATAAATTAAAATAAATTAAAAAGCTAAAAAGGTAGAATCGTAAAATAAGAGTATTAGCATAAAAGATAGTAAAATAGAAAATAGCCAATTTTGCCTGGGCACTTTAGTTATATTTTTGCTTAAAATTAAAATAGAATCTGTACCGAATAACTAACATGTAGATAAAATAGAAAGAGTTAAATACATTTCATGCATAATATATATCATATGAGTAAAAAAACTCATGAGGGATTTTTGGCATATTCTCCTGCATGAGTAAAATCAACCTCCATGGTAGGGGGAAGGGTTCAACTCCTTACCTTCCTCCTACCTGAACAACTGTGTTGAATACCAAATACACGGTAAAAACAAACGGTAAGTAGAATTACTTCACTTCGAAACCTCAAGCTCTTATTAATGAAACGATAATTTGTTTTAGAGAAATACTTCAGTAATTTATTTAAAACTTATGGTTTCAAGTAAGTAAGAAATTTTCAAAGATTAGGCTTAAAATTACCTCTTTTCCATTCCATTCCTTGAAGCCTCTTTACCAACTTTCTTCAGAGAAATAGCCGCAAGTAGAAGGAGTAGGAGCACATTCTTACTGGCCAGCTTTATCCCGAGAGCCATAATAAAGAGTTTGTTTACATAAGGAGTTTGTTATGCAAAGAGCTGAGTTACATAGCCTCTCTTTTCTGAATTTAGAGGGTAGATTGGATTTTTTTCTGAAGGGCTTTTATTTCCTGAAATTTCTCCATCTTTTCCTCAGAATCCATAGAGCCTGCATCTGTAAAGTTGTCCAGAGCTACTTCCGCTACTACTGAAGAGTTATTTAGAAGCCTTTCCTCAGCCTGGACACGCAGGGTTTCAAGTGCCCACTGGCACTGTAAAACCGCGTCACTAAGCCCTTTCCTTACAGATAGCTTTCCTATTTCTTCTATGGAAAGCGCTGTTGAGCTCAGGGCTTCGTCAAAGTAACTTTCCGCCGCTAGCTTACCAATTTCCTCAAGCAAAAGCAGGCTGCTGACAGTTTCAAGTTCAAGGCTTTTTGCCGCAACCTTTTTCCCGATTTCTCCCAGGCCGGTTACTGCATTGAGCACAATTTCCTCCATACCTCTTCTGGCAGCAGAGCTTCCTATCTCTTTAAAGAGTAAACAAAAGGCAATTGTTTTTTCCTGATCCCACTGTTCTGAGGAAAAGTTCCAGATCTCCAGAAGGGTTGTAGCAGCGACCTTTGAGCCGGCTTCAAGCGAATGTGCAGCCGCAGCCTCCCCGATTTTCCCGATTGCTATAGAGGCCCTGCCCAGGGCGGACTCAAATCCCCTTTCTGCTGCTGTCCTTGCCAGTTTCCCGAGGGACAGGACAGAATTAATGGTAACTAGCTCCATATCTCTTTCTGCAGCTGCCTGTGCGGCGTTCTCAATTGACAGAATAACTCTCTCGGCATCTGCCTCTTCATTTTCAGAAAGGAAATCTGCCGCAATTCCTGTAAGGGAATCCAGGGCCTGGAAAGCTCTGCTCTCATCTCCTTCGTCAACTGCAGATAAACTTACTTCAACTGCCTCTGCCTCATTTAGTGTAATCATTCTTTTTGCCCCTCTTTATTGGTAGTACAATACATTAAGCTTCAAATTTTTCCCAGCAGATTTTTAATTGTTGCCTGTACGTTTTATTCGCATACTGTCAATCTCGGATTGTTGTGTAAGGTACAGGGCCTGCACAGGAAATAGAGTCTGGCTTACTCTATGAAGTTACGAGATTATTAGTGTTACTATTTTGTAAGCTAGACGATTCATTAAAAAAGAATATTACCCGTTTTTTTGCTGAAAACGGGTTTTGAGTCAGGTCGAGATTAAGTTTGCTAGCCAAAGCTTCTTTTTATCCTGATTTACCTTTTACTTCGTAGGCAAGGGCATGTTCCAGAACTTTTTCAAATACTTCTTTATCCTCCAGTCCGACAATTCTTGCTCTGATTCTATCTGTGGTAACATTTCCATCCTGCTGCATGTAAACGTATTTTCCATTTTCAATGCCCATAATTACCGAAGAGTCCGGAATATAGCCGACCTCAAAATAGGTTGCAAGCTGGACATTCTGATTTATATTTACGGACATAATCGTTGCATTTTCTCCGTACTCGGCTGCCAGCTCGTCAAGAATGGGTTTCATGGACTGGCAGGCTCCGCACCATTCAGCTCCGAGTCTCAAAAAGACCGGACCTTCTTCAAGGGATGTGTTTATCTGCTCAAGTTCGGTCGTCTCGACAACAACGCCTTTTTCCCGGGTACTCGGAAACTTCACAGGGTATTTTTTATTAAATAAAGTCAATAAGTCATTGCCATTAGCGCTCAAAGTTTCGGAATTATTGCTTGAAGAAAGCCTGTTTACCAGAGGCATATAATCCGTAGCTCCGGCCGTCCGGTTGATAAAGTACTGGGCATCTATTATGCCGTTTCCATCAGCATCCGCTCCTGTATGGTTATCCCAGAAATTACCTGTCGAGCTACTGTTCCAGATATTGTTTCCTTCGTCCACGGCATTAAGCCTGTTAATAAATTCATTCTCATAGAGTGAATTGTTAGATGAACCGCTAAGATATACCCCAATGCCGTTAAGGTACACATTGTTACTGGTCAAAAGATTGGACTCTGCCTTCTGGCCGCGAATTCCATATTCGTTTTTCAAAATGAGATTATAAGCAAGCTTATTCCCCTGAGACATCCGCAGGAAAATCCCTATTTCGTTCGAGCCTGCTGTATTGTTAACAAGGGTATTGTTAATGGAATTACCCAGTGAAATTCCCTGGTTATTTTTCACTACCAGATTATTTGACAGTATATTCTCATTAGAGTTATCAAGCGTAATTCCCTTATTCCCAAGGCTTATAAGATTTCCTTTGAGGTAGTTGCCCTGAGAATTGTTGAGAACAATACCCAGATCATTAAGTACCAGCGTATTGTTGCTTAGTGAGCAGTTCCGCACGCTTTCAAGGTAAAATCCGACCTCTTCGGACATCTCCGTTCCGGAGGGCCCTCCTACAATATGGAAACCATCTACTGTCACGTTGCCTGAGTTGATACTGAAGACAGCATTATCAGGCACTACGCCTATAACATAAGTACAGTTATTCTGGCTGCCTGAGAGAGCAGAATGTGAGATAATTATGAGTTCCTTATCTACTTTTATATTTTCCCTGTATACTCCGGCGTTTACAAGGATTGTATCTCCGTTTTGCGCATTGTTGACAGCTTCCTGAATAGAACTATAGTTTCCTTCCCCATTGCTGCCTACGGTTATAACCACAGCATCGGCCTGTGTTACTGCTGTCCCAAGCATTAAAAGGAAAATTATGAGAATAAACTGAGCTAACTCCTCTTTCATGAACCAATAACCCCCTGATTAATAAAGTTATCCCGGCAAAAATAAATCCTGCTTTTATAATAACCCGTAAGGATAATAATTTGGAATAATAAAATCATTTTGAAATATATATTCTGAAAAATGAACCTTAAATTCTAAGTTTTCTCAATATTCTCAGGAATAGCCAGAATTAGCACTGCTTTCAGTAATTTGCAGATACAATCGCTTAATGCAGTCAATCAAAAATCGAAAAATAACAAAAAGTCCCTTAACTTAATGGAGCTCCAGCTTTACAATGTGTGGCTCATTATCTGTAGCTCGCGCTCTGCATATTAAATTATATTATTCTTATAGAGCCTATCCCAAAACCCATATTTATTCTCAATTATCAGAAATATTCATGATTGGTTTCATAGTCATAAGCTTGATTGGTTGCTTAAAAACTGGATCCAAAGAAGTAAATTTTGAGTTATGGGATAGGCTCATATTATAAAATGAATTGTCCCAGTCGACAGATTCAGGAACCGGAGATAACTGATTTATAGCCTTTCCATTATCCTACTTTACTGCTTGTGAAAAAGATGGCGGCCTGGCTTCGAACCTGTGAATAGCTGAAAATTCTTTTCCAGCCTGTACTGAAATCCTTTCCAGCCTGTACTGAAATCTTTTTTCGACCCGTAACCGGGCTTCCCGAAAGCAAAAACGTGCGAATTTGTTAAGATTGAATACTTGATAAGATTAAGTTGGAATTATCAGATTGATTTAGAATTATCAGGTTGATTTAGAATTATCAGGAGTATCTCCGTTTTTTCCTGCTGAGCAGTCCATCTGACAGTTTTTTTGTTCGGGATTCTTAGTTTAAGAGCTTCTCCTGAAATCCAGGGCTTCCCTGGACCGGAAACAGATTGAAACTATTCAGAGCAACTGAATTAGCCTTTTCGAAGCCTTCAATCCAGAGATTCGGCTTCGTGTATATATTCCGAGCCGTTGAGAGTGTCAAGGGCAAGTTTTGTCATAAGCATATGGCTTATTAAAAACCTTTCTTTGACCTCAAAAATCATAGTTCCCAGAGAATTGGCAGCTTTTATGATTATATTTTCGAAATCACTGAAATCCGTGTAAGAAGATTGGTTTTCCGAAAGGGCAGGAATATGCTGAAGGAAATCGGCTTCTCCTCCCTGTTGAACAAACAGGCTGAAAATACCCGGAAATTCTCCGGAGAAGATAATCGCCTCTTTTCCATGAGGTTGAGATAAGAGGACGCATGATTTTGGAGGGAGGAATCCTCCGTTTTCAGGAACCCGGATACTCTGCTGCCCGAAAGTCTCTTTTCCTATTGACCCTATAGCCAGAGCTGCAGCCAGAGCCTCTCTCTCCGTTTTCTGAAGCGACGCGGAATTCGCAATTTCCCCAAGGTATGAGACTGCGATCCTGACCGCTGACTCCATATTCTGCCCAACTGCCGCTTTCCCGATTGCACAGAGAGAGTAAAGGATGCTTAAACCGGTGTCAGTCATTTTCTGCTCTCTTGCAATTTCAGCCATCTTTCCAAGCGAAAAAAGCGATAAAAATACCCCGATTTCCATTTTTTGAAAGACAGCCGCGCTACCTATATCTCTTATGCTGATAACGGCCTTTTTTGCATCGAGCTCGAGTCTCTTGTTTATATATTCGGTTCCCCGTTCCGTAAGGAAATCTATGGATCGTAGTACACCAAGTTCATCATTATCCTTAACTGAAATTAACCCGAGGTTCATTGCCCCAGTTTCGTTTAAAATAGACGTTCAGAACACCCCACTAAAAGTTCTTATATCGGGAAAAGGCACCGTAAAGCCAGATAATTCTTCCTGCACTCCTTTCCCTATGAAGAAAGCAGATATCGCGATTCGATACTGAGCTGATTAACTTTGATAAACTTAACAAGAATACTCACTAATCTGAGCGGAAAAGTTCATAAGCCCGTACCTGGAGATCTCTTCTTTCCCCTTGAAATTTTATTCAGCTTATCTTCCAGTCTCTCAATTTCCAATCTTTCAAAGTGCAGGAGAGCCACTTCAGCAATTATAGACGCGCTCATCAGATAGCGGTCCTCGGCGTTAAATTTAATCGTTTCAAGTGAATAGGCTGCCTGGAGCAAAGCCTTATCAAGCCCCTGCATGTCTGCAGTCTTTCCTATATCCTGAATAGAGCGGACACTTATATCCGCAGTTTCTTTCAGGTTTTTTTCAATAGCCCCGGTTCCTATCTCCTGAAGCAATAGTTCGGCGTTTAATGCCGCGTCCTCAAATTTCTGGCTTGCCGCAACCTTCCCGGTTTCCCCTAGAAGGGCTACTGTGCTGCTTGCGACATCCCCCAATCTCTGCCATGTAACGCTTTTTCCAATTTCCCCAAGAGCAAAAATAACTGCAATTGTTTCCTTTTTGGCTCTTCTGGAAGCCGCGGTATTTCCCATCTCACCAAGGCAGGAAGCTGCGATCTTTGGGGAAATCTCCATTTTTTGTCCTGCTGCGGCCTTTCCGATTTCTCCAAATGCGAGTGCTATGCTCACAAGAGCATTCTCCATGTGCTGCCTGCAAGCTTCTCTGGCAATGGGAGAAAAAAGCAGAAGCGTATTAATAACGACCGGCTCAAGCCTGGAAAAAGCTGCCGCTTCTCCTATCTTTTTAATATATTCGATTAATCTTTTTGTGTCGCTTTCCTGTCCTTCTTTTGCATATTTCAATGCAAGCTCGGAGAGGTAGTTAAGGACTTCTTTAATGTCGGCTTCATTCTTTTCATCAACCAGATTAAGTCCCAGTTCCAAAGCCTCGTTTTCATCGAGCGGTAGAATCCTTCATGCCCCCAGGTTCTCTCTCAAGTAAGTATGGATATGTGAGGATATGAGCTTTATCATGAGAAAAAAGCACTATTCATGAATTTTTTTTCTCTGAAGGAGAGGAAAAAACTGGAAAAATAAGCCTCATCCCGTCTTCCCTTGTGTCTGTAATCTTTTCTCTTAAGCAGCTACCCTCTCCATATTTTTACAAATCCTTTTACCATCCGAATTTCAGGATGGAAGCATTGCTTGTAAGAAATGCACCTGGCTTACTACCCTGTCTTCGTTTTGTCAGCAGTCATCAGGCTTGGTTTAGATCTCAGCGGCCGGGAAAACAAATTTGCTCAAAGCAGGATAGTTTCTTTCACAGGAAAATCGAGATAAAAGTGAAAAAATTTAATAATAGAAACGAAAAAGGGTTCGATTAACTCTGCCCTCACCTGAAAAAGATAAGAAAAAAGATGAATGACGCAATATTAAGCAAAAAGCCAAAGACACTTGCTATAAGCCCTGCTTTCGCAACTGCATCTTCGGATTTTTTCAGCCTCAATCTGGCCAGAATGATCCCGAGAATGGAAAAAGGTATTGCAAAAGAGGTTGAGAACAGGCTTCCTGCACCGAGCCAGAAAGAAAGGGAAATAATTACACTTATTATTCCTGATGTAAGGCTGAGAATCCCCTTCAATCCTGAAACACCGCTAATTTTAACTCCTCCTGCCCGAAACTTTGACAAAAAAATCGGTCTGCCCTTCAGTTTTAACCATGACAGAGTGTTTTTCTTTTGTTCTAATGTAAAGCAGAAACTTTAATGGAGATTCCCATCCTCGTTAAGAAGTTTCAAAAGCTCGATGATTGAGTATGAAGCCCGGGTAATTCCCATGCTGCGCTTATCCGTATCCGTGCCCGCTACATAAAGATTTCGTACAGGGGTTCGAATATCTGCGAATTTCCCGTTAATCGTGACTGCGGCTTTTTCCGGGACCATTATCTGTTCGTGCTGCATATCTATATGCTTTTCGAGATTCGGATGGGCACGGAAAACCATTTCATAGGCTTTTTTAAGCTCCTGCTCCTCGCTTTTATTTTCGTCGATCACGAAGGAAAAACCTATAAGCTGTTTATCTTTGGGGGCAAGCGAAGGGTCATAGTTACTGATAGGCATCGCCCAGTAGGCGAAATCCCTGAACCAGATCTCCGAGCCTGTATAATTGAATTCGGGAAGCTCTCTTTCCAGTCCAAGCCAGATGGTCAGGCTTTTGCTGTGGACTATACCTCCCAGATTTGCCTTATATTCCTGAGGAAGATCTTTTATAAGGCTGGGAAGTTCAGTTGCGAAACCGGTGTAGACAACGAGATCAGAGGTATAAATTTCATCGGCCTCGACACCTGAAACCTTTCCATCCTGTACAAGAATGGATTTAACCTCACATTCCTTTTTGATTTCAACGGTTTCCGGAAGGGAGTAAAGGATAGCGTTGAGCAGGGCTTTTAAGCCTTTTCTGGGGTAGCCCTGGGAGTAATTTACATTATTTGTTGCAAGCCTTTCCAGAGAGGCAAAAGGATGGGTGACTCTTGTCATCCTGGCCTGAAGCGAAGCGTGGAGATGATACGGGAGGATTGAAGCAAGGATAGACTCCGCAGACTGGGGTTTTTTCGGCTCCAGTCTTCCGATCATTGCATCAAACTGCTCCTGGGTGATACTGTCCCTGACAAAACTGCTTCCCGACAGGACGCGCTGGGCAGAGGTTTCTTTCATTGATCTGCCCGATAGGAAAGCTGATATCGTGTCCACAAAGTCATAGGTATCCTTTGAAAGGTTTTTCGGCAGGAAATCATACACTGATTGATTAGACAAGTCTATTCCGAATGAGGAAAGAGTAAAAGCCTTTGTAAGGGTCTGGGAAAGCAGAACCCTGTCCTTTCTCGGAAGCACATCAAAAGTCACAAAATCTTTCAGGTTGGAGGGGACCTTAATAAGGGAATTTTCGGTCCTGACATAGTAATGCCCATAGTCCTCAAATACAGGCAGAAAATCAAAATAGTTATCCATCAGCCTCTTCAGGGGCCCTTCAAACAGATGGGTTATAGCGTGTGCTCCTGTATCCACCTGATAGCCATCTACCATGTAGCTGTTGCAGTTCCCACCCAGATGCCGTTTTTTCTCGAGAACAAGGACTTTTTTCCCATGCTTTGAAAGCGTCAGCGCCGCCAGAAGCCCGCTTATGCCCGCCCCGACAACAATTACATCGTATTTTTTCATACCCTAAACTACCTCAACTTTTCCAGTGAATTAAGTTATAATTTAATGCAGTTATGCACTCCATTTTTCTCAACTCACAACAGAATTCCACACTAGTGGAAGGGTTAAATAAATATGTGAAACTATAATAAATTACTCTAAGTCCGGGGTATCTTTGAAATCATATTACATGCTTATATTACCAGCTTTTATTAATTCCCCGGCTGATATTGTACTACAATAGAGAAAAATAGTATTTATAATTAGCAGTCGTTATATAATAAAGGTCATCAAAAATGTGGCGTACTTATTTTTTAGTGATATTGCTTGCTACGAGTTCAGGGTTTTTGAGGTAGATATCGCAAAAATTAGAGAAAAACCGCCATTTTCTTTCAGTGCATCCCAGGGTAATTCTCAGCCGTGACATCCCTGCTTATTCAAGGATTTTATTAATATTATCTTCCATGTGTCTCACTGGATAGGGATTTTCCCGATTTCATGTCAGATAGGGAGAGAGTACCCTAAAGCGTATAAGAATAGAAATAAAGTTTTTCAGAGCCTTTAATTAGAATTCTTTAAAGTTTATTCCTCTATGTTCACTCTCTTAAACTTAAGGTAAACCAGCAGAATTCCAACGAAGCCGCCCAGGGTTAAATATTTTATAATTTTTTTCACTCCTACCACTATAACATGCCCCTTTTTTTTAATTAGTCAATATGTTGTACATGTATTACAAGTTTTCCTGCGAAGAACTTAGTTGATACTTGATACTCTATGGGAAGAATCTAAAGACATTCAGATTACGGAAAGAATATTCAAAAACGATAGAAAGCTTTGTGATACAGTTATCCTTATCACATATACCTCTTTAAAAGTTATAACGGAGATAATAAAACTTCAGTTGAATACAGCACTGTAATTTTTGTAAAAATAAACAGAGATGAAGCTATGAAAATAGTTGGGATACAGTCAAGTCCGAGAGGCAAACACAGCAATACTTTAAAACTACTGAACGCAGCCCTGGACGGAGCCGCAGGAGCGGGAGCAGACATCGAGTCAATCGATATTGCAAAGATGAAGATCAAATACTGCACTGCATGCAATTGCCGACGGCATAGTTTTGAGCAGCCCTAATTATATAACGAATGTGACCGCCCAGCTCAAGACCCTGTTCGATAGAAGTCCGCTTGTTATTCACGAACAGCTCTTTGACGGAAAATACGGCTTTTCCCTGACAACCGCAGGCAGCGATGAACTCGATTTTGTCCTTGGAATTATGGATAATTTTATAGTACAGTGCGGAGGCAAAACTATCGGAGGGGTGGGATGTTCGGTGGCGAGGGGGCCTGAAGCAATGGAGGCAGCCCTTGTAAAATCGCGTGAAATGGGCAAAGAGCTTGTTGAAGTGATAAAAGAAAAGCGACAATACCCTGAACAGGAAGCCAGACACGAAGCCTGGAGAGAACGGTTCAGGTCTGTCATCCTGCCAACAAAGAACACTGGGCGCATAACTGCGATTACTGGATGGAAAAAGGCTGGTTGAAAGAATAATAGTTTTTCAGAGAGACTGTCAGTTAATTTACAGGTAGGTTCATTATGTTAAGCCCTGGAGAAATGGGGAAAAAGCTTACAGAAGCCGGCAGGTTGAAATTACGCCCCTTATGTGTTTACGATACGGATGAGATTCCAGAAGGAGCCGTTCCATCATACACGGTAGACCGCTGTATAGCAAAGGCGGCTTATATTTCCGCTTTCTTTGAAGAGACGCCTTCCTTATATATTGAAACAGGCCACGAACAGTGCTGCGCCGGCGGATTAGTATGGATGGGGCTCGCAGAACCGCACCCGAAACTGAAGTACTTCGTGACTGTGGGCACGCCAGACTTCCATGGCGGCGCTGCCGAGCATTTAAAGGCAACTCCTGAACTGTTCGATGAGCTGAGAGAGCGAGCAGGAAAAATTGTCCCACAAGGCAAATACACAGTCATTGCCCCGTGCACTGCCGACCTTATGCCGGAAACTGTCAGGTCTTTTATTGTCTTTGCAGGCGCCGAGCAAATAAGGAATCTCTGCGGACTGGCGCAGTTCAGTAACTCAGATCCCTTTTTTAAAACTGTAATCTCCGGAGGACCTACCTGCGTTACAATGATCGCTTTTCCTGCGGGCATGTCAGAAAATGCGCCCAAAGACTCGGCTTATGTCGGGCCTGTCGATCCTACCGGAAACCCCTGGCTGCCTCCCGAATTGATGATCATGGGCATTCCTTCGGGGCTGGCGCAGCAGATGGGAGCCGACCTGGAAGAATCTTTTATCTGCAAGCGGAGCAGGATAGCGTATCCTGAGAATCGTATAGCCATAAACAAGCCGACAGTTAAAAACATGCGAGAATAAAACAGAGTCAGGCCCCGGCATATAAGGATAAGATTTATTTAAATCCAGGCATGTAATCTCAAAAAACTCAGAATTTATTTCTGCAGGCGATGAAGGAAATTAATTCCCTCTCCTGCACTTATCTTTCTATTATTTGATCCGTTTTTGGTGATTCTTTGTCTTCGAAACTCAGTCGTGAAACCTTTATCCGGTCTATTGCAGACCTTTTAAGAAAAGCGGAAATAGAACTTCCTGACGATGTAGTGGACGCACTCAGGAAAGCCGAAGCCGTAGAAGAAAATCCTGTTGCAAAATCCCAGCTCCAGGCAATCCTGAAGAATATTGAGATTGCAAAAAAGCACGAAGTTCCCATGTGCCAGGATACGGGAATAATGATCTTTTTTGCAGAAATCGGGACCGAATTTCAGCCCGGCTTTGACCTGGAGGCAGCAATCAGGGAGGCAGTAATCCTGGCAACAGCCGAAATCCCTCTCCGCCCGAATGCAGTCGACCCGCTGACCCGAAAGAACAGTGGAAACAATACAGGAGCCGGAATTCCGGATATTCACTGGAAATTCGTACCAGGGAACCAGTTAAAGATCACTGCTGCCCCTAAAGGCGCAGGTTCGGAAAATATGAGTTCGCTACGTATGTTAAATCCGACAGAAGCCGGGAGTATCAAAAACTTCGTGCTCGAAACCGTAGTAAACGCCGGAGGAATGCCCTGCCCTCCCCTGACCATAGGAGTCGGGATAGGAGGTTCTTTTGATGCGGCAGCCAGGCTTGCAAAAGAAGCACTGCTTGAGCCCCTTGATGCCCCTATGGAAGGCCTGGAAAGAGAAATCCTTGAGGCTGTAAATGCTCTCGGGATAGGCTGCATGGGGCTTGGAGGCAGCACAACCACCCTAGCAGTGCACGTAAAAACCTCTCACTGCCATACAGCATCCCTTCCGGTTGCAGTAAATATCCAGTGCTGGGCGAACAGGCATGCTTCGGTTGTGTTCAGGGGGGAAGAATAATGGAATATTACCTGCAAACTCCGCTGAAAATCGAGGATATCGAGAAACTCAGGGCCGGAGATATAGTCTATATCTCAGGAGAAATCCTGACTGCCAGGGATGAAGCCCATGCAAGAATTCTCGAAATGGGAGAAAAGCGAAAAGAACTTTCTTTCTCTCTTCAAGGGGCAGTAATCTACCACTGCGGCCCCCTTATGCAGCAAACCGGAAGTGGCTGGAAAGTTGTCTCAGCAGGCCCTACAACCAGCGGCAGGATGTCAAAAATGACGCCTCCTCTCCTGAAAGCTCACGGAATTCGGGCAATCATCGGAAAAGGCGGAATGAAAGGCGTAGCCTATGCCCTAAAGAAAAGATGTGTTTATCTGGCATATACAGGCGGATGTGCAGCCCTTGCCGCAGAGTTAATCAAAGAAGTAAAAGCCGTCCACTGGCTTGACCTTGGAATGCCTGAAGCAGTCTGGGTGCTCAGGGTGGAAGAGTTCGGGCCGCTTATTGTGGGAATTGACGCAAAAGGAAAGGATATCTTTGCAGAGGTAAGGGAAAAAGCTCAAAAGCAACTGGAAAAGCAGGAGTAAGGACAGGAAAGCTTGAAATATGGAAATAAACTTAAAAGCGGCTTCAAATCGGAATGAAATCAGTAATTTTCGGTAGCTGGCAGCAGGATTAATGGCAGCGGAGATTAACGGCAGCAGAGATTAATGGCAGTGAAGACCGATGGCAGCGGAGATTACTGGCAATCGGGATACATCTCCGAATCTTGATTTTAGTATTCAGCAGTCTGCCGGATTCGCAGCCTCAGGAAAAAAGGTTCTGTAAAACTCGAAGTTACAATATATCTAAATATCTGAATATATCTGAATACCGGCTCAATCGTGGTCATCCTCAAGCTGCCTGAAGGCTTTCACAAGGGACTCCATTTTTCGGACAATAATTCTCCCGAGCAGGGAAAGCTCATATACCCTATCCTCCTGAATCACGAGCCCGTTTTCTTTTAACTTTTTAAGCTGGGGCAGGATCGCGACTGAATTTGTATCTAGCTCATCATTGATTTCTTCAATGGTCCGAGGCTTATCTTTGAGAAGGAGAAGCAGCTCGGTCCTTTTTTCGGAAGAGAGGAGCACTGTGATCAGGGAAGATCTCATCATCTCTACTGCAAGAACTGTAGATATATATATTTATTCATTCCCGATCTATTAATTTCATGGCAAATTACACAAGAGCTTAATTGGCAGAAAAGCCCTGTTTTTAAAAGAGAATTGCCACGAGAATGATAAACAGATTTTTACCCTCAATAAAATGAATGAAAAAAAGAAAAAGCATTTTCATACTGAAATATAGTTCAGAAATTATTCTTCCAGCCTTAAATCTTTTCAGGTTTTTTCAAATATAGGCTGCCTTACTGCTCGGTTTGCGGAGGAACCAGAATTTCAGGTGGCAGGAAGATCGAAACGATTAAGCCCACTACAGCAAAAATCACCAGCCCCCAGAGCGAAGCTTTTATCCCCTCAATGCGGGCGGTTTCGTTGATCCTCAAGATCTCCTGTGAAACGTCAGGAGGGGCGTCTTTCAGGACAGCCTGCAGTTCTTCATCGCTCAAAAAGCGGGCATTCTCCTCTACTGACGATATCACAGAGGGCTTGAGATCTTCCGGAATAACAGTACTGTCATCGATGAGGGCAGTGGCTCCTACCACCAGACCTGCAATGACAATGGAGCCCATCAGGGCAGTCCCGAGGGACATACCCAGGTTCTGAGAAGCGCTCATAAGGGCAGCTGTCTCGCTCGTTCTTTCAGGAACTACCTGCGAAAGTACCAGGTTCATTACCTGAGACGCTATAAGCCCCCCACCTATACCAATTAAGGCAAACCCGGTCAGCAGGCCGAGCCCTCTGACCTCCACATTAATGGTAGCGACAGCCAGAAAAAGCCCTGCAATAAGTATGAGTAACCCAGCCTGGATGATGCGCTTTGGAGATATAAGGGCAGATAACCGGGATGCTGCAAGCGAAGCAATTAAGAGCGGTATGGAGAGGGGGAGGTAGAGAAAGCCTGTCTGCATTGCGTTGAGGCCCAGGGCGATCTGAAAGAAGAGAGCCATGCTGAACAGAAAACCTCCAAAAAGAAGGGTCTGAACCATCTGAGTAAAAACGCCTGAAGTAACCCCACGGTCCCTGAGTACATCGAGCCTTATGAGTGGCGTCTTCCCCAGACTGATGACGTGACGTTCCCAGAGGGCAAAAATCAGCAGGATAATAACTCCTGCAAAAACAAACACCGGGGTAGGGGAAAGACCGAACGGGGAAATTTCAATCCCTCCTATATAATAAGGCTGACGTGCATTCCACCACCCATAGATCCCTGCCAGTAATACGCCAAAAACAATAAGCCCCACCCCAAGTGCAGAGAGTATAGTACCAGTTATATCCAGCTTTGGTTTCCCTTCAGTCTCAAGAGGCGCATCAAGAATATATCGGCTTAAAAACAGGACAATGACCACGATCACCACCTCCCCGGCAAAGGCAAGCCTCCAGGTGTACCAGGTTGTCAGCCAGCCTCCTATAATGGGCCCGAGGGCAATTGCGCCTGCAACAATTCCCCCTATTATGCCGTAAGCAAGGGCACGGTCCTTCCCACTGTAGTTTGAGGTCACTAGTGTCTGGATAGCAGGCATGACAAGGGTTGCCCCAAACCCTTCAAGGATCGACCAGCCTAAAAACAGTACAGCCATTGTCGGGCTGATTGAAGTAAGGAGAGAACCAGTACCGTAGATGACCAGTCCTACCCTGAATGCCTTTTTTCTGCCAATAATATCTCCGACCTTCCCTCCGGTGATCATAAATGACGCCATTACGAGGGCATAGAGTGTAATGGCAGCCTGGACAGTGGCAACATCCGTATTAAACTCCTCGATAAGTGCCGAAATTGAAACATTCATAATTGTCGTGTCAATAACGAGTATAAACATTGCAAGTACGAGTGCAGCAAGTACAGTCTTTCTCTCTATGTTATCGCCCCCTATAAGTGGGAATAAGACCCGAGACCTGCGGTAAAGAAGATCCTCTTATCCAGTCGCAGGCAGGCTGCCCTCCAGATAAATCCCTCCAGATAAATAGAACTGGAAGTCAGGAGCCTTTTTTTCATCACTCTGAAAATCATAATCTACAGCCAGGGCACAGCTACTCCTTAATCAGTCCCGAATGCTTCCCTAACCCCCGGTAGCATGATATAGATGAGGATAAGGGCGTTCACGATAACTGTAAAGTTTACATCATACCATGAGCCGCCTGTAACCAGCACCACAAAACTCAGGCACAGATTAAATATCGTGATAATGGCCAGAAACATCCAGGCCTCCCGGTCTACCTGCCAGAGCATCTGAGCCACCCACGCCCATATATAGGCGAGCAGACCGTATAATAGCGCGTACCAGAAGTTGAAAATGCGGATATCCAAAGCCCCTAGAAAGGGCAAAAATCCAAGAAAACGAAGCATTACAATAGCGTTTATAAATGCCAGCAATACAGCCAGAGCGGCTAGTATAGTAACACCAATAGGTCTATCCATATTCCTGTCTCCTATTTTTTTCTTTGTCTCCTGTCTTTATCTTGAAAAACTCCCTCTTCAGGTTCGCATTTTTAGCCCCCAGATCAGTGACCCGATTCCCCCGATAATAAGGAAAAAACCGAATATCCAGGGTAGTATCAGGACTCCTGCCAGCGAGTTGGTTAGAAGGAGCAGGCCGAGGATTATGGTAAGAATACCGAGGATTCCCGTACCCCATCCCCCTCCTTTAAGGGCCAGGACAACTTTTACGACCCCGTTGATAACAGCCCATACCCCTATGAAAATAATGAACAACGTAAGAACTATGAAAGGACTGTAGATCGGATACGTCAGTATAACGACTCCTGCAATAATGCTCAGGATACCCGAAAGCAGTTTCCATACCCTGTTCCCCGAAAATATCAGCGCTCCTATAACAGAAAGAATCCCTTCCGCCAGCCAGAAAATACCCAGAAGCTGTACGAGAAAGATAGTGGTTGCTGCAGGCCTGTATAAGAGGAATAAGCCTACAAGAATAGCAATAATGCCTTCCAGAAGGACCACCCACCAGGGTACCTGCAGTATATCATACCCAGTCTCGTAATCAGAATCAATTGACTGTTCCATAACATCAACTGGTTGTTCCATTAGAATCCATCTCCCCAAACTTTAGTTCTTCAGCCATAACTTCCGCAGCCAGAATACAGATGTGTGCAAAGCTAAAGAGGTATCACTTATCTGGATACGGATTTCATGTTTCCGGATGATTTATCTACACTCAGGAATAGCCAGAATTAAAGAGAATATAGCCTTCCCCCACGAGGAAGAATAATATTCTCTTTCCGGAGCAATTCATTGATGGAATTAACCAATGGAATTCACCAACCTTTGCAATCTACCCCTAATAAACCCCAAACCTCGCTATGAAAGAGTATTAACTGACCGTATTTTTTCCATCATGAAAGCACTGGAAGACGCTGGCTAAAATAAACTGCTTATCCACCACTTCGGATGATGAAGAGAGGATGTTATACGACATCAATTTCAATATTAATTCCCTCTCCACACTTGGCCAAACACGAAGCAGTAATATATAAAATTATATACAAATTATTATATATAAATTAACTTATTATTAATTCTCACAAAATGCTTTGCTAGTTGGGAATAAATGTTCGAGAAAGATAGACAAAGAAACAGATAAAAACGAAAAACAAGGAAACAGGTAAATAAGGAAGCTGTTTAAATAGAATTCTATATCTCAGAGGATCAGTGATGAATCCGACAAATCAACGGGATATTTCCCTCTACATCTACCATGCCGGGCAGTGTGACCCGAAAAAGTGCACCGGAAGGAAGCTGGCTCGCTTTGACCTTGCCCGTCTTTACGACAGGATATCAAGGCTGCCCAGATCAGCGATTCTTCTGGACCCGACTGCAGAAAAAGCTCTTTCTCCTGCCGATGACGCCGGTAAAGGGATTATCGTACTTGATTGTTCCTGGGAAGAAGTAGAAAGGATATTTCCCGAACTTTCGAAGTTGAACCTTGAGCACAGGGCCCTTCCTTACCTGCTTGCAGGCAATCCTGTTAATTTCGGAAGGCCCTTCAAACTCAACTCAGCCGAAGCCTTTGCAGCAGCTCTCTACATTCTGGGGCATAAAGAACAGGCTGAGAAAGTCCTCTCCAAGTTTAACTGGGGGCACAGTTTTCTCGAGCTGAATAAAGAGCCGCTTGAGGAGTATGCAACCGCGAAGAACAGTACTGAGATTGTGGAAATCCAGAGCCACTATATCTGATTATATTTGAAAGCCAGCAAGCCCGGACTGCCTGGAAAAAGGAGACTTCATATCAAAGACCTGAAATAAAGAAAAAGGTGTCTACTTTATGAGAGCATTGATGAAAATAGCGGCCAGAAAGCAGATAGGAGTTATAGGCGCAGGGGTTTGCGGCAGCGAGTCCAGGGCAGTTGCAGAGGCGGTCGGGAGAGAGGTAGCAAAAAGAGGGGCGGTTCTGCTCTGCGGAGGCCTGGGAAGAGTTATGGAAGCCGCAGCATACGGAGCAAAGCAGGAAGGAGGAATAACCCTGGGAATTCTGCCCGGCACCCTGAGAGAGGAAGCAAATCTCTGGATAGATATCGCGGTTGTCAGTGGAATGGGACATGCCAGAAACGCTCTCATAGCCCAGTCCTCAGATGCATTGATTGCAGTTAGTGGAGAATACGGAACGCTTTCGGAGATAGCGCTGGGCCTTAAGATGAGAAAGCCTGTAGTGGTTCTCGAACCAGGCTGGAAAATCGAAGGCGTTCACAGGGCAAAAAGTCCGGAAGAAGCAGTAGAACTTGTTTTCAGCCTGATTGAAGGTGATGAAAAATCCTAAATCCTAATAGACGGAAGAAGGCGTTTTCGCTCAAGCTTTTTTTAAAAAGGCTTGCGTTGCACCGGTTTATCACCAACCGTTGCGCCGGTTGATCACGCCGTTTCTTGGGGTTTTCGATCAAACCTTTTTTAAAAAGGTTTGCGCTCAAGCCTTTTAAAAAAAGGCCTGGGATAAAGAGCTCTGAGGATAATTTTAGTCACGGATGACAGTGTATTTAGAGAGTCAATCCAAAAATTTATATTGCAAAAGGAAACTTCAAGAATTAGGAGGCAGGCTTTGTCTCAGACTGGCAGGAGTTTTGGGGTACGCCAGTATTCCTCCTCAGAATATAAAAAAATTATACCGGAGTTTTAAATGCACCTTATCGTAACGGAAAAAAATATAGCAGCAAGGAGGATAGCTGCGATTCTGGCTCCAAAGAACCCGAAGAAGGATAGAGTCAGCGGAGTGGACGTATACCGGTATGAGATCACGTCCGATGGGAAGAAGCAGGAGACTGCGGTTGTAGGGTTGTCGGGCCATATCGTAGGGATCGATTTCCCCAAGGAGTACAATAACTGGCAGAAGGTGGATGCTAAAGCCCTCATCGACGCCGATATAATAACAACTCCTATCAACCGGAAGATCGTAACTGCCCTGAAAAGCCTGGGAAAAGAGGCAGGCAGGGTCACGATCGCGACTGACTACGACCGGGAAGGCGAATTGATAGGAGTCGAAGCCCTCAATATTATAAAAAAGGTGAATCCGGATGCTCCCTTTGACCGCGTCCGTTACAGTGCAATAACTCCAAAAGCAATCGAAGCCGCTTTTTCAAACCCTACAGATGTTGATTTTAATCTCGCGGATGCAGGCCATTCCAGGCAGGTCATTGACCTCGTATGGGGTGCAGCCCTTACCCGTTACATTTCTCTTGCCGCAGGCAGGCTTGGGAAGATGTTCCTGTCGGTAGGCAGGGTACAATCTCCAACACTTTCTCTTATTGTTGACAGGGAAAAAGAAAGGAATATTTTTGTCCCGACTCCTTACTGGGAGATCCATGCCGAACTTCAAAATGCCGAAGGAGAAATTTTTTCAGCTCAGCACTCAACCCGCCGCTTTCTGGACAAAGAGGAGGCAGCAAGAGCCTTTAAGAAAATGGGGAAACAGGCTCAGTTAAAGGAAATCGAAAAAGGGAAGAAGACTGACCAGCCCCCGATTCCATTCAATACTACAGGTTTCATAAGCGCAGCGAACTCAATCGGGCTCAGTCCCTCAAACGCAATGCGCATAGCCGAATCTCTTTACACTAACGGTTATATTTCATACCCCAGAACCGACAATACGGTTTATCCCGATACCCTGGACCTGAAAGCCCAGATCGAGATTTTCAGGGAGGGCCCCTTTAAAGAATATGCAAACGCCCTGCTTGAGAAAGCCGAACTTGTTCCTACGCGAGGCAAGAAAGAGACTACTGACCACCCTCCGATTTTTCCTGTTTCACTCGCAAAAAAGGCCGACTTAAAAGAGGAAGAATGGAAGGTGTATGAACTTGTAATCAGGCGATTTTTTGCAACTTTTGCCGGGCCAAGTGAGTGGGAAACCATGCGTTTGAAACTTGAGATTCAGGGGGAAGAATTCAGGGCAAACGGAGCAAGGCTTGTAGAACCGGGCTGGAGATGGTATTATCCTTATAATGCACCTGAAGACAGGCTGTTTCCCGAACTTCATGAAGGCGATTCTCTGAAAGTGATAAAGAAAGAGATGCTGGATAAAGAAACCCAACCTCCGGGCCGCTACGGGCAGGGAAGGCTTATCAATATCATGGAAGAGCTCGGGCTCGGAACTAAAGCAACTCGGCACGAGATAATCAGCAAGCTTTATTCCAGGGCTTACATCCACGGAAACCCCGTGCAGCCCACGAATACCTCTTTTGCAGTAATGGATACCCTTGAGAAGTACTCCCCTACCATCACAAAACCGGACATGACAAAGCTGCTTGAAGAAAACATGGACCGGATTGCCGAGGGCAAGATCAAAGAGCTGTCAGTGCTTGAGGAGTCGCGGGAGATGTTAAAACAGGTCTTCTCGGAACTCGACAAAAACCGGGATAATATCGTGGAATCCCTCCAGGCGGGCCTCAGGGAAGACAAGATAATAGGCACCTGCTCAGGTTGCGGAAACGAGCTTATGATCAGGCGTTCGAAAAGGGGAGGCCGTTTTATAGGCTGCAGCAACTATCCGAACTGTACCTTTTCCCTCCCCCTGCCAAAAAGCGGACAGATCGTGGTTATAGACAAGATGTGTGAAGCCCACGGACTGCACCATATTCGCATAATCAATTCCGGAAAACGACCCTGGGACCTCGGCTGCCCTCAGTGCAATTTCATAGAATGGCAGAAAACCCAGCAGGAAGAGCAGGCCCAGCAGCCCAAAAAGGAGCGCCCGAAATCAATTAAGGATCTCGAAGGCGTTGGAAAAGCCACAGCAGGAAAACTGGAAGAAGCCGGAATTACAAGCGTGGAAGCCCTGGCAGAAGCCGATCCCATAGAACTTGCAAAAACAATAAAGATGAGCGTAAAGAAGGTTAAAAACTGGCAGGTCTCATGCAACGGCACAGTTGAAGGCAGCGGCACGGTTGAAGATAACGGCACAGTTGAGGACGTATGAAAATAGTCCTCACTCACGCCGGCTTTTTATTTTATTTTTTTTAGAGCCGGTTATAAATTTGAATCTCAATTTAGAGCCGGTCATAAATTTGAACCTTAATTCTGACCCTTAAAACTTTATTCGCCATACAGGGTCGTTTTTGTCACGCTCGATGAAGGCGAGACGTCTTTACCAGAATCAGTAATGTGATTTATAACTTGCAGGGCTGTGCGTAAACCGCCTTCGATAAAACCCTGAAAATCCGAATAAGCCTCGCCACAGATATGGATATTCTTATTTGATGACGACCCATATTGTAATGAGAATGCAGTTAACTCTTTTATTGCCTCTTCAGCACGGACGCCAGGTTTCCAGATGTGACATCCAGCCTCAAAAGGCTCACGGCTCCAATCCCTTATGCCAAAACAGCTTATTAATTCAGCTTCTGCTTCTATTTCTTTAATGTCTGTACTATCGGGATTCGACCGTAAATACTGAAGGTAGCCTTCAACAAGACGCTTATCAAAATTTAACTCTGCTTTTAGATGTTCCTGTTGTTTTACGAATGGCGTCCAGTAGCGCATACTGGGCGGGTCACCATAGACCATAACAATTCCACGTTTACCGGTTCCATCATCCCTGAAACCATAATGGATTTCTCTTGCGGGAGTGGATGAAGCCCGTGTCTGTGCTGGTGTGAATTCATCCCACCACGGGTTCTCATTAACAAAGAAACATTTTACCAGTGGAATAGGAATTACGGAATCTACCAGCTCTCCAATACTTTGGGGTAAAAGAGGGCGAAGCTGCATCAGGGGATAACGGGGTAATGCCAGAACAATATGTTTTGCCAGTACCTGAACTGCAGTATTGTCAGTCTTAAATTCCAGTAAAACTCGCCCGTCAGGCTGGGGAGAAAGGGCTGTCAACCTGTGATTTAGGTGTAACGAGACCGAAAGTTCTGATTCGGAGCCAAATCTGTGAACCAGCTCCTGAACAAGGGATTCGGTACCCTGTGCTATGCCAACCAGCTCATCGTCTGGATGCAGCCCACGCAGCCAGAAAATAATCCATTCTGCTGCATTGGGGTTAAAATGAATAAAATGGTAAAACGTCCCATGATGGATGATCTTATTCACTGCACGATGGCTAAGCACAAGACTTAGTGCATTCCATAAGCCCATCTGGTAGAGATATTTTCCATTGTAGGCAGCCTTATTACGCACATAACTGTAGTACTCCTCGTCAAGAGTAGCCCACCATGCCCGATGCCTGGGGTCATCAGGGTTGTCCATATCTACCCCGCTTGAATTTAACAGACGCAGAATGCCCAGCTTTAAAAGCTGAAGTGTTGTCAATTTGCTTCCGTAACGCTGACCACCGGATTCATCAAAAGCCAGATCAAAAAGAGAATCAGGATCTTTTGCCGCTGTGTAAGGAACGAAATATTTTGTCTCCAGACCAAGTTCAGCTATGAGATTCATAAGCAGGGGCTGTGCAAGCTTCTCAAATCGCATTGGACCATATTCCGCTAAAAACCCGCCCATCTCCACAGTCTCAATTCGACCTCCAAAACGACCTGTAGCTTCAAATAAAGAAATGGTATGGTTAACCCCTTTTAACTGTCTGAGTTTATAGCAGGTATAAAGACCTGTGATACCTCCCCCAACTATGACCGTATCAGAATTAATGATATCAGGCACTCTATCTCTCCCTATCTGCTTTTAATTTGCCTTCACTTTTTTGCACAGGTCAAAATTAATTTTCCAGCTGGAAAGCGACCATGCTAAAGGATAAATACAGAAACTGAAACTCTGTCTTTCTAGATATGGTGAATGATTCTTCTGCAATAGAATAAGTAAGATTTCTTTTTCTCGTTCTGGTTGATCACCTTTATTTTTCTATGCTTATTTATAGTTCTTATGGGCTCTCAGCGATGAAACTTTCTGGATCTGAACAAGAAACCAAACTTGTTACGCCCTAAAGGCAGACTAATTTATGATTTATAATGGTGAGATTCCTCAAGAGGCTAAATTACAATACTTCTGACCTGTGCAACGCGAGTCATTATACTGAAACGATTGTCACGCTCGACGAAGGCGAGCGGCCTTCTAAAAAAGACAAAAACGAAAAGAAAAGGAAAATAGTAACCTGCATTCACTTTTACTGTTTTTACTACTTTTTCAAACTTTTTATTTCTACTTTTTAAAAAGAGCCACCAGATAAGCTGGCGGAAGCTTCCGAAAGCATGCAAATCAAAAAGCGATTTCAGCAAATATGTGAAACTTACTTTTCCCCATACAATTTGAAGAAGATACGGAAAACTATGAGAATGGATTAAGAAATGATGAACCTTTATATAGTACTAGACTGTTTTATAATTATTAATTTGTAAAAATGATTTCCAGAGGTTTATAAATTGGTGACCAAGAAACAAAAGGCTGCAAAACGAGATAAGATAGATAAGGAAACGAGCGACAAAATTAAAAAGCCAGTTGAGGAAGTTAAGGAACCTGAAAATAAAGTAAAAGAAAAGGATAAGAAAAGGAAAGGGAAATAAAAAGAGGAAGTTTAAATCATGCCTTCCTTTCTCATCTTATCTATAAGCCATTTTTTACATTCTCGAATATCCTAAAATTAAAAATTAGCTTGATGTATATTTTTATAGTTGTTTATCATATGTTGCGTTATGTCTAAGGGTGGAGGGACATTTTGGTTTAAGGTGGCAATTGGTATTGCTGTTTTTGCAGGTATATCGAATGCTGTTCTTAAAGTAGTTAGTTGTTGGAAACCTAAAAAATAGTGTGCTATTTTGTATTGACAGAGAATTTCAGCTTTGTTTTCAAGTCCTTACAACTATGAAAAGGGACTTTTGAACCTCTTACTACTTTTTCTCTATTTCCTTCAATTTCTTTCATGTTTTTGGGAAGAACTGCCAGGCAGGCTGGCGGGAACTCTTATGTTTACCTGTGAATTAGAAATCGATCATAAAAATAAGATAAAAAATTTAGTTATAAGAAGTAATCTTAAGCTAAATGACAGCGATTTTCAGAATCTCAAACTTTTCCTTTCTTCTTTGACTGCCCGCGCTCACAGAAGTATTTAACAATATTATAGCAAATATTATAGCATATATTATAGTAAATATTATAGTAAAATTTTAATAGATCTTAAGAAGGTTTTATTCTGGAGTTTACCTTTAAAGGCGGATGCAGGGAAGTAGGACGTTCGGGTTTTTTAGTAAATGGGGAAATCCTGCTCGATTACGGCATAAAAACAGGAGATATCCCGGAATATCCTCTCAACGGCATGGAACCGAAGGTTGTGCTTGTTTCACACGGGCATCTTGATCACTGCGGGGCTGTGCCCAACCTGATGTACCTGAATCCTGAGGTTTTCATGACCCCGCCGACTGCAGAATTTGCTTTTCTGCTGGGAAGGGATACCCTGAAACTTGCAGAGAATACCCTGTCAGGTGTATCCCCTTTTGATCCCGACGACCTCCAGAAGCTTTCCAGGCAAACACAGAAAGTAGATTATAATAAGCCTTTCAAAAGCCACGGATACAGGATTTGTTTTCATGATGCAGGCCACATCCCGGGGGCAGCTGGCATCTTCATGGAATCCGAATCCGGGGAGAGCCTGTTTTACACCGGAGATTTCAGCCTGACCGAAACCAGGCTTGTGCCCAGGGCGGCTGAGTTTCCCGAGGCCGATACTCTGATTCTCGAAAGCACGTATTTCGGGGAAGAGCATGTCCCGCGAAAGGAAACCGAAGAAAGGTTTATCGAATCGATTCTGGATACGGTTGATAGGGGAGGCACTGCCCTTATCCCTGCCTTTGCAATAGGCAGGACTCAGGAGATACTTATGCTGCTTGATGCCCACGGAATTCGGGCTTATGTGGACGGCATGGGCAGGGATGTGTATAAAATTCTTAAAAAGTATCCCGAATACCTTAAAGAACCCGAGCGTCTTGACAGGGCTTTCGGACGTGCTATTCCCGTAAAAGACCAGCAACGGGATTCGGTACTTAAAGAACCCTCGGTCATTGTTACCACAGCCGGAATGCTGAACGGAGGGCCGGTACTGTATTACCTGAGCCGGCTTTACAAAGACCCTAAATCAAAAGTCCTGCTTACAGGCTACCAGGCCGAGGGCACGAACGGCAGGCTGGCTCTTGAGCACGGACTTATTGAGACCAGAGGAGATATCCTTACTCTCAAGCCCAGGGTGGAGCAGTACGACTTTTCCGCCCACAGCGGCGATAGCGAACTCAAAAAGGTTGTAAAGAATTTTTGCAAAAAAGGCACTGAAAGAGTCTTTGTAATGCATGGGGACAAAACCGAAATTTTTGCGCAGTGGATTCTGGAAGAAATCGGCGTGGATGCATATGCGCCCGCAAACGGGCATACTTTTAGCTTTTAAGCGTGGAAAATAGCCGTTAAAAAGTTGCGAAATGCTTAAGCCCGGACAGTTCCAATACCTGAGCATGATCCTTAATCCTGAATCCGAAGTGCTTGAGACACTCGCAAAGAGCATCCTCCTGGCTGCAAGGACTGCGCCGAAAGCAAAAGGTGTAGACGATATTGTAACTGCCCTGGTCGAAAAAAAGGATATTCAGGTGCTTGCCTCGACAATGGAAAGGCTGGCGGATGAAAAAGGGCCGGGCTACGCTTTTCTGAAAAGAGATGCTGCAAATCTTCGAAATGCGGGAGCTGCAGTCCTGATAGGAGTTAAAACCAGCGGAGCTGCGGGCCTGGACTGTGGAGCCTGCGGGTTTAAAACCTGTGCAGAGATGCTGGACCGGCAAAAGTTAGAAGTAGAATTTAAGGGCCCAAACTGCATGTTCAAATACGTAGATCTCGGAATTGCTGTAGGTTCAGCCGCTGCAAAAGCCAGAGACCTCTGTATCGACAACAGGGTTATGTATTCGATTGGTGCAGCCGCAAGGGTCTCGGGATTGCTTGATGCAGATGTCATTTTTGCAATTCCGCTGAGTGTAACCGGGAAAAATATCTTTTTTGACAGAAAATAAAATTTTAAAGACTTCTAAAGTCTTTTAAGATAATTAAAGCCTGTTAGAGGTTATTTAAGAATAGAATTTAAGAAAAAGAGGATACTCTTTATAAAAAAGAAATTTTTCTGGCCCTGTATCCCATATGCATGGCCAGAGTTATTTTTCTAATTTCTTAAACGCGGCAGTTAGAATTGCAGCGTCTTCATCCTTTCGACAGCTTCTTTAATCCTCTCAACCGTCTTTGTAAGGGCAAACCTGATGTAGCCTTCGCCGGCGTCTCCGAACCCGACTCCGGGGGTCGCAACGATCCCGGCTTCTTCGAGCAGGAGTTTTGCAAAACTTATTGAGGTAAAGCCTTTCGGGACAGGTGCCCAGATGTAGAAAGTGGCTTTTGGCGGCTTTACTTCAAGGCCCATAGCCGTGAGCCCCTCGATGAGAGCATCCCGCCTCTCCTCATAGATCTTATTTGTTTCATCGACACAGTCCTGGGAAGAGCACAGGGCTGCAATGCCTGCGATCTGGATCGCATCAAAGACGCCTGAGTCCACATTGGATTTGACCTTGCCGAGCCCCTTTATAATGTCACTGTTTCCAACCGCAAACCCGAGCCTCCAGCCTGTCATGTTATAGGTCTTGGAATGCGAATAGAGTTCCATGCCAATATCCATTGCCCCGGCAGCAGCAAGGAAAGAGGGAGCTTCGTACCCGTCGTACGTCATCTGGCAGTAAGCATTGTCATGTACTGCAATAATGTCGTGCTTTTTGCAGAACTCAACTACTTTTTCAAAGAACCGCATGTCTGCGGTTGCAGCAGTCGGATTGTTCGGGTAATTAAAGAAGAGAAGTTTTGCCTTTTTCAGGACATCCGCCGGAATCGAGTCCAGATCAGGCAGGAAATCGTTCTCGGCAGTCAGCGGCAGCGGATACGGCTCTCCGCCGGCAAAAAGCGTCCCTATTTTGTAAACCGGATACCCAGGATCAGTGTAAAGCACAACATCCCCGGGATTGACAAAAGCGAGCGGAATATGCGCAACCGCTTCCTTTGACCCGATCAGGGAAAGAACTTCAGTTGCAGGGTCAAGCTCAATCCCCTTATATTTCTTACACCAATCCGCCGCCGCCTTCCTGAAATCCGCCATCCCGGCATAAGAAGGATACTGGTGCGTTTTCGGATTGCAAACCGCCTCCCGCATAGCCTCTACAATATGCGGATGCGTCGGCAGGTCAGGGTCTCCCACGCCAAGGTCGATCACGTCAACGCCCCTGGCAATTAATTCGTCCCTTGCTTCGTCTATAGCTGCAAAAAGATATGGGGGTAATGCATTGATTCGGTCAGAGTACATTGATAAAGTCACCTGAAGATGATTGGCATGAGTAGTTCTCATAGTTACGGTATTGGGAATATTAAAAGGTATGGGATAAAAGTAACAGAAGTATCAAATGGCCCGGTTAGACTTTAAACTTACTGTTGATACCTTTAGTACAAAGTATCAAAATTTATCCGAACTTCCATTTCGTGATCAAATTCTAGCCTGCCTTTCAAAACCTGGAATTCCTTCGTGGGCTGGAGAATCTGAAGCTACTCTTTGCTATCTGTCAATTCCTTTTATTTTCTATCAATTTGATAGATTTTGATAGATTCTGATAGATTTTGATATATCTGATAAAACCACCCGAAAAAAAGAAGTTTTTCACTCATTAACCGTATCCAGGTCTTCCAGTGAAAAAAGCAGCATCCCTTTTCCTTTTGCAAACCTTTTAGCCTCGTTCGTAAACCCTTCCCTTGCCATAACAGCAAAATACTCTTTTCTTTCTTCCCTGTACCAGTCTACAAGCTTTGCCTTCTCAATAAGTCCCTCAAGCACTTCTGTTCCGACAGGCTGCTTTTGCCATTTGCATTCGCAAAAGAGAATCTCTTTCGTGTTTTCGTTTAGAGCTGCAAGGTCGATTTCGTAGGTATTTTTTCCGGGTTCTCCGCGGAATTTGCCCCACTGCTTAGCAATTTTCCCGAAGGTAAAAGGAAGCTTTTTCTGATGATTCAGGGCTATCAGAAACTGTCTGGTGATTTCCTCAAAGGCCGGGCCTGTAAAGCGGTCAAGTTCGGCTTCGATTTTTGAGAGAACGAGGTCGGTATTTCCAAGTTCGAGTTCGGAATAGTTTGGGTAGATGAAGCGAAACCAGAATTTGAAGAAATTGTCCTTGATCAGGTAGATACTCTTTTTTGTGGTTTTCCTTTCACAGACCGGAATTTCCCTGACGATGAGATCCAGGTCGTCTCGAAGCACGGTCAGGAAATAGTCAATAGAGGTGGGCTTAATGCCTGAAGCTACTGCAATTTCCGAGGGGGTCGTCGTGCCCGCTGCAATTACTTTCATGATATTGAAGTAGGTGTTACTGTCCTGTACTTCGGTTTTTAGTAGGTTTTCGGGCTCGGAGTAAAGAAGGCTGGTCCGGCTGAGAATCTTCTTCAGGCTTTCTGCAAGAATTCTGGACTCCACTTCTTCTAAGTATTTTGGGGTTCCGCCGTAGATTGCGTATATATGCACCCGGTTGGCCGGGGAGAACTCGGGAAACCACTCTTTCAAGGTATAGAACCTGAAAGCCTCAAAGCCAAGCTGGCCTGTCCGCCTGCCATAGAGAGGGGCTGCGTGGTCAAAAATCCTGTGCATCATACCAATCGAAGACCCTGAGACGATAAAGAACAGCTTCGATTCGGCTGCATAACTGTCTATCTGCTTTTGGAGATATGAAAAAATGCTTTTATTAATGTCAAAAAACCTCTGGAACTCGTCGAATACAAGAATAATACGTTTTTTTTCTGAGAACTGGAAGAGCTTTTCGAAAAGCTCATCCCATGAGGGAGTGCCCAGAAAGTTGAGCCCGAATTTCTCATGGAAACTCTCTGCAATCTCAAGCCTGACTTCCAGATCATTCAGTTCGGGCACAAGCAGGTAGCTAAAGTCATTTTTATCTTCCAAAAACTTTCGTATGAGGCGGGTTTTTCCAAGCCTTCGTCTGCCAATGACTGAAATGAACCGAAAATTATCTTTCTCATACTCTTCATTAAGGTATTTGAGCTCACTCTCCCGATTTATGAACTCAGATTTTATTGTCATAACAATAATTGTACACACAATAATATTTAACATTACTCAATAAAGGTTCCGAAGATAGTCTCCCTCAACGACCGTCAATCTTTTGAAAGTCGTCGATCTTTTTAGAAGAGCACCTAATATTTACGTAATCAAGGGTTATGTTATTAACAGATGAACTTTAATTATTGTAACAACAATTATTGTTTAGACAATAATTTTTTACACAGCCGCCGCTAGCTTCCATTTCCCCGCTGAAAATAATTTTTTAGCCATTCTCATTAATCAGGATAACTTTTTCAATGGCTGTAAATTCACTTGATTCTCTTCAAGCCCTCTCAGGCTAATCAGCAGATATCTGAGATTTTGCTATTTATTGCTGGTAGCCGACTTGACTACACATTTATGCTCAATATCCTGCTCTTTAAATGAAAATTTATATCTTCTGATCTCATACTTTTAGCATGGCACCCTCATTATTGAGTCCTACATCAATGCCTGTAATCGAAGGCATTCGAATCCCACTGACTTTCTACGTAGTGCTTAAGGAGCCTGCGCTTCTGGCTGGTATGTCCTATCCAGCCATGAGCACGCCCTGGGAGAAAATCGGTAATGCAGGTTTCTCAGGCGTTGTCTGTCTCTGTGATTCCGAGGTATCCTATGACCCCTATCCTCTCAAAGTACTTTTTTCTGCAGAACTGGAAGACCTGCATTATGGTAATGCTCCATATGATCCTGAAACACTGGAGTGGCTTGTCAGGAGAGCAGCTAGCATAGTAAAAAGAGAAATGGATGCAGGAAAAGGCATCGTTGTCCACTGCGTGGGAGGTATAGGCAGAACTGGCACGGTTCTAGGATGTGTGCTCAGGGATCTTGGGTTTTCGGCTGATGAAGTAGTAAATTACCTGGACAGGACAAACAAATCAAGGGGTTTTAGAGGATGGCCGGAAACGGAATGGCAGGCGGAAATGGTGCGCAGATATTGATAGAGACTGATAGGTGCCCATGGACGCTGATATCGATTGTCTTTTTGCGTTCTATCAATTTGATACATTTTGATAGATATTGATAGTAAAATTGATAACTTGCAGCTCAAAGTTAACTAAATAAATGTGATCGGACAGGAAAATAGGAAAGAATCCGATAGAAAACTTTTTTATTCACGCATTGTAGGCATCATAAAGCTGCCAGACCCAGATGATCAGCCATATTAAATATCCAATCCCGAAAATATGCAAGGCACTGGTGACGATAAAGGCTATCCAGATGCCCAGTGCCTTGAGCAGATCGCCCTTTACAAGCTGGCCTAGGCCAGGGATGAAAAAAGAAAATAAGGCTGGAATTCCGTGTGTTTTCTTGCAGTAATAGTTCATAGAGCTTACCTTTTATAAACACTTAATAAGAGGGGAGTAAAATAATTTAACTTGAAAAGCCGTTCTCCTCTAAAGATCACTTGTAAAACTACTTTCTTAACCTGTTTCTATTCAGGCATTATAGGCGTCATACACCTGTGCAATCCAGACAACCAGTCCCATTAAAAATCCGATTCCGACAATGCTCATGAATAGACAGAATGCCAGAGCGGCCCAGATGCCCACGGCCTTGGACAGATCGCCCTTTACAAGCTGGCCCAGCCCAGGGATGAAAAAAGAAAATAATGCCGGTACGCCGTGTGTTTTCTTGCAGTAATAGTTCATATAATCACCTCTGCTAGAATATTTATTAAAATAATATTTATTGGATGGCGAATATAAATAACTTAACCTGCAAGCCTTTTTTCTTCAAATTGATTATGAGATTGTTTTAATTTGACGATAAATAGAAAAAGCTCTCAAGCCTAACTGAAAAGCTTGCCCACTTCTTAACTGTTTTCTAACTTTTCGAAAATATATCCCAAAATTAATATATATTATACTATTAAACTACGGGGTATATTCAACTCCAATTAAAAAAAGAATCTAATGTTTAACTTAACTTTTGTTTGACTTAACTTTTCAGGTAAACTTTCCTGAAAAACATTGCTTTTCAACCTGCTAATGATATGGTTGTGTGCTTTAATTTACAGGTTATATGGAGTATGGTTATGGATAAAGAAGACAGTCAAAATTCAATCTGGGACCAAATTAAGTCTTTATGGAGCTCATTTCCAGAAGTTCTAAAATTGATTGGTACCATACTGAGTATAGCTATCGCCCTTAAAGTCCTTTTTCCTGCCGCGATTTTGGAAATCAATAACTTTAATGCAGGTCCGGAAATTATTGAGCCAGGTGGATCGTCTGTTTTGAACTGGGGTGTCTCCGGAGCTGAAAATATTACAATAGAGCCTGGTATAGGGCCTGTAAGTTCGAATGGGTCACTCTCGGTATCTCCTTCCGAAACTACAACTTATAAATTGACAGCTGCCGGTAAGGGAAAGGAAAAAATAGCTTCGTGCACGGTTACGGTTAGTGAAGGCTCTCAGGAGCCTCTTATCATCAGCTCGTTTGATGCAACCCCGGACTCCATCAAGCCAGGAGAGAGTGCAATCCTCAACTGGCACGTTACCGGGGTTTCAAACGTTACCATAGAGCCTGATATTGGGGCTGCAGGGCACACCGGAACACTGAACGTAGCTCCTGCCAGCACTACGACATACAAACTTACAGCTTCAAACGACGATAAAGAAGATGCAGCCTACTGTACTGTTGCGGTTGAGGAAAATCCTGTATCCCCTGAAAACGTTCCCCCATCTGAGCTTTCATCTGCGGAGGAAAGCCTGACACCTGACGAGAATCCAGCACCTCAGGACAATCCTGCATCTGAAGGGGATCCGACATCTCAAGATAATTCGGCATCTCAGGCGGACCAGGCATCTCAAAAAAGTCTGCCATCTATCGGCTCTTTTAATGCAAATCCGGATGCTATTGGGAAGGGAGAGAGCTCCAATTTAATTTGGAGTGTCTCCGAAGCCTCGCAGGTCTCGATAGAGCCCGAAATAGGAACCGTAGGTTTAACTGGCAGCCAGCGTATATTCCCCGGTGAAACCACAACTTATACCCTGACAGCTACAAACGAGTTCGGGAGCGTAGATGCTACCAAAGTCATATTTGTACAGGAGCCTTCTGCACCTGCCCCGAAAGAACCGGTTTCTACTCCCTCTCCTGCACCGATTTCAACGCCAGAGCAATTCTCGCCTGCCGATGGAACGGTATTTGACAATTTCACGTCCGGGATTACACTGGAATGGAAAGCTGTTCCCGGTGCGGCAAGCTATACGGTAGAAATCGATGAGTATGATTCGGGTTCCGGTTTGTGGCTTTCGGATTCGGCCAGGTCCAGGATGGAGTCCGGGATAACCGCAACCAGTTATTCTTTTGAGCCTGCGGTTAAGTCACCTGGCCGATGGCGTGTATGGGCTGCTGGTTCTGACGGCCAGGAAAGTGAGAAAAGCGGCTGGTGGGATTTCAACTACAACGTTGAATCCTCCCAGGCATGAAATACAATTAAATAAGTAAACTGTAATAAATATGTAAACTGTAATAAATATGTAACCTGCGAGAAACATCTAATTCCAATACATAACCTTCAGTAAGAGAAGAACTCCATATAGAGAAAAATTTCCGGTAAAGAATCTTCGGTAAAGAATCTTCGGTAAAGAAAAAATTTTCGATAAGGAGAAGACCTGCCACGATATGATTTGCAGAAAACAAACCTCAACCCCCCCAGAATGGGACCCGCCTGCCCCTTCAACGGTTTATATCAAAATTAAAAATATCCCATACGAAACTTTCAAAACACGGCTGAACGAGGGGCTGGTTACTACCGAGCTTGACCAGATCCGATACCGGCTGGAAAGGCGAATTTACTGCTGCGAGACCTGTTCCAAACATGTTAACGGGTACTGTGTTATTACAAACCGGAAGGTTGAGCCAGGATGTATTTGCAAGGCCTTTGTGCCAAAAGAGGAATTCATATACCTTGATTCCAGACCTGGCTCGAAAGTATCTCCGGATTTCAGGTATCTTTCGGAATCCGGGCTTCAAAGAAACCATATCGAAAGCGAGATTCCGGAAGAAAGCAGTCAAAAAAGTGCAGAAAGCCTTTATGATGAAGGAGTGACTCTCTACAGGCAGGGAAAGCTCAGGCTCGCACTTGAAGCTTTTGACACGATACTCTCCGAAAACCCCCGGCATTTTCCAGCCTTTTTTCATAAAGGAAATACCCTGCTAAAACTAAAACGCTACGAAGAGGCTCTTGAAACGTTTGAAAGCGCCTCCAGGCTAAATCCGGATCATCCGGGGCTCTGGACCAATATAGGATTTGCATTGGTAAAGCTTGAGCGCCTCGGGCAGGGACTTGAAGCTTTCGAAAGGTCTATCTCCCTGAACCCGGTACAGAAAAACGCCTGGGAAGGGAAGGACGCCGTGCTTGCCCGGATGCGCCAGTGCGAAAAAGAGTTGAAGGAATCCGAGGAAGCCCTGGAAATGCATCCCGAAGATGCAGGCGCCTGGTTTGAAAAAGGCAAACTGCATTTAAGGCTCGGACAGCTTGAGAAATCCAGGGAGGCTTTTGAAAAGGCCCTTGAAGAAAAACCTGAGAACGCAGGGGCCTGGCATCTCAGGGGAAAAGTGCTTTTTGAAACCGGCTCTGAAAAAGCAGCCCTGCACGCTTTTGAAAAGGCAACCCGGCAGAAACCGGATTTTCCAGACGCCTGGTATGAAAAGGGCAGGGTTTTCCTGCAGCTTGGCAACTCCAAAGGAGCGGAAAACGCCTTTAAGATCGCAGCTAACCTGTGGGAAAGCAAAGGGCTCAAAACCCAGGCTGAAACAGCCCGTGCAAAGGTTAAAAGGCTGGCTTCGGAGAAAAATTAATTTTTGGGATTAAAAAATACTATTCTCTATTAACTAATTTTTCATTAATTAATTCTCTATCAACTAAAAGTATCTGGTTTGCCTTTCTTCTATAGGTTCTTATTCCAAGTCCAACAAATAAGTAAAGAATTGAAGTAATAATCCCGTAGATTGGTGAAACAAAAATCTCTTTTCCTGATACAATGCTGATATAGCCTGATATAATTAAAGGATTTATTAGCGAATCCTCTACCATATGTAATACAACACCCGGCCAGATTGATGCTGTTACCCTGTAAAGCTCAATAAACATCACCGCCCAGAATACCATTGTTATAATGGAAACAATGGAAATTATAGTTCGGCTGACAGGTAACACCGCTTGTATGTCGGTTTCGGGTAAAAAGACCAGGTAATATGGAAGATGCCACATTCCCCAAACACTGCCAACAGTGAGATATATCCACCAATCATTAAGATTTAATCTGGTGAGTTGTGAGGTCAGATAACCATACAAAGGAGGCCCATCGAAAATATCAATGATAAAATTAATTAACAGAGTACTGGAAAACAGCAAAACTAATGGTCCGAGGTCGAATGTTGATAAGTCAATCCATTTTATTGTAACTCCGATTATTAGAACTATTGCTGTTACAACAGGAAAAATCAAAGCAGCAATCAAGTACCATTTTACGTTTCCTTTGAAATTCGGCTTGAAACCAAAATCCTTCCAGCTGCCATTTGAAAATATAGTGATTGCAATTGCAGCCAGCATAGGCAATACCAGCCATATACCCATACCAGGAGAATCGCCTTTGGGCTGGTCGGTAAGGACAGAATCTACAAGAACACCTATCCATCCACTGCCAATAACAATAACAATAAATACCAGAATATTGCGAATAACTTTTTTATCCACTTAAACCTCCCCATTTAGTAAATTAAAATACTCTTTATCAGTACATCTGATGATTAAAACTTAATTATACTATTCTCCGCGAATTTCTTTATCATACAAGGTTCGCTGAACAGCTTTTTCGTGTTTTTCCATGCTGACAGCAGTTATACAACATCAGGCGACTTAATTTGAGTGTTTGCACTCGATACTAAATTAACTTTTTTGTTGAGTCCCCATTCAAAACTATATTGACTTTTTAGTAAAACTATTCGTGAAGTAGATTACAGGCGTGGATGACTTAAATATAAATATTAGGAAGTTGTACTAACTTTGATAAAGAATATTTATACTGTTTATCAATCAGATTAACCTCTCAGAAATAGACTTTATTGATATTATTAAATTGAGCGTTCTGGAAAATGGGGAATTTTTAACATATAAAAGTCCAGGCATATGTCTCGTACATATAGACACTCAAAGAATAAAAATAAAGTAGTAACTGGTTAAAAAAGTGAAATAGTTGCTTATTGATTGAATATGGAGCTTTTGAACCAGAATTAGAAAAAGAAGGCCTCTGGGCCCTGCGTAAAAGTAAAACGCTTAATATTGTCTTCATTGAAGAGGTCTGACATAATGAAATTCCAAAGTTTTAAAAAATATGTAAAACCGGGGTTATTTCTTATATTTATAATCAGTCTGGTCGGCACTGCGCATGCAGATACAGATCAACTTGTCTATTATAACTGGTCTGCAGATACTGGAAATACTATAGTTGACAATTCGGGACACGGAAATAACGGTATAAATAACGGCAGTACAACCTTTGTTCTGCCAACCGGACAAGTAGGAAGACATTTTAACGGACAAAATCGAATAACAATACCTGACAATGGACAACTGGCATTTACTGATCCTCATATAACATTCGGGTTATTTTTCCGTTACAATTCAAGCAATCCGGCTCGCAATACATATCTGGTTTCCAAAGGAAATACCGCATTCAGGATCAGCATTGACCATACGAATTCCATGCTGACATATGAAGTTTATGCAGACGGCCATGCAATTCATGCCTCCAGTGGAACTCGTATACAGCCTAACAAAGACTATGAAGCTATTGTGACATATGACGGTTCTCATGCCCAATTATACATCAATGGAGTCGCTAATGGGGGAGGCGTAAATTATACGGCAGCGGCTTTAGGCCCGAGCTATACCGCTGAGAACTGGACGATAGGATCTTCTTCAGATACTACTTACGGGCTAAACGGCACGGTATATGCTTTTTACCTGTATAACAGAACATTAAATTCATCCGAGATATTAAATTTATATGCGAGTGACCTTCGAAGTATAAAGAATTTAAGCAAGCCGGGGGGCATTGCTTTATCCTGGGACGATTCAGCACGTATTCGATCCTGTCATCAATATTTACCAATTTTCCAGAAGTATAATGCTACGTGCACTATTAATGTAAATAACGTAAGCACCAGACCACAGGCTGCAATTGAATTAAAAGAACTGGATGCGCTGTATTCAGCCGGATGGGAAATAGCTCTGCACGGGTACAATCATATCGATTCAGCTGTATTTATAAATAGTAACTCTCCTGAAGTGTGGCTAGACAGGGAAATATTCCCCAACATCGTAGAAATTACCCGTTATGGTTATCCGGTTTATACTCTCGCATACCCCCACTCAAGCAGGAATGCAGTTTCAGATGCAGCACTAGCTCCATACTTCCGGACGCTTAGAACGAGAACTCCCACGATAGTAAACGGGAATATAAATGAAACAGCGCTGGCTTACTATAATTGGGATGATACGCAACTCCTATACGGCGTTGAAATCGATGACCAGGCAATTGATGCCAGCCTGCCGTCTATAGAAAACGGAATCGATTACGCAATAAAAACAGGGAGTGTACTGGTTTTATTCGGGCATGGGATTACTCCAAACATTACCGGACCCTATCAAACTTCAACCGCAAGACTGGACTATATTCTAAATTATACCAGTCAGAACGGCGGAGTATTTTATCACATGGGAGATCTGGGGAATTCTTCCTGGAAACAGGTACCCAGATTTTCTAATGTGACTGCAAATTACACGGTTTCTGCAAATAGCCTGCTGGCCGGGGAAAACGTGACGTTTACGGATTACAGTGTCAACCCGGCCACCGAAATACTTGATTTCGGGGACGGGTCACCTGCGAGCAGTACTGCAAACGTTATTCACACATATACGGCACCAGGAATTTATACGGCTAATCTAACGGTAACAAATGACGTTTCCAGCAATTCCATGCTCAAGACAATTAAGGTTGTGCAGGCAGCAGCTCCGGTTGCTGATTTCATCAGTAATTGCACAGCCGGATACCGGCCGCTGAGCATAGCGTTCACAGACACATCAACCGGACTTCCGGCTTCCTGGTCATGGGATTTCGGGGACGGAAACAGGTCAGCACGCCAGAATCCGGTACATGAATATTCAAATGCCGGAAATTACTCTGTTACATTGACCGTGTCGAATAGCAGAGGATCAAATTCGATTCAAAAAATGAATTATATAACAGCAGTGAGACAATCCCCGTCGCCTGATTTCCGTTCAAATGTAACAGGCGGAAATATCCCATTAACTGTCCAGTTTGATGATACCAGCACCGGGTCTCCAGTTTCATGGAACTGGAACTTCGGAGACGGGTCTACTTCGACTGAGCAGAATCCAACACATACATATTTTTCAGCCGGAACCTACAAAGTCAGCCTGATAGCAGGCAACGCTGACGGAAACTCGTCAAAAACGGCTACAATAACTGCACTTGAAAACGGCGGCTCAAGCAGTGGAAGCAATGGAGGAAGCGATGGTGGAAGCAGCGGTGGAGACAGCGGTTCAAGTGGTGGGAGCAGCAGCGGCAGCGGTGGCGCGGGCGGTTCCCCTGAGCCTGCAAGGAATGTAAAAGTAAAGGAACTTTCGCAGACTTACATTACGAGCGGAAAGCCTGTAAAGTTTGATTTCCCGAAGAACGCTACCTCTATTGTTTATTTAAGCTTTGATTCAAAGAAGGCGGCTGGAAGGACAACAACCGTTGTCGAGATGCTGAAAGGTAAATCCACGCTTACGCCGGATGCGCCCGAGGGCGAGGTCTGCGATTACCTCAATATCTGGGTTGGAAACGGCGGATACGGAACTGATAGAAGCATCGAAAATGCGGTCATCTGTTTCAAAGTCGAAAAATCCCGGGTTCAGGAGAAAGGCATTGACCAGGCTTCAATCACCCTTGACAGGTACAATGACAAAAAATGGAATAAACTGCCAGCCACCCTGCTCAGGGAAGATAACAAATACCTGTATTTCACAGCCGAAACCCCTGGATTCTCGCCTTTTGCAATAACAGGCAAGCTTAAGGCAAAGGAAAATGTGATTGAAATCCTGCCTGAACCTGAAACCGAAAATCCGGAAAATAATACTCAGGATATGGCAGCAGATGCTGAACATACTTCTGAGAAAAAGGAAAAAATCACAGGTATGCCTGGGTTTGAAATGATTTACGGTATTATCGGGCTGCTTGGAGTGTTTCTGAGTAAGAGAAGAAGTAAGATATGAAACAGGAAAATTTCAAAAGAAGAATATTGAGATAAAGACATTCTCGGATGATCTATGGAAATAACGATTAATGGAATAAACTCTATGATAGGAAAAATGGAAAGAGTACATGAGAATATACGTCTCACGTACTCTCATGCTAAAGAAAAGCTGGCCCTGTTTCAGGCCCTATGCATCAATATTGCTCCAGACGCGTCATGAACATCTTCGTATAAAGACGGAATCTATGGTGTCCTGATTAATATTTTTTGGATGCTGGTTTGAAGAATATCCGGCGCCAATGTTCTGGTCCAAAAGGAGAGGATCTACATAGATATCAGTAGTTGATGTGCAGTTCAGGTAGTTACCAGCATAGTTGTTGTACAGACAGTTATTCTCCAGCACAATTGTATGTGTTTCAGGGAGATAATTAACTACTCCATATCCTGTTCCATCAGGATCTTTACTACGTTGTCTGGTGTTTGCGATAATATTATTGCGGACAATTGTTGTATATCCCGTATCTTTAGGTGAAAGGTCAATGTGACCTGAATTGCTGTATGTAGGATAAATGTGAGTACCGCCTGTAGGATACATCTGAATAATTGCGCCGTGATATACCCCGTCAAAGGTATTGTTTTCGATGAGGGTATCGTAAAATCCACTTGTCACTATACCGCCTACCCAGTCAATACTCGGGTTTGTACCGGTATTGTAAAAGGTATTATGATAAATGTGGATATTCTTAGCCTCGTCCCTGGGATACGACTGAGAACAACCTATCAACCAGATTCCAGGCCCGTAAGTTTTTTGGATAGAATTATTATAGACCTCTACGTCGTTAACGACACCTTCTGTTTTTTCAATCAGAATTCCAGCGCCGCCTGCACTCCAGTCGTAGAAGGAGTCTATTGCATTATCATGGATTTTTATGTGGTTTGAGTTCCTCATTCTAAAACCGGAATCAGTCCTGACGGTTATGCTATTATTCCAGGCCTCTATTTTTTCGGAATCTTCGGCAAAAAGACTATTATGCCCCGTTTTATATACGAGGTTATTATAAAACTGAATACCGGAGCCGTTGTCTACTTTAATCATCTCTCCATGCCCGTCATGAACGTACATATCATGAATCTGAATATCCCTGGAATTGCGGAAATGGATCATATTGTAATATCCATATCCCTTCTTTTTATCCAGATTATTGTCATGATTTCCGTCGATTTCGAATCCTTTTATAGTGACTCCATGGATTCCGGTACTGTCCATCTGCGTAATCAGGGGTTTAAATGCTGGCCAGTCCGCGTTGTCTATAAGTTTAATTACTGCTGTAGGATCGCCCTCAAGGGTCGTATTATTTCCAATGAAGACAGTGTCTGAGAGAACATATGTATTCGGACCCTTCAAATAAACTGTAGTGAACTGCGGATTTTCTGCAACATATGCAAGAGCCTGGTTTATTTCTACCTGATCATCAATTCCATCACAGGTGAAGTTTTCACTCCCATCGCCAGCGACCCACACAATCGAATTTGACGGTATAAGCGGAGGCCTGGACTGAATAAGGATTTGAAAAATAAATACATTCAGTAGAATCAGGAAAACGAAAATTATAATGTAAAATCTTAATTTTTGCCAGTTTTTCCCTGCATACCCAGGATCTTTCTCATTCATTTTCATCACTCACTTTTATTGAGGGTTCTCCTTACAGACTATAAACTTAGAAATGTTAAGACAAAACTCACTGAATGGGCTATTTTAAAGTGAGTCTGATTAAATATTAAATCAGCTGTATAGGTTTTACTTTTATAAAAAAGTTTGTTTCTTTGACTTTCTGTAACTTCCAGGAATACATATGCAGTTATAGCTTTCATCCCTGAAGGCGAGAAGGAGATTAAGAAAATTGTATCAAGCCTGAAAATGCCTGAAAATGCCTGAAAATAAGCCTGGTAAAAGCTGTTTTAGTCGTTTTAATTTATTTTGCACAACACCAGCAAAGAAAAGAGGAAATATCCTCCCATTTCAGAAAAACAGCATAACAGTGCCGATAAGAAAGCATATATATTGGAAATAGTTTAACGGGTTATATGATTTCTTGCATTTTTTGCATTAGACAAAAAATAGGCAAAAATAGACAAAAAATTAAAAACAGTTTACTTACTTTTGACGTTAAATTCGGTTGAATATAAAAAACAAGAACAGGGTTATGGCATTTAAATTTGGACGAACACATGATTCCTGACTACAGGTACAGGCCCAGGGTATATTTTGTTGCAACCTTTATCGTAACTTATACTCTCTGGTTTGCAGGGGCGTATCTAAGTTTTCAGGACGATAAAAGCGGGCTGTATATGCTGGTTATGCTTCCCGGATTGATGGCGCCTTTTCTTATCTCACTTTTTATAATCTTTAAGTCTAAAAATTCGGATTTAATAAAAGATTTTCTCAACCGGCTTATCAATCTCAGACTGATACAGCCCAAAGTGCTGCCGGTATTTGTTTTAATAATGCCGCTCACTATTCTTGCATCTATTATTCTTTCTCTTCCATTCGGCGGATCGACTTCCCAATTTCAACTTGCCGACGGCTTCTCTTTTTCAACAGGATTTGTCCCTGTCTTGCTTCTTCTTTTCCTGGCCGCCAGTTTTGAAGAGCTTGGATGGAGGGGATATGCCTTTGACAGTCTCCAGAGCAAGTACACCTACTTTACGGCATCGATTATTTTCAGCATACTCTGGTCGCTCTGGCACTTTCCGCTGATATTTGTCAATAACTCCTATCAGTATGAGATTTTTCACGAAAATATCTGGTTTGGCGTGAATTTTTTTGTCAGCATCATCCCTATGGGAGTAATTATCAGCTGGATCTGCATAAAAAACGGAAAAAGCGTTCTGGCTGCGATCCTCTTTCACTTTATCATCAATATCTCGCAGGAGATCCTGGCAATAACCCAATTTACAAAATGTATTGAAACTGTTGTTCTCATTGTTATTGCCGCTGTTATTATCGCATCAGACAAAGAGATGTTTTTCTCTGAAAAACATCTCGCCTCTGAGGTTAGCTTAGCGGCAGTAGATAGTGTTGTTTAATTTTTTTATTTAATGTATCAAAAAAATAAGTATTCTTTCAGGATTGTGGGAATGAGGGAGAAATAATGCAAGTAACTGCACGTTTTCAAAAGAATTTACATATCCTTGCAATGGTACTTTCCGTTCTTAATATCGTAGTCATTGCTTATTGTTATAGAATTTCAAACGATTGGACTCAATTAGGAGCGGCTACTGGGTGGATAGTGGCGGTGATGTACGAATATCTGGTAATAAGAGAGTATCCTTTTTCACGGGATACAAAAGATTCTTGAATTTATCTGTTTTTTATGTCGTCAACGCGAAGCAAAAAGCCAAAAGTAATAAGCCTTTTACCCTTAACAGCCATGTTTTGGAGAGGGTTAAGGCTTGGGTAAAACTTCTTTCGGGGGATAGATTAAGGCTTAAGGAAATTAAATACAGTAACCAACCGAATTTTTAATTTTAAAAGCAAACCTGAAAATCCAGATGTTAAGGAAAAAATTGTTTTTGGGAGTAGCCCTCTAATTGTTAATTTTTTATTGATTTTTTAAATATTTGTCTTTTTCTTGAATAAAGTATAAAATTCCATACAATTTCAACATGCTTCTAATAATTTGAATAGATTTCGAATTATTTTTATAACATTCAAACTTTTGAAGTTATAAAAATATTTTAAAAATCAAGTAAGTTAAAAGGTGACACTGATGGATTTTACGTTTATGCCTTTGTTAATCATAATTATATATTTTTACATTAAACAAAAATTAAAATACAACAAATTATACGAGCGTTTTAAAACTGTCACAGATATCGATTCTGAAATCTCAAAAGAAAATCTAAAATTAAAAGAAATTCAAATTAAAATTGATGAAACAAATGTAGATTACAAGAAAAGAAAAGAGACATATGAGAGAACGTTAAAGGATTTCAAAGATCTTACGGATATTCGATCAGAGATTACTAAAGAAAATCAAAAATTGAATGAAATACAGGCCAAAACTAATGAGATGATTTTAGACTATAAAAACAAACGAACTATATATGATAAATTATTAAGTGAAATCAACTCACTTGAAGAAAACTTAGAAATTATTTCCTATGGATTATACAAACCTCATTTTGATTTTGATACTTCTAGTGAATATCAAAAACGGATACTAACTAACCACCAACGTCAAAAACAGCTCATAAAAGATAAGGCAGCTTCTGTGTGCTCAAAAGAATGGAGCGTTGAAGGTGATAAAAAGAAGGGGGCAGAAATGATTGCTCGGAACAGAAAGCTTGCATTGCGTGATTTCAATAGTGAGTGTGACGCTGCTGTACTAAAAGTAAAATGGAACAACGTGTCAAAGATGGAAGAAAGGATTGAAAGAGCGTATGAGGAAATTAACAAGCTGGTTGCTCCATTGGATATAAAAATTACAAATAAGTATTTTAGTTTGAAACTGGAAGAATTACATCTTGTTTATGAACGTCAGGAAAAATTGTATCAAGAAAAGGAAGAGCAAAGAGTAGTAAAAGAGCAGATGCGGGAAGAGGAAAAAGCGATAAGAGAATTTGAAGCTGCAAGAAAAGCGGCTGAAAATGAAGAAAAACAATGTCTAAAAGCCCTAGATGAGGCTAGAAAAGAAATTGAAACGACAACAAGTGGAGAAGTAACACAACTGAAAGATAAAATATTGAATCTCGAACAGCAACTTAAAGAAGCTCAGGAAAAAGGAAGAGCTCTCTCAATTGCTCAAGTGACAAAAAGTGGGTACGTTTATGTAATCTCAAATATTGGTTCTTTTGGGGAGGATGTTTACAAAATTGGGATGACACGAAGGCTAGAACCATTAGATAGAATTCGAGAATTTGGTGCGTCTGTTCCTTTTGATTTTGATGTGCATGCTTTAATTCATTCTGAAAATGCCCCTGAGCTAGAAGCTAAATTACATAGGCGTTTTAATGAAAAAAGTTTGAATTTAGTTAATAGCCGAAAAGAGTTTTACAATGTTGCGCTTAAAGAGATTGAAACGGCAGTCAAAGAGTTGAATGGAAATATTGAATTCATATTGATGGCCGAAGCAAAGCAGTATAGGGAGACTCTGACACTTCGAGAAAAAGTAAAAATGAGTAGTAGAATTGCCGAACAAATTCAAACTGAATTTCCTCTAACAATATGACTAATCCTTTAGTTTAGCTATAACTGCGCTAACTATACCTTCAATTCCTTCTGTATTAAAATCTAGGTAGGCCATGTCATCAGGCAAACCAAATAGGGGCGTGTTATCTAACCTAACAGGCAAGATAAACTCAGTTCCCCTAACTTTTGCCTCGCCTCGTGCAATAGAAAATTCGAAGTTTGTCCAATCTTTTAATGAATACTCTTTAGAAACGAAGACTAAGACAAAGCAAGTATTCTCCCCATATGTTTTTTGAAAATGTGTTGATAATCTCTTTCCCCATAGCTTTGCTTTTTCATACTCATCATAAAAGATTTGAATATTATTTTCAGCTAATTTTTCAGCTATTTGTTCTACTATCTCCCGATTTTCGCCAGCAAATGATAGAGCTATGTCGTATTTAAAGACGTCTTGTTTTGTTTTATCCTCATTTTCTTTTTTGGTTTTAATATCTCTACTATCCTTCATCTTCTCCAAAATATTATCCCGAAATTCTAAAGATTGATAGTCATCAGGTTTGATTTTAAGTCCTTGATCTAAAAACTCAATGGCCTCTTTATACATTCCTAAGAAGCCTAAAGCAATGCCTTTTCCCTTCAAAGAGTCATAGTCATCAGGTTTGATTTTAAGAGCTTTATCATAGTACTCTATAGCTTCTTTATATCGCTTTAACCAGTGTAAAGAAGCACCTTTGCGTCTTAAGGAAATATAATCATCTGGCTTGATTTTAAGAGCTCTGTCGAAAAATTTAATAGACTCTTTATACATTTCCATGCAGCTTAAAGCAACACCTTTCTCCCTCAATGAATCATAATCATCAGGTTTAAACTTAAGAGCTCGATCGTAGCATTCAATAGCTTCTTTATATCGTTTCAATTGAAACAAAGAAACCCCTTTGTTTCTTAAAGAATCATAGTCATCAGGTTTGATTTTAAGAGCCCGATCATAACACTTAATTGCTTCTTCGTATCTTATTAAATAGAATAAAGCAATGCCTTTACATCTCAAAGAATCGTAGTCATCAGGCATAATTTTGAGGGCTCTGTCATAGCACTCAATAGCTTCCTTATACCGACCCAACCAGACTAAAGAAATTCCCTTATTTCTCAAAGAACTGCAGTCATCAGGCTTGATTTTAAGGGTTCGATCAAACCATTCAATGGCTTCTTTGTACAATCCTCGCTTGAAAAAGTTAATGCCTTTATTTTTTAAAGAATAATACTCACCAGAATCCAAAGTAAAACACCTATTTCAATAAAAAAGAAAGAACTTAAGAACTTATCTCTTCTTAATGGATTAGATACAGAGATTAAACATACTATAATTGAGTTGAAAGTTAAATTTTGTATTTCTTCTCGAAAAAAGATGAAGTACTCTATATTGATATCAAATCTTTAACAAGAAGAAATTATCATGGTCATAGAATCCATTTCAGAAAGCGTTTTTATTCGTGAGTTTGTTCATGAGCTCCATAATAAAAATGTGGCTGTCTTTGCTGGTGCAGGACTTTCCAAAAACGCTGGGTATGCAGACTGGAAAGGTTTGCTAAAAGACATTATTAATGATCTCGGACTGGACCCGGATGAAGATCATGAATTGAATTTGATTACGATTGCACAATATCATTGTAATCAAGCAGGTGGTAACCGATCACAGCTTACACAACTGATCTTAGATTATTTTAGCCAAACAAAAAATCCAACTCAAAATCATAAAATTTTGGCACAGTTGCCAATTCAAACATATTGGACTACAAACTATGATAAACTTATTGAAACTGCGCTGATTGAAGCTAAAAAGGTTCCAGACATTAAATATACATTGAAACAACTTTCGGTCACACGGCCCGACCGTGACGTTGTAGTTTATAAAATGCACGGCGATGTTGATCATCCTTATGATGTGGTGATTTTAAAAGATGATTATGAATCTTATCCACTCAAAATGTCTCCTTTTATTTCCGCCCTCAGAGGGGACCTTATTGAGAAGACGTTTTTGTTTTTAGGATTTAGTTTTAAAGATCCAAACATCGATTATATTCTTAGTAGAGTCCGAGCACTGTACGAAAATCATCAAAGAAGGCACTATTTTATTCAACGAAAAGTTTCTAAGTCAGTAAATGAAACTGACGAATCGTTTAAGCATCGTGAACTAAAGCAACAGTATTTTATTCGCGACTTGAAACGTTTTAATATTCAGACTGTTCTAGTAAATGAATACGAAGATATCACTGAGTTACTCATGAAAATTGCTAAGACTTATAAGCTCTCTTCAATCTTTATTTCAGGTGCAGCTGAAGTATATGGAAACTTATCTTCAATAGATGCGCGATCATTTCTTTACGAATTAAGCAAGCAGGTAGCCTTGAATAAAAACCAGAATAATATGAATTGTAATAATAATACGAACCGTATCATCACTGGTTTTGGACTTGGTGTAGGAGATGCCGTTATAAATAGTGTGCTTGCTTATTTGAACGATGCAGGGAAAAAAATTTCTGAAGAAGATATAGTAATGCGCCCGTTTCCACAATTTACAACAGATGGAATAAGCCTTGCAGATCAAAGGACTAAATATCGAAAGTCTATGATTGAGCAAGCTGGAATTGCTATTTTCGTTTATGGAAACAAGCTTGATTCTGCAAATAATATTGTCCTATCTGATGGAATGAGGCAGGAATTTGATTTATGCGTTCAAGATGGAGTTCTACCGCTTCCCATTGGAGCTACAGGATACATGGCTGAGGATATATGGAAAGAAGTTTGGAACAACTTTGAGATTTTTTATCCAAATGCCTCTCCAAGATTTAAAGGTAATTTTGAGAAGCTTGGTGACAAATGCCTAACTACTTCAGACTTGGTATCTACAATTCTAGATCTTATTCAAGATATACAGCAGGGTTAGTAATGTCAAAAAGGTTGTAATGATTGAGTGTATAGATAAACATAGAGTTGTGCTTTTCCGCATTACCTATTACCTCAACCTTTAATGCGAGAACTACAATAGAACCCCAAATACCTTCTCAAACAGATCCTGAATCCTTCTGACCGGTAGAGAACCCCTAGCAAATCCAAAGAGAAACCCTTCCAGAAGCACTTTTACCTTCTTTTTCTCCGGCCTGCCAGCTTCCGCCCGCTGGCTGAAATCAAAATTTTATTCAATCAACCCTTCGAAAGCTGTCAGATCCACGAAATAAAAAATTGCCAGCCTTGAATGATGATATTGGGTTCAGGGGATAAAATCCGAACCCATATACTCCTGTGACTTCTAACAGTAATTGTTTACAGGTAGGCATGTGTTACATAACGCCGCATCATCCTGTGGCAGTTGAAATAATAGGCTATCATGCCAATGGAATTGTTGATTAGCTTAACCCACTCGTCCCTGCGCCCGTAGTACATGGGGACGATGATGTAATACAGCTTATTGTAAAGGTCGCTGAGTTCGGCGGCTTTCGCTTCTTCTTCAGAGAGGTTTTCTTCGGGCTGAGGGCCTATTGCCCAGCCGGTCACGCCTTCGATCCAGCCTTCGATCCACCAGCCGTCAAGCACGCTGAGGTTCACGACCCCGTTGTGGGCAGCTTTCATGCCGCTTGTGCCGGAGGCTTCGTAGGGGCGGGTTGGGGTATTGAGCCAGATATCGACCCCGGATACCATTTTTGCGGCGAGATCCATATCGTAGTTTTCGAGAAAGGCAATTTTTATATCTTCCCTGAGGATTTCTATGTTTTTGAAGATCTCCCTGATAAGCTCTTTGCCGGCTTCGTCACGCGGATGGGCTTTGCCTGCAAAAATAAGCTGGATCTTGCCCCGTTTGTTTATTTTTTTGAGCATTTCGAGGTCTGACAGGATTAATGTTGCGCGCTTATATGCGGTCATGCGCCGCGCAAAGCCGATTGTCAGAGTGTCGTAGTCCATGCCCACGCCTGTCCTTTTATTCACCTCATCGATCAGGGCTTTTTTTGCATTCCAGTGAGCTTCCCAGATTTCGCTGTCCGGGATTCCGTCTATCCTTACCAGAAGTTCAGGTTCATTTGCCCAGCCTGGCAGGTAGCGGTCATACAGGTTCCTGAAATAAGGGGAAGTCCAGGTATAGGAGTGGACGCCGTTTGTGATCGCCTGGATTTTATAACCGGGGAAGAGTTCGCTTGAGATCCGGCTGTGCCTCTTCGTGACCCCGTTGACATAATTCGACAGGTTAAGGGCAAAAAGACTTGTATTGAAGCGGTCGGCTCCTCCGAATCTTCTGAGGATATCCACATCGTTTCGGTCCTGAATAAGGTCTTCGACAAGCCCGTAGTCAAACTTATCATGCCCGGCTTCTACCGGGGTATGCGTGGTAAAAATGCAGAGGTCCTTCACTTTCACAGGGTCGGTGCCGTTACGCCTCAGGAGTTCCAGGGCGAGCAGGCTTGAGTGCCCTTCGTTCATATGATACTTTCTGACCTTGCAGCCCAGGATCTCAAGCATCCGAACTCCCCCTATCCCGAGTACGATTTCTTGCTTTAGCCTGTAGCGCTGGTCTCCCCCATAGAGAGAATCCGTAATTCTGCGGTCTTCCCAATCGTTCCCCTCGAGATCGGTATCAAGGAAAATAATGGGTACGCTGCCTCCTGTAAGGCTTTTACAATTATACAGCCAGGCCCGGATTTTAACCTCCCGGTTCTGGATTTTCACACTTACCTGTTCTGCGAAAAGCGTCATGAAGCGGGCAGGATTCCACTCTTCGGTATGCTCTACCTGGTTTCCGGAAGGGTCAAGAATCTGCCTGAAATAGCCTTTATTGCTTACCAGCGTTACCGCTACCAGCGGAATGTTGAGGTCCGCAGCCGAGCGAATAGTATCACCCGCAAGTATGCCCAGCCCTCCTGCATAAGTAGGGATTTCACTGTTAAGCCCTATTTCCATAGAAAAATAAGCAATCCTCTGTCCTTTCAATACTCCCTGAAGGTCGTCGATATTCTCAAGCTCCTCTACTTTTATTTTTTATATGGGTTTGTCTAAAAATATATCTTCGGTTATATATCAAATCGACCTTGAGAATTAATTTAAAAAAATAACTCATTCATTAAAAACCTGATTTATTCTTCCGGCCGGCAAAATAGAGGGCTTTTCCAGAGCCTTAGAAAAAGAAGAAAGTCAGGAAAAAAGAAAAAGTCCGGGAAAGAGAAAAAGTTCGAGGAAGAGAAAAAGTCCGGGAAGAGAAAAAGTCCGAGGAAGAGAAAAAGTCCGGGAAAGAGAAATAAGTTTGAGAAAAAGAAACCGGCATTAAGTGAGCTGGCTGTTTCTACAAGACGCTGTGGTTTCCGAACTTATGAGAAACTGGCAGGAAAGAAGTATGAATGCGTTCTTAAAGAAGCCTGCAAGTTATAGTTTTACCCTTTAAAAATCACTGAATCGGAATCCCATTTATATATTTTTCCCTCCGGCTATTTCCAGTTCGTATATTTCGTATAATTTAACCTCCTGACAGATTCTAACTTTCAAGTCTCTGCATTCTGATACCTTCCAGGATTCAAATCACAAGCTTTTTAATTTATTGCGTACTTCTATGTTTACAAGCAAAAAATGTAAATACATGAAATTTTCTCATAGCTTTCTGTAAAAGATTTTTATTTACGGAGAATAAAATGTTCAAAGCAGTTTCGAACTCGGCAAAGAATGGGAACGGCAGGCAAAAAGCCTGTAAATACCTGAACGAGATAGCTTTATGCAACGCTCTGGAGATGGCAAAAGAGCTGATCTCAGTGATAAATAAAGTTCCTGTGACAGTCTTCCTCTGGAGGCCGGAAAAGTACTGGCCTGCCGAGTTTGTCTCTGAAAATATAAAGAAATTCGGATATACTGTAGAAGAATTTACGTCCGGAAGACTTCTGTACGGCAATATTGTGCACCCTGACGACCTGGAAAGAGTTGAAAGAGAACTCTTAAGAAGGATCGAGGAAGATTATGTGGATTTTTCCCAGGAGTACCGCATCCTGACGAAATCTGGGGAAGTACGCTGGGTTGATGAAAGGACTTTCATTGAAGCCGATGAGAACGGGGTTGTAAAATATCTTAAGGGAATAATTCTGGATGTCACGGAGCGGAAGAGGAAAGAAAAACTGCTCTACATTCAGAGGGACCTTGGCATTGCCCTAAGCACTTCCAGCTGCCTGAGCGAGACCCTTGAGAAATTGCTGGATTCCTGCCTTCAAATAGATGAAATCAACGCCGGAGGCATTTATCTTATCGATGAAGAGACAGGAGATATGACGCTTGCCGTTCACCGCGGGCTTTCACCTAATTTTGTCGAACATGGCTCCCATTACAGTGCGAATTCCCCGAATGCCAGACTTGTTATGATAGGGCAGCCTGTTTACAAACAGCATGTAGATCTTCTCCTTACCGCGAGAGATGATGCACTCAGGCACGAAAATCTAAGGGCCGCCGCAATCATTCCCGTAAAATCAGGGAAAGAAATCATTGCAGTTTTTTATCTTGCCTCAAGCTTTGAGTACGAGCTTCCGGATAGCGTGCGCACCGTTATTGAAACCATTGCAATGCAGTTCGGAGTCTTCATCTCCCGGGTCCGCCTGGAAGAGAAACTAAAAGAATGTATAAAGAAGAGAAAGTCTTAAATAGGAATTACTTTTCTTTCTATTCTTTTTTTGATTACTCTTTATTTTTTTTAATAGTTTTTAATACTTTTTTTAATGGTTTTTAATTTTTTTAATGGTTTTTAATCCTTTTTTAATTGGCTTTAGTCCTTTTTTAGTTGGCCTTTAATTCTTTTTAATTACCCTTCAGTTTTTTAAATTATTCTCGGAAAAGGAGATCGGTTTGTTCGGTTAAGGAAAGGAAAAAACTCCAAAAGATGTACCTTGTGGCAGCACAGGCCTATCAGGTATTTTTCTCTCAGTCGAGATTTCTATCTTTCTGATTTACTCCGGGGAAAAATCGCGCGGCTACAGCATAGATATTCCCGCTGACTGCAGATATAAGTAAAATTTATAAATTTTGTCCCTCTAAACTGTATGGGGGAAAGATGGGATAAATTGAGTTTTCCCTTTTTAGATTCCAGGACCGGAAACTTATTACAGGACTGGAAAACTGATCAGGGATTGGTAAATTATACCACAGGTTTGGAATAACTGTCAGGAATTTACAGTGTCCTGGCAGATCCGGTGTAAGAATCCAATCCGACGAATTTTAATTGAAAGTTATAAAATTTTGGTGGGGACTATGGCAGAAGAGCTTAAAGATAAGATTTACGAATATCTTTCAAACCATTACTACCTGAACCTTGCAACCGTAAGCCCGCAGGGCAGACCAATGGCCCATACAATGGCATATGTATCCGAAGGCGCAGTTGTATATATGGCAACCAATCAGAATACGCGAAAAGTCCAGAATATTATGCAGAATCCGTACGTTGCATATACTGTTGATGAGGATGACCCCGATTGGTTTGATATGCAGGCTCTTCAGATTGAAGGCAAGGCATCGATAATTGCGGATGAAAAAGAACTGCGAGAAGTTGGGGAAATCCTGGTAGCCAAATTTCCGATTGCTGCAGATATGCCACCTGATCCGGATAGTATCATGATAAAAATTGAGCCGGAAGTTATCTATTATCTGGATTACAGCGTTAAGTTCGGGTACAGGGAGCAGGTGAATCCCTGAGACCTGTATTTTAATTTTTGGCAAAAATCTGTGCTCAAGATAATAGATCTGGACTTTAATATGTCTGGACTTTAATATGGTCTCTTTTCACTCTTGAGAGGGGTCTTAAACTCTTCGAATGCGACCATCTTGAAGTTTGTCAGCAACAAAACGGAATAAAGGCTTTACTGGAAAAACAGAATAGAAGCTAACTGGCAGGACGAACATTTAATAAGTAAAGTAAAAAAGAAGTGAAAGAAGCAAATTAACGTAATCTTTGCTTCTATTCCGGGTTTTTATTTTCAGATTCCTGGTGGAATCAGTACTTTATCAACTCCGTGGATAACTCCATTATCTGCAGTGATATCAGGCTCTATGACGGTTGCACTTCCTACCATCACCTGTCCTCCGGCTGTGGCATTCACAGTGAGCTCTCCGGCCTCCAGGGAAGTAAGAGAATTCATGTTTTCAAGAGCTGAAGCCATGTATTCCCCGTCGGCCACGTGATAGGTCAGCACACGGTTCAGTTTCTCCTTATCATTACGAAGGTCGTCAAGCGTGCCTTCTGGAAGGCTCTCAAAGGCCAGGTCGCTGGGAGCGAAAACAGTGTATGGCCCCCCGTTATTAAGAGTGTCTTCAAGCCCTGCATCCCTTACGAGTGAAGCAAAGGTAGCATATCCTGCCCCTTCCGCAGCCTGAACAATTGTCTGATTATTATCCGGGATCTGGTTTTCAACGGAGGTTTCATTGTCCTGGCCCGGCTCCTCTTCACCCGGGATTATGCCTTCTTCCCCTCCAATCAGGGAGCTTTCCTCCTGGCCTGGCATTAACCCTTCCCCAGAGTCTCCACCTTCCGGTTCCGTAACTTCTTCCGTTGCATCAGGAGTTACACCTTCTACGGGAGTTGCATCCTCTACGGGAGTTACCCCTTCTCCTTCCCCGGTATCGGTCTCATTGTCCTGATCATTTTCCGCACAGCCGGAAATAAATAATATTCCTGCTAAAAGTAAAACTACGAGAATTCCAGATTTCCTAATATCTCTTCCCCCCAAATATATATTTAAAAGATATACTTTATGATGAAATTTTCATACCACAATATATGTTCTCTTTATATAATCCTATCTGTTTTTGCAGAGAAACATTCGTCAAAAAAAGGTAATGATGCCGCTAAAAAGTTAATTCTAATGCTACCGAATCAGGCTAATGTCCGATCATTAAGCGGTTTAAAAGCCTGGGATAGGCTTAGAAAAGCCCTGCTTATGCGGGTTACAGGCAGTAGCTATTTATTTGCAGGAAATTCGGAAGTTGAAAATGCTGATTTGCCATATCTTAAACAAAAAGTATCGTTTGTCTTTCGTAATCCAGCTGCACAATTTTAAGAAGATGAGGCTTACATGCGGCGTTTTCTCAGGATCTCAAGAAGCTCATTTGCATTGATAAGCATGATCTCAGTTGCAGCATTAGAAAGCTCTGTAGAACAGCGGGCTTTTGTGAAAAGCTGTGGGCCTGAGAGCTCCTTCCAGAGAGGAGGCAGCAGGGAAATTGCATTTACCATCCCGCCAATAGGGTCAGGAGAGACGTAAAAGACTCTATTTATGCCGGCAGAGATCAGCCTTGTCAGGCACATTGGGCAGGATTCCATTGATGTATAAAGAGTATATGCTTTTAAGGTGGTGATTTGCGGATTTTCTTCTTCAAAACTGTTTACGGTTACCATCTCTGCATGCAGGTCGCTCCTGAAATAAGGGGAATATACAAGGTTGTGGCCCATAGCTGCAAGCTTGCCGTCTGCCCCTACCAGAATACTCCCAACTCCGTAATTCCCGGAATCTACGGATTTCAGCGCAAGAATATCCGTAAGCCAGGCATACGGATCATCCGGATGCCCGGGAAGAAAATTATATTTTTGCAGCCAGCTCTTCCAGTTAATAACGTTTTCGTTTTGAGATCCAATTTTTTCAAGGATTCCTGTCCCCAGACTCCTTATATCATCAGTAAGACTCAAGATTTCCACCGGTTTTATTTAAAAAGTTTTAATTAACCTTTTTTCCCTGAAGGTTATTAAAATACACAAATCCGACCTTCAATACACAATTCTGACGCTTAAATATATAAATTTATACCGCAACCATCTTGGTGGTGATTACCATGGTAAAATTAAACGAAGAGATGAAAAGCGCTTTTTCAAAAGTAAAGATCTTTCCCGTAGCTACGGCCTCAAAATCAGGAATTCCCAATGTAGTGCCGATAGGGTTCTGCCAGCTTGTAGATGACGAAACGATCTGGATTGCGGATAATTTCATGGATAAATCCCTGGCAAACCTTGAAGAAAACCCGAATGTGGCAATCTATGTATGGGGGCCGGACACAGGCGGCTGCTTCCAGATAAAAGGTGAAACCGAGATTATCAGTTCCGGAGAAAAATTTGAAAAAATGAAAGCAATTGTGCATGCCGCAAAACCCGGACTCCCTGCAAAGAACCTTATAGAAGTCAGGATTAGCGAAGTATTCCAGTGCGCTCCCGGCCCTGGCGCAGGAAAGAAATTGCTCTGATCGAATTAAATTGTTTCTTGTTAGCACGATATCTGGATAAGCACCCATAAGTATCCGGACAAGAGAATATCTTATGGCTGGAAGTGTCGAAATGGTTGAAAATAAGGGGAAACCCCCTGTTTTTTGTGAAAAGTTCTGTATAGTCTGCAAGGGTGCAAGAGAGGGAAACCAAATTTGCAAGACTATCCAGAACATTGAATTGAAAATCTTCGGGAAAAACGGCTGCATCTGGGGAGCAGCAAGGACAAAGTATTACGGAGTCACTCCTGATAAAAAACTCCCTGGAAATTCAAGAAAAAATAAACAAAAACAGACTGGTAAAAAGAAATAAAGAATAAGAAAGAAGAAATTAACGATGCTATAAAGTGCTATAAATGCTATAAATGCTATAATATACCAGATATCTTACAGTAGCAAATTCAGAGAATATGGTACTGAAAATAAAATAGAAATAACTGAACCATTTATAGCTGAACAGTTGGTAAAGGAATCATTTATAGAACAGCCTGTAAACATTATAGAACAGTCTGTAAACATTTATAGAACAGTCTGTAAAGAGATCATTTATAACTAATTTATTTAATATGATATTGCCATAAAGAGAAATGAGAAGAACAGAATCGAGAAGAAACAGGTACTCATTCTTTCCTGTCCGCACTTATTCTCTTTTGTGGTTTTTTCAGTAATTTCCCTGATTTAGCTATTGCTTTTTATTTGTGAATGCTGGCGGTTCTTTCATATATTTCCTGAATCAAATCTGCCACTTCCCCCGATTTTACTGTACAATGATTAACCATAAAGATTTATTACGAAGAAAGATTCCAGAAATAAAGATTTACGAAGAAGAGTTCCAGAAGTAAGAATTTACGAGGAAGGACATCCGAAGTATGCCTGTAATGAGCATTATTGCCTGCGGAATGCTCGAAGACGAGCTTGTACATGTATTATCAAAAGACCGCGAGCTAAAGCAGCTAATAGTCGTGGAAAACCGGGACAGCTCAGGGTTCCTTCGTAAGCTCAGATTAAGGAATTGCACCCCAAGGGCAGTTTTTCTGGATCGGGTCCCAATGCTCCTGCAAGACCGACACAGCCCTGCTTTCAGAGCTTCTTCAAAGCTTCTCTCATGCTTTCCGTTATTCAAAAAGTTTTGCAGGAAAAGGGAACTCGGGGAAGAGATAAGTGTTGTTGTGAATCTGTTAAGCCTGGGCCTGCATGCCGATCTTGAGATTCTGAAGGCAGAGGTGTACAGAAATATCCGTGAGATGGCTCCCTTCTCGGATAGGATCCTGATTTTTTACGGCACCTGTGGGCACGCGCTTGGAAAACTGGAGGAGGACCTTGCAGATCTCGGATGTCCGCTTTTTTTCCTTAAAGATAAAAACGGGGAAACTATAGAAGACTGCATAAGTTTAGCACTCGGAGGAAACGAAGCCTATGCCAGAGCCATGGCCGAATTCCAGGGCATGGGAACAATCTATCTGACCCCTATGTGGGCTTCGAGCTGGAAACGGCTGGAAAATGAAACCGGGAGCCGGGACTTCAATAAGCATTACCTGAAAAATCCACTCTATTGCCTCGCTGCAAAAATAGACGGAGGGCTTATGAGCGATCCGGATTTTCATACAAATGTTAAAGAGTTTGCCTCTACCTTTGGCATGAAAGTTGTAAACCTTAAAGGAAATGTGGAAATTACCGAACGGTCGTACCTGAAAGCCCGGAATGGTGCAGATAGAAAATAATAAAGAGTCCCGTTTAAATTTTTATTGAAAGCTTGTTTAAATTCATGTTAGCTCTTTCGATAGAAGGGCGGGTGAAACAGGAAGAACAGGCTTTAATTGATCTTAAATTACCTGTAATGACTAAATTTTATATACTTTCTCACCTTTTTAATACCAAATAATATATTACTTTTAAATTCTTTCTAGTAGCTAAATTCTTTGGGGTGTCCAGAATAGATATTAGCAAAAAGGTTCTTTTAATAACCCTGTTAATTTTTGCCGTTCTTACTGCTGCATTTACGCTCACTCATAGCATGCAGCTTTCCAACTTTCTGGAACTTGAACAGGCGGACACACTGGAGAATGTAGAAAGGATACAGAATGCCATCTCAACTCAACAGGGATATCTTAGTTATATAAACCAGGATTGGGCCTGCTGGGATGATACCTACCGTTTTATTGAAGACAGAAACCAGGATTATAGAGATGTAAACCTTCAGAATCAAACTCTTGCCGGAATCAAGGTTAATGTCATGCTTTTTGTAAATGAAGCCGGTTCTGTGGTCTATGCAAAATCAATAGATATTAACACTGCAGAGGAAGTGCCAGTGCCTGAGGACCTTCTTGATCTGATAGAAAACGGAACTCTCCTCACAAAATCAGAAAATGAAAACATAAGCGGTTTTGTTTTGCTCGAAGAAAACCCTATGTTTATTTCGTGCCATCCTATCCTTACAACAGAGTACGAGGGGCCTATCAAAGGCACTTTGATTTTCGGAAAGTATTTTGACAACACCCTCCTGGAATCCTTCGAAGATGCTACCTGTTATTCTCTTTCAATGTATAGAACCGATGAGGAATTACGTGCTGACGCTCAGTCAAAGTTTAAAAACTTTTCCGATTTTCCAGACAAACCTGTTATTGAACCTTACAGCGAAGAGAAAATAGCAGGATACTTTAAATTAGAAGATATTTCAGGCAAGCCTGCGCTTATTATAAGAGCGGATTTTCCAAGAAAACTCTACTCACACGGCAAGAAAACCCTTGAAAACATGTACTTTTTCCTTCTGCTAACTGGTCTCATGACAGGGGTTGGAGTGAAATTTGCACTTGACAAACTATTCGTCTCAAGATTGATAGAAGTTGATGATTTCGTTACCCGGGTCAGGTCGGAAAAGGATCTTTCCAGAAGATTGTATCTTAAAGACAATGATGAACTTTACCGCCTTTCAAAGGAAATAAACGGAATGTTAAATGAAATTTATCTTGCAGAGCAGGAACTAACAGCACAGGAGAGAGAAAAGAAAGTCCTGCTTGACTCCCTGAACGAGCTGGTTATTTTCGTAAATCCCCAGCTTAAGATTATCTGGGCAAACAAGGCTGCCCTTGAATTCATGGAACTGGATCTTGAAAATGCAGTGGGTCTATGCCTTGAAAGTGCCCCTGGCATAAATGGGCCTTTGTCCGATTACCTGCAGTTTGAGCAGATTTTCGTAACAGGCAATAAAAAATCAGGAGAATTTACTTCAATGGACGGCAGGGTCTGGTTTGTTCAGGCGATCCCTGTAACCGAAGAGAATGGAAAGATTATAGGAGTGCTTGAAACCTGTAGAGATATTACGGAAAGAAAAGCCGCAGAAACACTCCTTCAAGAAAAACAAATCGCAGAAGCAGCAAACCGTACCAAAAGCGAGTTTCTGGCAAATATGAGCCATGAACTGAGAACCCCACTTAACTCGATAATAGGATTTTCTGACCTGCTTCACGAACAGGCATACGGCGAATTGAATGAAAAACAGCTAAGATCTGTCGGGAACATCTCAAAGAGCGGAAAGCATCTTCTGAGTCTGATAAATAACATTCTGGATCTTTCTAAAGTAGAAGCCGGTAAACTGGAGCTGAGTTGTAAACAATTTGAGCTTGCCAGTAAGCTTAACATGATAAAGAATCTTGTATCCCCCATAGCCGACCGTAAAAATATTCGAATTGAAATCGACGTTGGTAACGATCTTGCCAGCATCTGTGCAGACGAATCCAGATTCATTCAGATAATGTACAACCTTGTGGATAACGCTATAAAATTCTCCTATGAAAACGGGTTTGTAAAAATCGGAGCAAGGAAAAAAGGAGATATGGTGGAAATAACGGTCAAGGATACAGGAATTGGTATTAAACCCGAGGACCAGAGCAAACTTTTCAAGCCCTTCAGCCAGGTTGATTCCTTTTCGTCCAAACAGTTTCAGGGAACCGGGCTGGGTCTGTCGCTGGTTAAGCAGATTGTCCAGCTACATGGCGGATATGTCTGGTTTAGGAGTTATCCGGGAGAGGGAAGTACCTTTGCTTTTGCAATTCCGATGAAAGGTGATAAAGGCAACAGTGAAGCTACAGGGTTAGATAATAAAGTAAAGGGCTAAAACATAAAAAGCTAAAACATAAAAAGCTAAAATATTAAACAGACTAAATAGAAGACAGGCTAAAGGCAAGCTAAATATAAGACGGCTGAGAAACTAAAATTATTTACTTTGGCCAGCAGCCAGCCCATGCCTCTGCTGTCGCTTGAATTCGATTATGGCAGCGTAAAGTTAAAAAACGGGCTCTTCAATCTTCTGACCAAAATCAATACATAAGCTGGCAGTTTCTATCTCGGCTTTCTGCAAATTCAATAATTCTTCCAGTGAAAAAACCGCATACTTGCTTTTTTCGCGCCTGCATTTTTCCAGTTGATCGTAATCAAAACAGAGATTATCATAGCTAATTACATGCTTTAACCATTCTATCGGGATTAAAAGGTTTGATAAAAGCGGTATAGCGGTTTCAAAATAAAGTCTGCACGCTTTTTTTTTCGATAACTTACACCAATTATCGATTGTAAAATTTATTTTCTCATCTTCAACCGTAAAAACTAAAGGATAGATTTTACAGAATACTGGCTTAAAATTCTGGCACTCGCATACTTCTTCTTCATTTAAAAACGGGCATAACTTTCCTAATTTTAATACCTGTATTGGAGTCCCATCGTCCATTTTTAGAAGGTCCAGGTAACGGATTTTAAACTCCGAAATGCTTATACCCATTTTTCTTGCCATATACTCTTCTTCTCCAGGTAGCAGAGTGCCGATCTTATTATGTTCGCAGGCTCCCCCGCACTCCCTGCAGATATTAAAAGTATTTTCGTTATTGCCACTAAACATTTTGTGGAAGTTTTCATAAATTTGCATGGGTATTTTCTTGAAAATCAACCTGAAAACCTCTGTCATCCAAGATAGGCATATTAAATAATTTTTTATAAGTAATATTTACATTTATGCCCTATCCACATGCTTTTGCCAGGCCCAAAAAATAAGAAGCATATGAGGCTTTAAAATAAAGGCCATAATCAGTTTTCGCCTTCGAAAGATGTATATACTATAAGTTTTTACGATATTTACCAGGTTTTTCAGAATTTGATCTGAAGAAAGAAAATAACCTATCTCGTCCAGAACATTATTTGTATTTTTACGAAAAAAGCCCGTAAGTCGATCCTGTTACAGACTTAGACACTTTTTTTACCCTTAATTCACTAAAAAAGCAAAGAAGTATAATAAAGTTTGTTGTCGGGTGTGAGTGCAGTCAGGTCTAAGGGAGAGGTCTGGACGGATAAAAAAGATAGTGAAGCTCTGCAGAGGCAGTGCTGGCTCAAAAATAAAAGCGGGGGAACACTTCGGATTTTCGATTCCCCAGCTTGAGGTTTTTCTCTAATTTTCCGCTAACTTTCAGGTCATTCATACCTCAGGGCATCTACAGGCTTCAGCTTGGAGGCCCTGTATGCAGGAACGGCTCCGGAAACGATGCCTATAACAACCGCCAGGACAAGCCCGAAGAGCATAAGGTGAGGTGAAAGCGAGATACCTGTGTCGCCCTCGGATCTCATCATGGTCATACCAAGCATCGGAAACAGGGTTGAGATAAAAGCTCCCAGCATAACTCCAAAAACCCCTCCGACAAAACCGACCATTGCGGAATTAAAGACGAAAATCATAAGAATATCCCGATTTTTCGCCCCTATAGCTTTCATAGTGCCGATCTCTTTTGTTTTCTCAAGGACCGAGGTAAACATCGTGTTTGCAATTCCCACAGCTCCAACAAGCAGGGACACGGCTGCGATGGCTCCGAGGAAGAGCGTCATTGAGGAGGTCATTTCAGTAACGGATTCGGCCATAGATTTTGACGCAGTCACGGAAAAGTCCATGTCATCTTCCCGCATAACATGCCTTGAAACCATGAGCTTATCTGTAATATCTTCCATTACCGTATCCACAACATCTTCGCTCTGCGCTTTAACCATAATCGTGTCAAAGACATCTTCTTCTGCATCCTCAATCAGGTTTACTGCCCCATCGATAGGCATATAGATGCTGCTATCCCCATGATCGCCTTCTTCGGCCAGGATGCCTACAACGCGCACGGACTTGCCTTTTACGGTTATTACCTGGTTGACTCCCAGGTCCTGGTCGTAAATTCCGCTGGCAACATCGCTCCCTATAACTGCTACGTATTTGTCAGCCGGCTCAAGCAGTCGTCCGGATTGCGTCTCCAGGGTAGTCATGTATTTCCAGACCTGGGGATCTACACCCGTAATTGAAAGGGTTGCGTTTTCCCCTGCATAATCCACTTCTTCACTGCCGGAAATCTCGCCTTCGATGTACTGTATGCCTTCTATACCCTGAAGTGCATCAATATCATCGTCTGTCAATTCGGAATCCATACCTGTACCACCTCCCTCTCCGGGAGGGCCGGGCATATTTGACATCGCCCTGGTATATCCGGGGCTTATAGCTATCTTTGTCAGGTCCATCTCGGCAAGCCTGCTCTGAACCTGTTCCTCCATAGCATCCCCGAGAGAGAGGATGCCGACAACAGCCCCGACCCCTATAACAATCCCTATAATGGTCAGCCAGCTTCGGAGTTTGCTGTGCAGAAGCATATTCAGGGCCATTTTCACATAAGTTGAATTTCTCATCCTGCATCCCTCCGTTCTTTTTCGCTCAAACACAACCGTTGAGCCGTTTGATCACGCCGACAGTGTCGTTTTCGATCAAACCTTTTTTGAAAAGGTTTGCGATCAAGTATTTTTTGAAAAGGTTTGCGTTTTCGCTCAAGCCTTTTCTGAAAAGGCTTGCGTTACTGATACCGCGTTCTTCCTTTTCCGATCATATCGTTATTTTAGTCTCTGGTTGCCCCGGAGTCGTATTTCTGGTCTCCGGTTCCTGTGTTTCCGGATTTTTTCTCTCTTTTTGCCTGCTTTTTTCTGCGGTGTATGAATAATCCCGCTCCTGCAATCACTACTAAAGCGAGATAGGGCGCGTATGAACTGAGGCTACTGCTGCTACGCGCTCCCGGGCCGGTCTCAGTGCCAGTACCGGCAGGCGATGACATCTGGACTGCAACAGCCTTGTCAACTGTTATTCTTTCTCCCTTTGCATCGGTATATTCGATCTGGACTTTTAGCGGAGAAACCGTTGAAACCGAACTTGCATTATCTCCAGCGGCAGCACCGCTTGCTTTTGCAGTGCCAGGCGTTTCTTCCCCACTTGCAGCCTGTGCACTCGCAACATTAAAGGATGCGATTGTATAGTCTCCCTTCTCAAGATTTCCTACAATCGATGAAGAGCTTCCTGATATCCTGTACCCGTCCTGTTCAGGAACCGACACTTTCACGGAATATGCCATGTTGTTGCCCACGTTTGCAACTGAGAGGGAAACTTCTCCCTGGTCGCTTTCTGAGAAGGAGACATCAAAATCAGTTTCTCCGCCTACGAAAAGTCCTGCTGTGGTATTGATACTTTTCTCATTCGAGTCGTAGTCTTCAAATTTAAGGTCTACATCCAGGGTATAAAGCCCAGGGTTAGCGTTTACATCTGCCATGACCGAGTAAGCAACGGTTACGGATTGACCTGCTTCAAGGTACTTTATGTACTTGGTGTTGTCCGAATATACCGGCAGAATTACCCCTTTCTGGTCTTTCCAGGACACTACCATATTTTTCAGAGGGGAGTTTCCCGTATTCGTTATTATGAACTCGAGAGGCTCTTCCTTTGCTATGTCAATATTCGCCTTGTTTATGGTAACAATCTGAGCGTATTCTTTACCCCTTACCTCAAGCTGGATGGTTTTTGTAGTAGTAACCGTCTTTGACGAGGATCCGTCCTCTCTGGCAGTTGTGACAATATTGAGGTCATACTTACCTTCGGAAACATTGGAGTCGGTCATTAGCTTGAATTTAAGGACAGCTGCATCGTCACTATCCTGCCGTGCATTCAGGTAGGAAACCTGTTTTTCAAGCGGTTCTCCGGAAACCTTACTGAAAGGATATTGAGGTTCGATTGCAACATTAATATTTTTCAGGTCATCGTTTCCCATATTCTGTACACTGACAGTAAGTTCGACCGGTTCTCCTGGACGTGCGGCATCAGGATTCTGATTAGTCACGTTTGCCTGAACGGACGAGGAATCTATCAATCCGCTTGCAGCAAAAGCTGTTCCCGCTCCCAGCACCAGCACGGATGAATATATAATCAAGAGCGTTAACAAGGAAAATTTTTTCATTTCATTCCTCCTGTTTATTTCGCGTGCATTCTTCGATTTTTTCTATCTGGCCATCCCTGATGTACACAATTCTTGTAGCGTATTTTACAAGTTCCAGGTCATGGGTCACAATAATGATCGTCTTGCCTTCCTTTTTGTTCAAACCGTCCAGAAACTCCAGAATATAGTCCCCGGTCCTGCTGTCCAGGTTTCCTGTTGGCTCATCAGCCAGGATTACAGGCGGGTTCACTGCAAGGGAGCGTGCTATTGCAACCCTCTGCCTTTGCCCACCTGAAAGCTGGGAAGGCAGGTTGTGTTTTTTATCTGAGAGTCCGACTATCTCAAGCAGGTATTCGGCCTTTTTTAGGGCTTTACGTACATCTTCTTCCTGAAATTCAAGAGGCAGGAGAACGTTTTCCTGCGTGTTAAGGGTAGGAATAAGGTTGAAGCTCTGGAAAATGAAGCCTATCATCTGCCCCCTGATTCTGGCAAGCTCGGACTCGTCAAGTTCCGAAATATCGCTTGAGTTCAGGAAAACCGTGCCCTTCGAAGGCAAATCCAGGCAGCCGAGCAGGTTCATAAGTGTACTTTTTCCGCTCCCGCTTGGGCCAAGAACTACAAGAAACTCCCCCTTATAAATCTCAAGATTTATTCCGCTCAGGGCTGCAAATTCGGACTCCCCCATCTGGTAAGTTTTCCAGACGTCAGTCAGTTTGATAAGCGGAACTTCCCTGTTCCCGGAGAGATTTTCTGCCTCCGGACTTTTGAAAAAATCGCTGTTTGAACTGCTGTACGGGCTGTTTTTTATAGTTTCCCCCGGATCGCTCATCTCAGGATCATTATCCGATTCACCGTAGAAATCTGCGGCTTTCTCGAGCGAATTCAGAATATTTGAGGCATTTAATTTCGTTTTAAATGTCTCTATAATTTCAGTAAGTGTCATATACACCCTCTAAACCATATCCCGCCTCTTCGGGGCAGCTTTTATAAATTCGATTTTTTGTCCATGCTCTGCCTGAAACATCAATTTAAAATTTATTTTACTTCAGTTACTCTGAAGTTTCTCTTGTCGGTGTTAATCTGAAAGTTCTCCTGCTGCCAGTTTGTCGCCTTTGATCACCTTCATTGAAGCAGGACTGATAATGGATCCGCTGCGAGTTAATAGCTGATCCGCGTTTTTTGAGGCACCTGCAAGCTGCAAAGTGCCTCTTTTTGTGGAGTGTAGATTTCTGACTGCTTCCTTCTTTTGTTCTTCAAATGGGAAAACTGAATATCAATAGAAGGATTCCTGATTCTGCTGGCGAAATATCCGTTCCTGCATGTTCTTTCCACTGAACTCTAACGGATTAAGGCACCTGCAAAATACAGGAAACCTTGTCTGCCAGCTTACAGGAGAAGGCAGTCAACCCCTTCATTGGTATTTAATAATAAAAGCATACTTAAGCACGAAAAGGAAGCTAAAGGAATAAATTTATCAATGAAGCTTTTTCAGGAGTCTAAGCCCCAATTCATCCTTTAAAAGCCCTCTAAAGTATTATTCAGTACCCCCTAAAGGGTTGCTTCATGATACGGTTGCGAAAATGCATTGGTTTCCACTACCAGTTTTCAGTTAAGCAAGTCTGAGGCAATTTTATCTTAACCCGGTTTGACTTAAATCCAGAGAAGAACAGGCATATTGACAGAGAAAAGCATCCATAGCGAACAAAAAAAGTAAGCAAATCTAATGGAGAAAGATAGGCACATCTATTTTCGGAAAATTAATGATATTTTAAAAATTAATAAGAAGATCCGTATCCCGAGTTTTAGCGCTCCTCATCTCTCAGGATCACAACATTTCCGCGCCCCCGTTTGAACTTCTCGATCAGTTCCCTTCTTTCAAGGTCTGCAAGCATGAGGCTGACCTTTCCTTCGGAATACTTCAGCCTGCTGCGCAGGTCTTTTTGCGTAATCCTGCCTCCCTGGCCTCGAATTATATCCATAACCTCCTGGAGGTCTGCGGGAAGCGGAAGCTTTTTTCTGGAAGCAGGAATTTCAATTTCGGGATTCTCCGCAGGCTTATCTGTAAGCTTATCCGCAGCTTCTTCGAAGGTTTCCCGTTTCTCTTTTTCCGGTTCGGATTCAGCCAGTTCTCTTCCACTTCCCGGATATTCCTCTTTAATTTGTGCTGGCTCTGCTTGCACCTTCTTTTCCGGGATTTCGGGTGCTGATTCTTTTACTGGCGCTTTTAACGGTTCTTCCAAAGGATCTTTTACCGATTCTTTTACTGGCTCCTTCAGAGACTCTATTACCGGCTCTCTCACAGGCTCTTTTACAGGGTCTGCTACCTGTTCTGTTGCAGACGCAGTTCCTGAAGGCTTTACCCGGAGTTCCTGTACCTGAGACTCCTGTTTTAGTTCGGGTTCTATGTTTTCGTGAGGAACTTCTACCCTTTGTTCTACACTTTTGTGAGAAGTTTCTACCCTTTTATCAGGGGTTTCTACCGAAAGCCCGGGAATCTTAACAGGCTCGGAAAGGTCCCCAATCTTACGCTCTCCTGTCGTATGTCCTTTTCCGGTTATATGTACCCTTTGTTGAGTTTGATTTTCCTCTGTTTTCGTATCCTTTCTGGAGAGCCGGTAGCCTGCTGCAAGCAGGAGAAGTATAAAAAGGGCTGTCAGCAGGTAATTCATATTTAAGGGGCCAGCTCCACTCTGGTCGGCTGGATTCGTATTGCTTGAATTATCTTTTCCAGAGCTGGTAATCTGGCCTGTAGCTGCGTCGGTTAACGGGTTTGTAGTATTCGAGGATAAGTTTTCTGCACTTTGGTTCGGGTTTTCGGAAAATCCATTTACTCCGGAGCCGTCCATGAGTTCTTCGGAATAAACCGGAAGAAGCAGGAGATCGAGTACATATTTTCCCTCATCTTTAATCTTGACAGTCTCTTCTGCCGAATAAATAAGGGTGCTGTTTTGATAATACCTGGCTGTGATAGTATAATCCCCGGGCATAAGATCAAAAGAATAAAAGCCGTATTTTGCCACCATGGACTGAGAGGGAGTGGAATTTACCTCAACCACGGCATTTTCCAGGGGCTTGAAGGTATCCCATCCGTACACCTCCCCATGTACCGTGGCCGTGCTGTCTGCTAAGGCAGGTCCGACTAAAGCAATTACAGCAGCGATACAAATAATATATAGCCTCAGATTCATTTTCGATAAACCCAGAGTTACATTTTGATTTTCAATTTTCCCAGGCCCTTTAATATTCTTTTTCTGCAAAGTTTATGGGCTCTTCCGGATAAAGTCTCTCCTGCTCTGTTTCCGGATAAGCTCTTTCAGAGTCTGTAGTATTAATTCCTGACCTGTGCCCGATTACCGATCATAATTCTTTCCTTTCAGGTCCGTATTCTGTATTATCGTCCTTCCTATCAGGCCCGTATTCTGTATTATCGTCCTTTCTGTCAGGCCCGTATTCTCCAGGGGCCATCCCTTCTTCAAAGAAAGGTTTCGCCCAGTTTTCTTCTCTTACTGATCTACCTGCCTCTTCAACGGCGTATGTGCCGTTTCCCTGGAAAGCTGCATAACCTTCACCATCTGCAGTCAGGGTAATGTTTTCATTGCTTAACAGTACTGTCTTACGGGAGCCGGAAACTTTCACATCAGCAGAATTTATGAGGTACAGGCGGACCTTATCATGCCTATCGTTTTTCTCTTCAAACGTATAATCTCCTTCTATATCAATTTCGGAGTCGCTGGAAAGATCTCCTATTGCCATTTTTCCTTCTTCCAGGTGCAGGTTCAGCGTGAAACTGCCCATGAGAATGGCTTTTCCTTCTCCTGCTGCAGTGAGCCGGGATGTGCTGTTGAGTTCTTCGCTTCCAGGCATCAGAAACTGGATTTCCTCGAAAATATCTTTCAGGACATGATTAGCCTGAATCATACTTTCCTGCGACCTGATCAGATATTCCCTTTCCAGGTCTTCGGATGAACCATTGTATGGATCGGAATTCGTAACCGAGCTATTGTTTTCTCCGCCTGCGGCTGCGTCTGCAAGGGCCCGGTATTGCTTTGCCTCATCTACGAGAAGGTTATATTCTTCAAGCAGGGCTTCAAGTCTGCCAACATCTTCCCCTTCGGCTTTGAGGCGTTCAATCCCGCTTTCGAGCCGCATTGAGATGATTTCTGCCTTCTCGATATTGCTGTCAAGAAGGGATGTCGCATCTCTCAGAGTATGGACGGACTCATAGCCTTGATGAGGCCCGCCTGGAGGGGAATCCGGGGGATGCATACCTTGCATCCCAGGTCCTTCACGGTCCAGAAGCCCTGTGTAGGGACAAAAAATAGTCCTGTAAAGATCTTCTGGAGCTTTACAAGTAAAGAACTGGGTCTCCGCATCAACGCAGCCTGAGATCACGATAGCTCCTGCAAGTATAAAGAGCAGGGACAGAAATTTGATTTTCATACTGGGCACGTCCTGTGGAAAGAACTGATTGCTGGACTGTACTTTTTATTCAAGTTCCTATATTTAATGTTTGGTTATTTTCAAAGCTTTTTTCGGAAAAATTGAATCATCCCGGAGCCTCTGAGGCATATGATTAACTCCAGGACAATTTTGGGATTTCTTGCCTCTCTGAATTTTCTGGACTGTTTTGCCCGTGCTTCATAGAAGTAAGAGAAAACTCCGGATTTTCTTTTGCAGGCAGAAAAACAATTACTTTTTCCACGGCCTCATAAACTTTTACTTCCCTTCCTTTCCGGCTCCATTTTACGTGCCTGATTCTGATCATTCCGGCCTCGAGAAGCGAGTCCAGGTTATATTTGAGAGTATTCAGGCGCACCCCAAGTTCATCAGCCAGGTTACCTGCCGACATTGATTCCTTATTAAGCAGTTTAAGAATTTTGATTGAGGTTTCACTTGAAAGAAGTCGGGCAATTTTCCTTGAATCTTCGGAAAGCTGCAGAATCAGCAATTTTTCCTCCGGGTTATCAGGCATTTGTACTCCTGTTGCATTTTTTCTCGCATTTATAGATTGTATTAAAACTCTTTAAGGTAATTCTTTAAAAAGCTGGAAAATCTGTCAGGAACTATCGAACTGATATTGCAGGTCTATAGGCATATGGTTTCCTCAATGCTTTAACCGTTTTTACATGCACAGTACAAAGCTATATTTTGGTAGCATATTTCTGGGTTTTTTGGGATGGATGTTAACGCTCGATATGTTCCTGACAGAAGATGCTATATCTGGATTTAAAGATAAAAGAATACTTACTTTTTCAGTAATATTAATGGATTAAATTTACAATTTATGTTTTAAATGGAATTATTTTTGAATTTAATCCTTTATGGCTTTTAATTGGCTTATTTTAAAGGCGAATAAGCCTTTAAAAGTCCAGAATAGGCTTTTTCTTACATTGGCTACTTTTCAAATTAAAAAAAATTGTCCTTGCTTTGAGATTATATAACGGACAAAAGGATACTTAGAGAATATAATTTAGAATGAACTCTAGATGAATTTTCCACGATAACAAATGCGTAATATTTCATCTGTTAAAGAATACAATGTTTAAAGGGCCTAATAAGCATTAGTTACCGAATTTGAGGTCTTTTATAGGATATGAGACTTAAAAAAGCTTACTTATTTGAATTAAACCCCTATAACTACTTTATTTCTGCAAGTAATTTTATATTTAAGCCAATATATTTTAGAATTGTCTATCGGCAAATAACCGGTAAGACAATTAACAGAGAAGGACTTGCGCAATTGAACTGAGAAAGAAGTAGCAAGGAAAAAGCAGCATGAAAATTTAAAAGTTTAAATTGTCTGCAACAACTTGCTTGTACTTTATTTTGTTATCAAGTGTGTAAGTCTATTTATGCCTAAAAAAATTACCAGTAGTCTTACAGAAGTAAATCCGGGTGATTAGCTGGTAAACCTGGTACAGTATCTCCCCGTAGTACATATGCGGCGGAAGCGAAGTGAAAAATAAAGATTAATTGCATCAAATCAGATAAAATAAAGGAGTGGACATATGGGAAAGCAAATATTTGACAGAATAAAAAAGACAATGTGCATTTTAATGCTGGTCTTTTTCGTAGCGTCAGTAATGGTTGCGTCAGTAAGCGCAGCTCCACAAACTGAGAATCAATGGGGCAATGAAAAGAAGCAATGGGATAATCAAAAGAAAAACTGGGAAAACGAGAAGAGAAACTGGGACAATGAGCAGAAAAAGTGGGAAAAGGAGAAACAGAAATGGAACAACAGGAAACACGGTGACGATTACAGAAAATGGGAAATTAATTATAAGAAGTGGATAAATAATCACAAGAAATGGGAAAGCAACTATAAAAAATGGCAAAATAATCACAAGAAATGGCAAAATGAGTATAATAACAGATTCAAAGGAAGCAGACGGTGAGGACCGGCTGTAAAAAATTGATTACAACTGACTCGTAAAACCCTTTGTCAAATTCTAAAGCAGGAGACTCTTAACCAGCTGTATTGTAGGGTCTTTCTTGATTGGACTTACGCAGTTGAGAAGCAAAATAAAGCATGAGAAGGTCTACCGTAAATATTATGGATTAGACAATTTGAAATCTCATGCTACTTTTTCTCAGTTCAACTGCGCAGGTCCTGATAATAAATATATCTCTTTTGTTTAAGGATACAGTGTTTAAGAGCTCGGATAAGTTTTAATCAGCCTATTTAAGCCTCCTGCAAGTTTTTAAAGCTTATAAAAGCTTATTATTTAAAATAAGAGGCATTAACCTCTTAATTTCGGAAAGTAAGCTTATATTTAAGCCCGTTAATTTCAGGACTGTCAACAGGCGAACAGCCGGCGAGACAAAAGGAACAAAGAAAACACGGTAATTAACGGAGGTAAGTTATGGCAATAAAAGCATTAAAATCAATTTCCCGCTTTGCGATGATGCTGGTTGTATTGGGTATCATCCCTTCAGGGGCTTTTGCTTCAGAAAACGCAACCCTGACAAATTCAACTGATCCGGTGTACGGTCCAGGACCCTATCCGGCCGGGAATATAACCGAAGAAAACTTTAATGAGGTTCAGGCAGACCTTCTTGACTCGATAAATAAGAAAATTACTGAACTTCAGACGCTCTACAGTGAGGTAAACAAGGTTTCGAATGCATCCGACCTCCAGAAAGTTCTATCCGATCACAGGCAGGTAAGTGAGGGTATGGGGCATGGAGGAAGGCATATGGGGCCTGATGAGATGCAAATGGGGCCTGGAGGAAGGCATGGGTTTTATCCTGGACTGCTTGAGAATGTAACTGATGAAAATTTCACTGAGGTTCAGACCGAAATGCTTGATTCCTTCCAGAATATGACCGGAAAGCTCGAAGCTGCACAGGCAAGGCTTACAGAAGCCGGTGAGAGCGACAGGGCTGGAGAACTTGATGAAAAAATTGCCGAGATTCGGAACCTGTACACTGAAGTGAGTGAAGCCTCGACTGCGGCAGAACTGAATGAAGTCTTATTCACCCACGAACAGGCCCAGGCCGTTGATTATCTTGAAAAGAAAATCGAGACCCTTGAAGCCAGAGTGAATGAAAACGGAAACACGAGTGATGAGCAGCTCAGCACCAGAATTACGGAACTCACGGCCCTGAAAGAAAAAATCAAAGGAGCCGAATCCTTTGACGAACTTAAGGAGATCATGTACTCGGCCAGGAATACTGCAATGAAAAATGGAATGTATGCCGACGATCCCGGGCGTCAGAGAGGCTGCCGCCCTATGGACTGTCCTTGCCGAATTCAGGATAACGCAACTGAAGACAACACCGACAGCAGCACTTAAACCTGATACGAAACGGGCAGCAAACTAAAAGACTGGAACTCCACCAAAAGACATCTTGCCGCTGGAAGGCAATAGAAATTAAGAGAAAAATCTCTGATTTTTCTGTTCCCGAAATCAAACTGGGTTTCACGGAAAACTCGGGAACGGAAAAATTCACTATATCCTTAATATTACGAAAAACACCTGCAGCCCGGAAAATCTCTGTCCCACAACCGTTGAACCGCAAACGTTGCGCCGTTTGATCACGCCGGATAGGGTTTTGGGATTATAAGCGATCTCTACCACAAGCGTTGCTAGGGGTTTTCGATCAAACCTTTTTTGAAAAGGTTTGCGATCAAGCCTTTTTGGAAAAGGTTTGCGTTGCGCCGGTTGATCACGCCGTTGCCAGGGGTTTTTGATCAAACTTTTTTTAAAAAAGTTTGCGAGCAAGCATTTTTTTGAAAAGGTTTGCGGGACTCGGGCGGCGGCTCGGGCGGTAGTCCAGAGGTGAAATTTATGAAAATTTTAACTAAAAAATAATTCCCATTTTTCTTACTTTATTAACTCTATTCGGTATCATTCCCTCCTGCACGTTTGCTGAGGAGCAAAATATGCCTCTTTCATCCGGTTCGGGGGACTCCTTTGAGATTATGAAGAGCCGAATGACCGAATCAGTAAACAGCAGGATCGAAGTTCTGGAAAATTCAAAAGGAGAACTTGATAATGGATTCCTTGAATCAGCCGAACAGCTCATAGCTGGCCTTGAATCCGTAAAGGAAGAAGTTTCCGGAGCTGAAGATGAAGCCGAACTTTTTGAGGTTAAACAGAGGCTTGATTCTCTGCTTAACACAGCTACCGAAAAATTGAAAAACCTCCCCGGATTTCTTACTCCTGATATGAGCTCTGGGCCGGAAATGCAAAATAGAAGTGGAAACTTCTCCCGGACTTTTGAGAGCAGGTCGGAAAGACGCCCTGAAATGCCTGAAATACTGAATAACACAGGCAAGGCGAGCGGCGAAAATATGACAATGGAAAATCGTGAGCCTCCTGGACAGCCTCCTGAAAACCCTGGGGAAACGGGCAATATCACTAAAGAAGACAGCAGAGAAACCGCAAATGAGTCCGGTTTTCTCGGCAAGCTGATAAATGCTTTAATATCCCTTTTCAGCTAACCTTATAGGAGTAAGCTCAGGATTCCTTTAAAAAGCAATCAAAAAATAATTGCAAATGGAAGAATTTTTTTCTTCCCTACTGGAATTTTTATAAATTGTTTTCAGCTTATAGGGACTTTTTGACTTTTTGAATATGTTTTAGCCTTTGATTATTCCCGGAGAAAGAGGCGCTTTTTAGAATTTCAATCTCAACTTCATCCCGCAGAAAGGACAGAAATTAGGAGTAATAGGAAGGTTCAGACTTCTTGAGCAATATGGGCAGGTCAGACCTGTCCCTTTTTTTTCTCCGGGACTCGAGTTCTGATGGGCTCTGGACTCTTCGGTCTCTTCAACGGAAATTGAGAGCTCAAGCTCTTTGAGAGAATTCATGCTATGGATATCACCTGAAAGATTTGAAGCTTTAATCCGAACTTCAGGATTATCACCTGCCAGGCAGCCACTCAGGACAGGCTCTGCATCAGGGTTTTTGGTCTTTTCCGGAGCGATTACCTGTGACGGATTGGACTTATTAATTCTTTCGAGAGCTTTCAATGCAGTCCTTCGTACGCAGGCGTCCGAACTTTCACTGGCTCTGACAAGCCCTGAAATCGCCTCTGGGGTACCGATTTTCTCAAGTGAGGCGATTGCGGCTTTTTGCATCAGGCTTTCAGGATTTTCAAGAATCATTATCAGCTCCGGAACAGCCTGCTGCGCTTTGACATCCCCAAGCGCTGAAGCCGCAGCTTCTCTTACTGCGGCTTTACTATCATGGAGGGTTTTTAAAAGACCTGATATAGCCTCAGATGTGCCGGCTTTTCCAAGACCCAGAACTGCCGATTCCCTGACTGAACTGTCCGGATCGTTAAGGGCTTTCAGAAGCCCCTGTATGGCCTCAGGGGTTCCATTTTTCCCAAGAGCGCAGGTAATCGCCTTCCTTACGGAGTTCTCATAGATATCAAAAGCTTTGACCAGCCCCCGGGCCGCTTCGGGAGAACGGATATCTCCCAGGACATCTGAAGCCCGGCTTCTCAGATACCAGTCCGGGTCATCAAGAGCTTTTAAAAGTCCTGAGACTGCATCAGGCGTTCCTATCTTCCCGAGGGTTTCAATTGAAATTTTTCTCACATCCCTGCTTGAAGCTCCGAGCGCCCTGACGAGCTCAGGTACTGAAGTTGACGCACTTACGATTTTGCAAAGGGTTTCGGACGCTGCCTCATGTACAGGTTGCCTTGGGTCCCTGAGGGTTTCTATCAGCTCGTCAAGTACATCAGATTTGCCCCTTTTTCCCAGGGTTTCGGCTGCGTGCTGCCTCACTTTGTTATCCGAATTTTCAATTGCCTTTACCAGGCAGAGAGCAGCTTCATAAGTGTCAATCTTCCCGAGAGCTATTATCGAAATCCTTTTCAGCGAATCGTCGGGATAAGCCAGGGCTTTCTCAAGGCCGTAAATGGCTTCTCTGGAACCTATTCTCATCAGAGATTTCACCGCCTCCCTCTGGACAAACCTGTCCTTATCCCCGAACCCTTTAATAATACCTGAGATTGCTTCAGGTGTGCCTATATTTTCGAGGGAGGCAATCGCAGTCTTTTTAACGGGACTTTCAGGGTCATCAAGTGCCTTTATAAGTCCAGGAACAGCTCCCGGTAGATTGAATTTTCCCAGGGCTTCTGCAGCGGCAGCTCTTACCTTTGCGTTTGAGTCATCCAGCGCTTCTATCAGAGCGGGCAAAGCATAAGGGTTCCCCAGCTTTCCAAGTTCTTCGGCAGCAGCTGTTCGGTTTCCTGCAAAAACCGAACGTTCCAACTTTTTAATCAGATCTTTTATATTTTCATCCATTTTCCTTCTATCCCCCGTTAGTGTAAAGCTTTACCCGGACTGACTATAAAAAATATTTCATAAGATGAAGCTAAATGAACTTAAAATAAATAGGATGTCCTCCAGTTTGCTAATTCTAAAATTGGCACTTTCAATCCGGGATATTTTGATATGGTGGCGTATAATTCGGATACAACTGAACCCATCTGTTTGAGCTCGGGTCTGAAAAGTTACAAATGCCCCCTCTTTACACTATTAAACTCAGCCCGTAACATACTTTATTTTTAAATATATTACATCCTAAGATATATGAACTTTTAGATTGTTTATATAAATAATATGTAGGTGTCAGGTTACTGTAAGGCCACGGCTGCGTTTAGAAAATATGAAATTACAAAGAAAGTGCAGATTGGGGAAAAATTGAAAAAAAACATAAATCAGGAAATAAGTGAAAAAATTATAAATTAGGAAATGCGAGAAAAAGGAAATCTAAGCTGAAAAAGAAAAGGTAAAAATGGAAAATCGGGGAAAACCGGAAAATACAGGATAAATAATCAGGAACTTCATCAGAAAAAATTAATAAAAAGGGGCCGTAAGCGAGGGGAGGTAATAGTGAGCTGCGAGCAGTATAAACAGGCCACATGCCGGCACTGTGATATTATCGTCTATATTCTCTATTCTTTCCACAAATGAACATACTATTCCTGCAAAAATCCCGGCAAGGCCCATTTTTGCGCCGATGATTATACACAGCACGAGCATACCTGCAGTGCCTTCCCAGGCTTTTGTCCTTTTGTTGTATTTAAGGTTCCTGATTACGCCCGTAATCCCGTCTCCATATGCCATGAAAAGCACCGGAACCACTCCAAGCCAGAAACTCCTGTCAATGTACCAGGTAAAAAGTATTATCAATCCCCAGCTCAATGTGAAATCCACATCATAGAAATTTTCGGGGTCCTGGAACCAGTACATCCTCCTGTTGAGTTTATGCGGCAGATAGGTTATAAGTGCAAGACCGAAAGCAGTAGCTGCCGGCACAATAGGCTCATGGGCGATAAAGGGGAGCAACATTGCTGTCAATCCGCCCGCAAGAAAGTGAATTGCTTTTCTTGAAAAATACATTGAAGAATTAATCGACCTGCCCTTTTTTAAAGCAAACTCATATACCTTTTTAGAGATAACCAGCAGCACGAACAGGTTCCATACTGAAAGTACCGCAAATACGGGCAGGTCTGCCAGTACAGCTTCCCATGAAATTTGAAGCATAGCCTCCATGACACACTCAACATCTTTTAAATATAAGACTTTTTTTGAATTGCTGCATTTCTCTTTAATAAAATGTATCAATCGGGATTTCGGGTTTGCAAACTTTGACTATAAAATGGCCACTTTTAAGCTTTACATTCTTCTCTTTTTATATTTTTATATTTTTTTGAATAAAAATAGAAATGTCTATATATTTTATAATCTTCATACTGTTAATGGAGGACCTCAATGAGATTCAACAAGCAGATCTTTACAATCCTTATTCTATCTCTTTCACTGGCCCTTGTAGGGAGCGGGTGCATCTCCGAAGGTGAAGGAGCAGAGGAAAATGTCCCGCAGAAAGTAATTGAGAGTAAGTTTTCGAACATCAGAGAAAATCCGGTAACACCCTGGAACCCCGAGCCTGACGCGCCTGTAATTGATCCCACAGCCTGTATTGACCCCCAGGCTTCAGTCATAGGAAACGTGGAAATAGGTGCCAGTGTTATGGTTTCCCCCATGGCATCGGTCCGGAGCGACGAAGGAATGCCGATTTTCGTAGGTAATAGGAGCAACGTGCAGGACGGAGTTGTGCTCCATGCACTTGAGACGATCGATGAGGAAGGCGAGCCTGTAGAAAAGAACCTCGTTGAAATTGGCGGCAAGAAATATGCAGTCTATATAGGAGAAAATGTTTCGCTTGCCCACCAGTCTCAGGTTCACGGTCCGTCGTCCGTAGGCAGTGATACATTTATCGGTATGCAGGCTTTCGTTTTCAAATCAGAGGTAGGGAACGATTGTGTACTTGAACCGAGATCAGCAGCAATTGGCGTAACCATTCCTGATGGCAGGTATATCCCGGCAGGCGTGGTTGTCACCTCACAGGCCGAAGCCGATAAGCTGCCGGAAGTTACTGACGATTATGCATACAGGCACACTAATGAGGCCGTAGTATACGTAAACGTCCACCTGGCCGAAGGGTATAATGAAGCTTCATAATAAGAATCAGATTACAGTAGAAAAAATTAATTGAAATAAAGAAAGTCAAGCATTAAAAAAGAAAGTAACTAAGTCAACTAAGGAAAATGAATTAACTAACTCAAAACCTTATTCATAGAGATTTACCCGGACTTCAGCCTTTTTACTTTCCGGGTAAAATTTCCCTTTTGTTTTAGGATTTCTCCCCCGATTGACAAAAATATGATTTTCCGGCTAATTCTTCCGGCATTTAACATTTAATTTATAAACTTGATCCTGAGCTCAGGTCAAGATGTATAATATGAACTAGGGTTTCGATACATTATATAATTAATCATTTATATTCATAAAACTAATTTTTTTAAGTTAACGGTGATAATTGATGAGAATAATGTACAGGTACTTAGCTTTGTTCTTATCTCTTGTATTTCTTACCTCACCTGCAAGTGCAGGACCGGGTGCCGTATCCGAATACGGCAACTTTACGGGGGGACCGGGGTGGAATACAACGCAAAATGCTTCAGAGAACTATTTCTATTCCGATTCGGGCTTAATTTGCGTTGTTACAGGAGAGGTCGGAGGCTATGGAGAAGAAATTTATCCGGATGGTCTTGTGGAAGACATCACTTTTCTTACTGACAGCCCGGAGTCGGAATTGTTCCCGGTATGGACTGCCGATGGAAATTATATTATGTACACGGTTCAGAGGGATGGATCAGAAAATTCTGAATCGTATATAATGAAAGCAAATGGGAGCGAGATCGAGCAAACAGGCATAATGGAAGGAAACCTTACCGGGTTTAACGATATAGATCCCAATGGTACAGAACTCGTTTTAACAAAATCAATCAATTCCCAGCCTGGCCTCTACCTCATGAGCCTGGAAAATGGAACAGTAACCTCAGTTGTCGACGATTCTGATAAATCCGAAGGCTGGGGAGCCTGGTGCCGCCTGGGCCGGAAAATCGTATACACCCAGAAATCCGGGGATTCCCCTTCCCAGCTCTGGATAGTTGATAGGGATGGTAGTAACAAAATCAGGCTTGGAACCTCTGAAGATATAGGAATAGGTAAAGACTGGTGCCCTCTCGGCCTGAAGATTCTGTACAGTGCTAAAAACTCAAAAGAAAAACCTGATCTGTGGGTAATAGATTGGTATGGCACAAACCAGACCCAACTGACGGATACTCCATACGGGGAATGGAATCCCTCCTTTAGCCCTGATGGTAAAAGAATAGTGTATGTTTCGGACGAAGGAGGAAAGCCTGAAATCTGGCTTAGGGATATCGAAGGAAATTACAGGGCCAGGCTTACAAACAATATCGGAGTGGTTGATTCGATCCCCAGATGGAGCCCTGACGGCTCAAAGATAGTTTTTACAGGGCATAACCTGCAGAATAATTCGGACAATTTCACAATGATTAATCCGGATCCTGATATACCGACTGATTCTAACAACGCTATAATCGCGGAGAACCCTGCAATAACAAATAATTCAACAGCAGGAGATAATTCTACAGTAAAAGACAGTTATGTAACAGGAGATAATTTCACAGCAGGGAGTAATTCGGTAATAGCAAACAATTCTGCAACAAACGGCCCAGATTCCACTTTGGGAAATGGTTCGACTGATTCGGGAATGAGTGGTTCGGAAATTGCTGTTATAAAACTCGGAACCGCACCTGCAGTCTCTTCTCTACCGAAAGTCACCAGTGTCAAAATTGACTCTCCTGATGAGATCTCGAAAGGCGGAACTGTCACTATTTCCATAACCGTGAAAAATGAAGGCTTAAACGCAAGTGAAGGTTACATCTGGGTATCTTTCCCTGAAGGGGGAGAACTGGAAAAAGTGGAAGGCACAGGTAGCGATATTAAAATTTATCCGAAAGGGAGCCTGATCCAGGGGAAAAATGGAAATCTCACTGCACAGTATCCACTTGTAAAGTTTGTTGAATATGAATGGAATGAGGAACAGGAAGAAAACCTGAATATAACACTAATGCCGAATAACGAAGCACCGAATAATGAAACACCGAATAATGAAACTGAAGGAATTACATTCTTTGTGCGGGCTGCATTGGAGAATGACCTTGCAGGAACTTACATGAAAGATCCGCAATTTTCTGAATATCTCGACCAGCAGGGTCTGGAGGTCTACAAATATTCCGTAGATCTGTCGTGAAAATCAAAATATAGGTGCTGGTATCTTCGGCTTTTCATTTCATTCTTTTTATATTCATTTTTTCATTCGTTTTTTCATTCTTTTTATACTTATTTTTTTAATTCTTATATTCATTTTTTCATTCGTTTTTTGCTTTAATTTTTTACACCTGTTTTTCTTTATTCACTCTTTTTATTTCCCGCCCTTTACTAATTCTACCGATTTTATTGCTTTTTCCGTTCTTTACTTATCTTTTATTTATTACAGGTTATTCCATAATTTTTATATGAAATTCCTGTTTAACCCCTTTAATCCTTTTAATCATTCGTCCAGCCCTTTTCTTCCGAAAATGTAATTTGCAACCCGAATGGCATCTCTTTCTCCAGTTTCCTTTTCCGCGGAATCGCTCAGTTTTACAACAGGAATGCCGTCAATGCTGTGCAGCTTTATGACCATGTTAAGAGGGGGGCTTTCCCTGAAGAAATCGGAGTTATTGGTAAGGCTTGTGCCTATGCCGAAACTGCAGTTAATTTTGCCTTCGCAGTATTTCTTGAGCCGGATAGCAGTGTCTGTATTGAGGGCGTCACTGAAAACGATTAACTTTTTCATGGGATCAATACCCATTTTCCGGTAGTGCTCTATCACAGTATCCACGAAGTCGTAAGGGTCTCCGCTGTCGTGCCTGAAACCGTCATAAATTTTTGATAACTTCAGGTCCATATCCTTAAAAAAAGCTTTTGAGCCGAAAGTGTCAGTAAGGGCAATTCCCAGGTCTCCGTTATAAACTTCTACCCAGTTTTCAAAAGCGAAACGGTTTGCATACCTTAGCCCTACAAGCGCCGAGGTGCCCATAATCCACTCGTGCCCGACTGTCCCTATAGCTTTCAGGCCGTATTTTTTTGCAAAATAGACATTGCTTGTTCCCATAAGGGTTTTTATCTCGGTCAGGGTTTTCATCACATGGTCGTGAAGTTCGGAACTTCTTCGCCTGCGGGTTCCGAATTCCGAAAAAAGGCAGTTATATTTCTCAAGAGCTCTTCCCATTTCAAGAATTTTGCTCTCATAAGCAGCCAGCACGGATTCGTAAGTGCAGTTTTCGGAGTCCCCTTTCCACTCTTTTTCAATGGTTGTGAAATAGAGTTCCGAAACAGCAGCCATAAGTACAATTTCCCAGAGAATCGTGCTGTGCCAGGGTCCTTTTATGCGGATATCGAGATCTTTTTCTTCGGTAAGGCAGATTTTTACTTCATCTGGCTTGAAACGGAAATTTTTAAGGTATTCAAGGTACATGGGCTTCAGGTAAGGGCAGTGTTCGGAAAGCCAGTTGTATTCTTCTTCCGTTAATGCCAACTTCGAGATTTCCTCGCCTATAAACCTCTCAAGTTCTTCTACAAATTCCGCAGAAAAGCGCTGAGGCCCCCTGTTGGTAAACCGGTATTCAGCCTCAGCTTTGGGAAAAAGTTCAAGCACTGCAAGCTGCATGGTAAATTTGTAAAGGTCGTTATCAAGTATGGATTTTATCACTGAAGGTCTTCCTGTAGCGTTTTAAATTGCTTCTAAAGCAAATTTGTCTTTTTTTATTCAATCACACCTTTTGCACCACATATAGAGCCGCTATATTTTAAAATTTCTGACACCAGGATAAGGCCGGAAATAAAGTCAAGTTTCCTTTATTAACCCTCGAAAGGTGAGGATGTTTCTTCCCGCCAAACAAATAATTACCGGAAAAGCAAATACTTATTCCGTAGATTAATTTTGACAGGGGTTTGGGGAGATGGAAAGAGAAGTGAAGTTCGCAACAAAATGTGTACATGCAGCAGAAAAGCCGGATCCGGTTTTCGGGGCGCATACGACTCCGATATTCCAGACTTCAACGTTTATTTTTGAAAATACCAGGCAGGGAGCGGCGAGGTTTGCAGGAGAGGAAGAAGGATACATATATGCAAGGATTCCTCCAAATACTCCCACACATGCGGTTCTGGCTGAAAAATTTGCTGAACTTGAAGGTGGGGAAGCAGGGCAGACCTTTGCCTCGGGAATGGCAGCGATCACTGCAATTGCACTTACTGCCCTGAGGCAGGGAGACCACCTTATCTCGACGGATGTGATATACGGCTGCACCTACAGCCTCTTTTCTCAGGTTTTGCCAGGGCTTGGAATAGATGTAAGTTTCATCGATACCTCTGAAATCGGAAATGTAGAGCGAGCCTTCAAACCCGAGACAAAGATGATCTTTCTTGAGAGCCCTGCCAATCCTACGCTTACCTTATGCGATATCACCGGACTAGCCAGGATAGCCAGGGAAAACGGGGCTCTCTGTGTTGTGGACAATACTTTTGCAACTCCTTATTTCCAGAGGCCTCTTGAGCTTGGCGCGGATCTTTCCCTCAGCAGCTGTACAAAATACATAGGCGGGCACGCAGACCTGCTTGGCGGAATCGCTGCAGGAAATAAGGATTTCATAAAGCGTATGTCTGCGGTTGTCGGATATACAGGAGGCATTATGGGCCCCCATGAAGCCTGGCTCTGTATAAGAGGGCTTAAAACCCTGCATATCCGGATGGAAAGGCATGCCGAGAACGCCATGAAAGTTGCGGAATTTCTTGAGTCCCGCCCCGAGGTAGAATGGGTCAGGTATCCCGGGCTTCCGAGCCATCCTCAGCACAAACTTGCGCGCAAGCAGATGAGCGGATTCAGCGGCATGATCTCTTTTGAGATAAAAGGCGGAATCGAAGCCGGGCGGAAGCTCATGGACAACGTAAAGCTCTGTTCTCTTGCAGTAAGCCTAGGGGCTACGGATACCCTTATTCAGCATCCTGCATCGATGACCCATGCATGTGTCCCGTGTGCAGTAAGGCAGAGAGTAGGCATAACTGACGGGCTTGTCAGGCTCTCGGTAGGAATCGAAGATTCCGAAGACATAATTGCAGACCTCAAACAGGCCCTTGAAGCAATTTAAGCCTGCCAGACAGGGCCGACTCTACCTGCTTCATTTTCGAAACCAGATAAGGTATATGTGCAGCAGGATTAATCTTTTATCTGCAAAATTAAGTATGCAAAATTAAACCTGTAAAATTAAATCTAGAAAGTAAATCCGAAAACTAAACCTGTAAAATTAAATTCGGAAAGGTTAATCCGAAAGATTGAATCAGGAAAATAAAAACATAAGGTAAAGCCTTAACACTAAACCCGGGGGAGTTTCATATGAAAGCACTTGTATTCGGAGCCGATGGTTTTGAAGATCTTGAACTTTTCTACCCTTACCACCGCCTGAAAGAAGAAGGAATTACAACACACATAGCCTCAATGAAGAAAGGGCCGATAAAAGGAAAACAGGGGTATGAGATTAACGCTGATGTAGCCTTTAAGGACATAAACCCAGCAGATTACGATATTCTCGTGATATCCGGAGGAAAAGGCCCCGAAAAAATGAGGCTTGACGAGAGTGCCCTTGAGATTGCAAGACATTTTTTTAAAGAAAATAAGCCAGTTGCCGCAATCTGTCACGGTCCACAGGTGCTTGTCTCCGCAGGCGTCATAAAAGGCCGGAAAGCGACCTGCTGGATAGGCATAAGGGACGACATTATAGCCGCAGGAGCACTCTATGAAGATAAAGAGGTTGTTATAGATGGAAACTTTGTATCCTCAAGAAGTCCTGCTGACCTGTATGCTTTTGGAAGAGAAATGATTAGTACTACCAAACATTTGTAACTAAACTAATTTAAGGAGTTTAGGGTTTTGGGGGTGGTAGGCAAAATAACCTTTACAACAAAATTTAGTTTATAGAGTAAACAATGAAATATTTCAAGACGTTTTTAAGTAAGCTAACTTCCATATATAAGTTAATGAGCGTGTGACGTGGTGCCAATCCTGGCACTTGTAGAAGAGATTGTCCTCGGGATATGTAGAACAGACTGTCCCGGCACCTGTCCTTGATATTTGTCTGTGCAGAAGCAGGGAGCAGCTCGGAAATATAATAATAAGTAGTAGAACTGACCTACCCGCACATAGTATAAATAATCAAATAATTGACTTGTGTATATTTTTAATAATGAACTAATCCCAAAACCCGGTTTTAATCTTAATCATCAGAATTATTCAGGATTGTTTCCATAATCCGAAGCTTGACTGGTCATTTAAAATACGAGATTCAAAGAAGCAAATTTTGAGTTTTGGGATAGGCTCTACTTTTATTAAGATTTTTCAGGTTGATATATAATAACCAATAACAATAAATGTATGCATAGTATGGTATGTACTCATTTGGATTCGGTTAAGGTATGAAACATCAAAAAGTGTTATTTCTTACGCAATTTATCTATGAATTATATTTGAAAATCGTTATACATAGAACTCGAAGTTGTGCATAAAACTCGTTAACCGATGTCAAAGTCCTATAATTACAGGGCTTCCCGGAAGCAGGGAGATATAAATGCCTTGGAAGAGTGTATACGATGGCTTATGAAGGCTTACAGACCGGATATTAGTAGACGTGCGAAAAAATTGAATTATCGGACAGCCTGTTTAAGGTGGGGTATTCGTGACCCTCCGCACTCCCAATGTAATAAATTTTTATATTTATGCGATGAGAGCTGAACAGTCAGTGCCCCACTCCTTAATCTACATCTGATGCATCCAATAAGTCCCCAAGATCTTCTTTTTTATTCATTTCCCCATTCAAACTTGCAATCTCTTTCTTTAAATTCTCGATTTCATCCCTGATCTTCTTAAATTCGGCTTCGCATTCCCGATCCATGGTCATAACCTCGATTTAAAATATAGTTATTTATATCTTTTTGTTTGTATTTGTTTTTTGTCTTGTTATTCTGGTGTAATAGGGTGGAGTACAAAGGATGGCCCTTACTTACTCGTGTTAATTGCGTTGTAGAATCTTCTGGGATATATTTGGTCCATTTGGCTTCGAGCGATAGCCCTGGCCTTTGTACGTGGCTTCTAACTAGATATAGTACGAACAGGATTTGACTGACACGATTATCCCGAAAATTTGTACAAAGAGGTTCAAACTTATGGGTATACATTCAGAATAAGCATTCTACGATTGTCAAAAGAGGAACTAAGGTCGTAGATGAAAAAAGTTCAGATTTGATATATTTGTGCTTTTCGTTGAGGAGTGGCTGATTAAATCGAAGGTAAATAGCAAAACTCTTTAAACTTAAATTACTAATTCCAATAAATAAAAAAGTGAGGCCAGCAAAGTAGAGGAAACCTTATGGGTAATATTCTGGAGGACTTCAAAAACACATGGCTGAAAGTAATTAATACTCCCACTAATTTTTTTGAACAAATGCCCGTTGAAGGGGGATATGCAGACCCCGTAAAGTTTGCAGTTATATCTTACATAATAGCCGGCACAGGCATAGTGGTAATGGCGTTAGGCCTGGGTTTTATTACACTCAATCTAGAAGCGCTGAAAGTAGGATTTTTTAGCATTATAGTGCTGCCTATGATTGGGATTGTGAGTCTTTTCCTTGAGGGGATTTTACTCCATATCTTCTTCAAGTTTTTAGGTGGAAAAGGCATATATGAAAGCACTTTTCGGATTCTGGCATATGCGAGTGCACCTTTGACACTTATATGGGCCCCGGTTGTTGGAATTCTTGCATGCCTGTACATGGTGTACCTGGCAATGAGAGGCGGTGTAAAGGTCCATAAAATCAGCACACTAGGTTCACTAGTTTCCGTGGTAACTATCTCAGTCCTTCTAGTGAGCGGTTCAGTTTATTTCATCTTATATAAGCCTGGTACTTTCGGGGAACAATCTGTTGAAAGCAGTAACAACTTATATGACTTCACAGTTGCGGTAAATACAGATTCAAAATTGGAAAATCTGACTTTTTACGTACCAGTTCCTGTACTCATGAATGAATCTGAGCTGGGTGAGAAAGCTGTTTTCGAAAATACAGGTGGAAATAAAAGCTGGAATCTCAGCATGATCGAAACTGAACACGGAAAAATGTTAAAAATCACTGCAAATGAGCTTAATCCTGAACTGCATCAGGAGATTGAGGTAAATCCGCCTGAGCCTGGTCAAAATAAGGATGTACCAACCGGAGAAGTTATCTCATTCACAAGAGGATCTATCGATTTTGGTGTATCCATGGAAGCCGATCATATAATAGATACAAGAAATGCTCTTGAGAATGAACCTAATCTTTCCCCCAAATACAATCTGAAACCTTCCGATTCTAATTTACCGCCTCTTGACGATGAAACTTGTGTAGAGGCCTGGAATTACGAAAGTATGATCTATGCAGATTATACAGCATCCCCAGATGCCCATGTTGAAGTTGGAATTTCGTCATCTGGGGTGAATGAATGGTGGCGTGGTGGCTGGACTTACAATAAATATAGAGAGTATTTAGGTACTGAATTTACAGGAGAAAAGCATGGATGGTTCACTGCAAATGGAGAATTTGTTGAGGGCGAAGGAATTTATGATTGAATTTATTTAACGGACCGATCCAAAATCAAATTTTTACGGGGTGAGTCCCCGTGGAAATATAGAGTTTTCTATGAGATAAAAGTTTATAAAAGTCAAATTGAGAAGGATCTAGTAAAAAGAAATTTGCAGGCTTTTAGGATTTTAATTCAACAGAATTTCTTCAAAGAGCCTTCCTAATACAAGTGACCTATTCTTTCCCAAGCGATAGCCCTGGCCTTTGTACGTGGCTTTTAGGTATATGTGCGTGGAAATGAAGGATAGATGTGTCAAAAATAGCTACGCCAGATTCCATCCAGACTATGCGGATTCGGAAAAGGGTCAGTGTCGCGAATTTGCTTTAAATTCAAAGTTAATTTTTTGTGTACTAGGAGGGAAATTGATCTTCTGATATGGAATTTTCTACCCAAGAATCTCTTGAGATTTGTGATTTTATAGAAAAATTGGCACACTGCTATATCACAGAAGATATTACGACAATAAAACAGAAAAAGCAGAAACGAAATGGGGATACACATAAACTGAAGGTACCAGAACCGCCGCCAGGGCTTTTTGTCCTTAATAATTCAATTGCTTTCTGATTGATAAGACTTTTAAATTGCAAAAACATGTTTTGTTAGTTGTTTAAAATATTTTCATAATCCCTAATATCAGACTTTATGAAATAAAATAGCCTTTCCATCTTATTATCTTTTGTAGGGTCATCACAACATCTTTTAAATGAATCTGCGGTATGTATTGTTGCATATCTAAATGCCTTATTTTCAAATTTTTGAAGATTTTCTCTAGATATGGTAGCACCATTAGCTATACATTGCTCTATCTCAGTTTTAAGCGGGTAATAGAAATAATCTAGGGTTTCTTTGATTTCTATTAAATACATAAAATGTGATTAGTGATGACATATAAATAAATACTCTTTTGTCATCGGTTAAAGAATTTTATGCATAACTTCGAGAATCAATAGCGATTTCCCAACATAATTCCTAGATGTATAGCATAAAAATAACACATTTGTGCGTTTTAACCCTTAACCGAATACAAATGAAACAGTTTAAGGAAATAATTATCTGACAGAAGCAATATATGGACTGTACAAAAACTTTTGATAAGGAGGAAATCTGCCCTCGACTGGGACCTTCCTCTTAAAAAAAGAAACTATAAAAGAGTCAATCTTGAGCTGAAAAAAGATATAGCACTTGATATTATAACGCTGTCTTAATTTAGAGGCCCCGGAAATAGAGCCGGATAGAAATTTCAGGTGGGAATAGAAGCATGAAGGATATAGAAGATTTAATTCAGAAAGCTGTGGAACTGCAGAGTAACGGGCTTACTACCGGCCAGATTGCCGATGAACTCAACGTTTCGAGAGAAACGATTGTCTGGCTTTTAACCCGTTCAAAAAAAGAGGAAATAACCCCCGCTCCAAAAGATATTTCCGTAAACTGGAACAGTATAGGGAAAAGCGCTAAACGTCTACACAACATCTCGCTTGCACTCTGTGATATGGTGCTTGAGACTCTGGGAAAAACAAATACTGAAGTGGACGTGGTTGTTGGCATTGCCGCCAATGGCATTCCGCTGGCAAGCATGGTGGCATACGAACTGGATGTGGATTTAGCGATCTATCATCGTAAAGGACAGGATATCTCCCACACAGGTCGCAGAGGGACCATAAGCAGAAATTTTGGATCCGTTGCCGGTAAAAACTGCGTTATCGTGGATGATGTTATTACCACCGGTTCAACCAGTATGGAAGTGATTGAGCAGCTGAGAGAAATGAATGCAAAACCAAGAGTTGTGGTTGTACTGATCGACAAAAAAGGCGTAGATACAATCTATAATGTTCCGGTTCAGTCGCTTGTAAGGATTGCACGTTTGGATTGAGAATGCCCGGAGACCTTTACGAAATAACTTAGGAATTACGAAATAACTTAGGGAATATGTAATTATTTTTGGAACAAAATCGAGGAAGATGCTTACAAAAATAGTTAAGTATGGTGTAAAAACGGATCTAAGTTATTTAACGTTGGGTTCTCATAAGGTCAACCTGTGCCTGAAGAATTTTTCCTCCTGCGGGTGAGATCAAGGCAAGGCCTTTATGTCAGTTGTCTAAATACCTATCCTTATCCCAAGCAATAGCCCTGGCCTTTGTACATTGTTTCTATGTATAATGTGCTTGACAGATATGTGAAGATACATCTTCGGGATAGTAGTGGGAAATAGCTCCTATTGATAGTAGTGGGAAATAGCTCCTATTAACGGCTGAGATTATGAAAAGGCTATCCATGTTTCTTTATTTCGGGTTGCAGGTACTTTCAGGGGCTCGACCTTATCTCGCTGTCCATGACTATTAAGGGCACGGAAAAGTTCAATCCAGATTCTAAAAGGACGCAAGGAGTTATTATTTAAATATCGAGGGCTATATGTAGTATCAAGATGATCGACGAAGCGCTGAGGGTTTTTAAGGAGATTGACTCAAAGGATTTCAGGATCCTGACTGGCATTGAAACCGGAATGAAGCATTTTGAGTGGGTGCCAATTGACGAACTGAATAAATATACCAGGCTGCCTTTTGAGAAGCTGGAGTACAGGCTAAAGAAGCTTGTCCGGAATAAGCTTGTGGTCAGGACTACCCAGCCATATGAAGGTTATCAGATTTACTTCGAAGGATATGATGTCCTTGCCCTCAATGCCTTTGTCAAAAGAAAAAGTATCAGTGCAATAGGGGACGAAGTCGGGGTAGGTAAGGAATCCGTCATTTACGAAGCGATCCTGCCGCCCGAACTTGCAATTGGGGAACCTGTACCTGTCGTTATCAAATTTCACAGGGAAGGGAGAACCAGCTTCAAGCAAATAAAGCGAGTGCGTGAACACCTGGGGGAAAGGGAACACTTTTCCTGGATCTATGCAGCCCGGCTTGCTGCCCAGCGGGAATATGGGATCATGGTCACCCTGTATCCGAAGGTTTCAATCCCGAAGCCCTTTGACCATAACAGGCATGCAATAGTCATGGAACTAGCAAAAGGCAGCCTTCTCTCAAAAACAAAACTTATTGACCCCGAATGGTACCTCAATGAAATTCTTAAACAGGTAAAAATTACCTATTCACTTGGAGTTATCCATGCCGATTTAAGTGAGTACAATATCTTTGCTTCCGAAGACGGTGTCCAGCTCATTGATTGGCCCCAGTATATCACTCCTGAACATCCTCAAGCTGACGAAATTCTCGAAAGGGACGTTTCAAATATACTGACTCATTTCTACCGGAAATACGGAATTAAGAGAGAGCTTGATGAAACTATCCGTGAAGTTAAGAGCCAGGCAGCCAGAAGTGCAGAAGATAAAGAAGAAGGAGAAGAAGGAGAAGAAAGTAGAGGCGGCGGTACTGCAGAAGAATGGGATCTCGTAGAAGTGCTGGAAGAAGAAGGCTTTGAGGGAGACATTTTTCAGGAAGAGGATTTAGAGGCCGAAAAATTTGAGGCAGAAAGTTTCGAAGCCGAAGAATTTGAGACCGAAGAATTTGAGGCCGAAGAAATTGAAGCTGAAGTAATTGACACTGAGGAGACTGAAGCCGAAGAGACTGAAACAAAAGACCCAAAAGCACAGGAATTCGAAAAAGCTGCATCGAAAAAAGACACTTTAGATAGAAATTAAATTGTGTCGATCTTAAACACCATTTCCTTTAAATGCCAATTACTTTTCACTCGAATGAATGAGATTTAAAGCCCCCATTCTTTAGTTGCGATATTATCCGGGAGTTATTTACTCTCACATTCTAAGATCCTGATTATTCGGGAAATACATTTTTTGAGCTCATTTGAAAGCTTCAAAATCTTCTTTTTATTTTATGTTTTGTCTCGAATTTGGTATTTTTACGTATATTAACTTCGATTCGATCCTGCTTTTGAACAAACTCTATTAATTCAGGAAATTTTCGTAAATTCAAATTCTAAAGAAAAGGTTTAAGATTATCAGGGAGTAATCAGTATTAATATTTTTTTAAAGATGGGAAAGTGAAAGAAATAGAAGGTAGGAGTAAATGAAAAATAAAAAAAAATTATATTCAGTGGCTTTAGCTTCAACGGCTTTAGTTTTTGTTTTATTAATCTCCCTATCACCTGCGGCACTGGCATCTGATGTAGAAAATAACGCTCACAAAGTAAACAAAGCTCAGATGACCACTCGCGGATTAAATTCCGATCTTCCTGCTATCGGTGATCGGATAATGTCACAGGTATCTACCGTACAGAGCAGTCTTCTAGTTATAAATGAGACTCGAGTTACCATTAATGAATCCAATCAATCCTATCCTGCTATCTACGGGGACAATATAGTCTGGGCTGACGAGCGTAATGGAAATACCGATATCTATTCGTATAATCTCTCTACATCCAGGGAAACTCAGATTACTAGCAATGAGTCAAACCAGACGTGGCCTACTATACATGGAAACAGGATAGTGTGGATGGACGACCGCAACGGAAATTCCGATATATACATGTACGATCTTTCCACTTCCAGAGAAATTCAAATTACCACCAATGAATCGGATCAGGAGTATCCTGTCATCTACGGGGACAGGATAGTGTACAATGACGGTCGTAATGGAGGAAGTATAAACGCTGATGAACAGTATGAGGGGAACTGGGATATCTACGTGTACGACCTTTCTATCTCTAAAGAAACTCAAATCACCACCAGCGAATTCCGTCAGTATTATCCCTATATTTATGGGAACAGGATAGTCTGGGAGGATGACCGCAATGGAAACCGCGATATCTACATGTATGATCTTTCCACTTCTACGGAGACCCGGATTACAACTAATGAATTAAATCAGGAACTTCCTTTTATCCACGGAGACAGGATAGTCTGGATGGATTGGCGCAATGGAAATCAGAGTGACTTTGAAAATGCGGATGTCTATATGTACGACATTTCTACCTCAAAGGAAACTCAAATCACCACCGACGAATCAAACCAGATATGGTCAACTCCCATCCATGAGGACAGAATAGTATGGGAGGATGATCGCAATGGAAACGCCGATATTTACATGTACAACCTCTCCAGCTCTACAGAAACCCGAATCACCGCCAATGAACTCAACCAATTCAGTCCGGCTATCTACGGGGACAGGATCGTATGGTGGGACGACCGTAATGGAAACTGGGATATTTACATGTGTACGGTCTCAGAAGTGGAATTAAAGATACCTGTTGCAAACTTCACCACCAGTGATAAGAGCGGATATGCCCCTCTTTTTGTGCAGTTTACGGACAGTTCTGAAAATGCAACCAGCTGGAACTGGAATTTTGGGGACGGAGCTACTTCGACTGAACAGAGTCCAGCACATACATATTCAAAAGCAGGAACTTATATTGTCAACCTGACCGTAAACAATGGAAACGGAACAGCTTCAAAACTTATTAATATAGATGTTCTCCAGCGTCCTGTTTATGCATATATTACTAATTATTACAGCAATAATGTCTCTGTAATTGATACCGCTACAAACACCGTTACAGCCACTATACCTGTAGGGAGTGATCCTATGGGAGTTGCAGTCACAACGGATGGAACAAAGGTATATGTCGCGAACGAAAACAGCAGCAGCGTCTCTGTGATTGACACAGCTACTAACACTGTTACAACCACGGTGAATGTCGGAAATGCTCCTGAGGGAGTTGCAGTCACACCGGATGGAAAAAAGGTATATGTCGCAAACTCTGACGACAATACTACCTCTGTAATTGACACATCCAGTAACACTGTTACAGCCACTGTGCCTGTAGCGATCTATCCTTCTGGAGTTGCAGTCACACCGGATGGAAAAAAGGTATATGTGGCGAGTTCAGCTTATATGGAAAACTTAACTTACAGCAGTACTGTCTCTGTAATTGATACTGCGAAAAATACCGTTACATCCACGGTAAATGTAGGAGCCGGTTCTATAGGAGTTTCCGTTGTCCCTGATGGGTCAAAGGTATATGTGGCAAACGGTAATGACAATACTGTCTCTGTAATTGACACAACTACAAACAAGGTCACAGCCACATTGAATGTAGGAAGTTTTCCTTTTGGAGTTGCAGTAACCCCAGATGGAAGAAAGGTATATGTCGCGAACTCTGACGATAATACTACCTCTGTAATTGACACAACCACAAATATTGTTACAGCCACAGTGAGAGTGGGGACCCGTCCCCTCGGAGTTGCAGTCAGTCCGGATGGAACTAAAGTATATGTCACAAACGGTGTTGACAATAATGTCTCTGTAATTGACGCAGCAACAAACACTGTTACAGCCACTGTGCCTGTAGGAGAAGCTCCTTTTGCTTTCGGGCAGTTTATAGTTCCACCATTATTTCCTGTTGCAGACTTCAGTGCCAATGTAACGAGCGGCTATGCTCCTCTTTCTGTACAGTTTACTGACCTTTCGCAACACGCGATATCAAGGAACTGGAGCTTTGGAGATGGAGCTACTTCAACCGAAAAGAACCCGATGCATACTTATTCTGCCGCAGGAACCTATACTGTTTCCCTGACAGCGGGCAATGCAAACGGCACTTTCTCAAAAAATGCCCAGACAAACGTAATGCAGGAAAGCAGCTCCAGTAGCGGAAGCAGTGGCGGAAGCAGCCACAGCAGCAGCGGTGGAAGCAGTGGCGGCGGCGGTTCCCCTGAACCTGCAAGAAATGTCGAGGTTAAAGAGATTTCACAGGCACATGTTGCAAACGGAAAGCCTGTAAAGTTTGATTTCGCAAAGAATGCAACCTGCGTTGTTTATGTGACTTTCGATGCAAAGAAGACTGTCGGCAAGACTACAACCATTGCCGAGCAGCTCAAAACAAAATCAACCCTGGTATCCAATCTATCCTCAGGCGAGGTCTATAAGTATTTCAATCTCTGGGTAGGAAACTCAGGGTTTGCAACTGAAAAGAACATTGGAAACCCTGTAGTGTGCTTCAAGGTTGAGAAATCCTGGACTGAGGATAAAGACATCGACCAGGCTTCAATCACGCTCAACAGGTACAGCGACAAAAAATGGTCACAGCTCCCAGTGAAATTGTTAAAAGAAGACGACAAATATCTGTACTTCACGGCAGAAACCCCGGAGTTCTCGTTCTTTGCAATAACAGGGAAAGCCGGAGAGAAAGAAGCCGGAGTTGAAACGAAGCCTGAAACCGACACTCAGGACCCTGGGCAGAATATTACAGCCTCGGAAACTAAACAGGAAACAGGGACGGGAAAAATTCCAAGCACACCCGGATTTGAAGCGGTTTACTTCGTAGCCTGTCTTCTTACGGTATTCCTGCATAAACGAAAATAAAAAGAGAATTGAGAGGTAAAAATAAAAATCAGTATCAAAGAAAATAGGATGAAGATTTCATACCTTCATCTTATTTTCCGATTTTTAATTTTTAATTGTTCTTTTCACGGTTCGAATCCCTGAATTTTATCTCTTTCTGATTCCTGGATTATATTCTTAAATTCCAGGTCCTATTCTTAAATTCCAGATCCTATTATAAATTCAGGACTTTATTTTTAAATTTTCGACCTTGCTGTTAAATTCTAGAGTTTCTGGAATTACTTTCCTTAATTCATTAGAAACCCATTAGAAACTCATTAGAAACTCATTAGAAACTCATTCAAAACTCATTCGAAACTGATTAGAAACTATTAGAAAATTAATTAAAAATTCATCAGTAGTCTATTCAATCCCTTTCGGATTTATCGAGCTGTAACACTTTATGTTATGTGTACAGGTAATTTCTTGTGGGCCGAGCATTGAAATTCTTTTTTACAAAGATAATTCAGGCACGGAAAAAGAAAAACTGCACGGTTGATTTTTCAGTAAACTATCTCCTGATTATCATTTGCGTTATAGATTTATGTCTTTATTTTGATATTATTCTAATCCAATATATTCATATGGTTTAATGTTTAAATTCTAGCCTATTAATAAAAGCTTAAATAATAATTTACATTGAATGCGGGGGATTTAAATAAACAGGTTTGTCAGCTTAGCTGTAGCTTTTCTTATTTTCACATTAGGCTCGAGTACAGGGACTGCGGTCGAGATTCTCGTCCAGCCAGGAGAATCAATACAGGGCGCGGTAAATAATACAAGTTCGGGAGATGTAATAATTGTAAAACCCGGTAATTATACCGAGAACATAATAATCGGTATACAAAACCTGACAATAAGGTCAGAATCCGGGAATCCTGAGGATACAATAGTTACGGCAAACAACCCTAAAGTAAATGTATTTCACATACGAGCAAATAATACAACAGTTAACGGGTTTAAAGTCCGATCAACCCAATACGCCCAGGTAACAGGGGTCCATCTAGCCGGATGCAGTTACTGTACCATAAGTAACAATGACCTTTCGGAAAATTATTTCGGGCTATATCTGAGTAACTCAAAAAATAATACGATTTCAGACAATAAAATGAACCTGAGCGAGAAATCCGGAATTCAGCTCATGCACTCGGAAGGGAATATACTCTCAAATAACAGTGCCGATTCAAACCGTCACGGAATTATTCTGGAGAATAATTGCAGTAACAACAACCTGACCGGGAATCTGGTAAGCTCGAATGCGGGTCACGGTTTTTACCTTATAAATTCAAGCAGCAACAATCTCAATAATAATACGATAAGCAGGAACGATATGGGAATTTACCTGACAAATTCAAACCTGAGTATAATTTCAGGGAATAATCTCTCGGAGAATATCCGGTACGGAATGTGGATATCACATTCAAATTACAGTATAATCTCCGGAAATACGGTTAATGAAAACATATGGGGTATTCGTCTGAATTTCTCGGATAACAGTACGCTTTCCGGAAATATTCTTGCTTTCAATTATATCTCAGGTCTTTCCATGTGTCCAGCCTGTGATAACAACACTATATTCAATAATTATCTCAATAATACTCTGAATGTACACGTCGGAAACAGGAGAAATACCTGGAATACAGTAAAGAAGGCAGGTACAAACATTGTCGGAGGTCCTTATATGGGAGGCAACTTCTGGGCAAGCCCCGACGGGACAGGTTTCTCTCAAACCGCGCCGGATAAGGATGAAAACGGCATTGCAGATGTAAAGTATAATGGAACGAACTTTACCGATTACCTGCCTCTTGTACCTGTATCCGATCCACAGCAGCAGACGCCTCCTGTTGCAGATCCGGGTACAGATCTTTTAAGTCCCGGCATGGATCTTACAAATTCCGGCCCTGAGCTTACTGACATTACTGCCTCAAAAACGGCTAAGACTCCTGTGCCTGCAAAAAGCAGCTCAAAGGATGACAATGCCATAGAATCGGCTGATAGTAAGCGATAAACCGTGGCAAAAACTGAGAATAACAGCCAGCAGTACTAAGTGGAGATAAAAAGAAAGTGGAGATAAAAAGAAAGAAAATATCGATGTTTGATGTATGAAACAGATATTTATTTTTGGTATAAAAAGATAAAATTTGATCAAAAATAATGGATGGAAGGCTAATCATCCTTTCACCCTATTTTTGCACATTTGTGGGTTAGTAAATCGAGTTTTTCCATATTAAAAAATAGATCGAAGAGAATAAGCTACCGGAATGTAGACACTGAGGAGTGGGTATTCTGTATACTGACAAGAATTAGTCGGAGTGCTAAGAAATAAAATATCAGGCTACTGAGGACTGTCGCTGACGAGTGATTAAAACCGAAGCAGATAATCTTGAAAAAAGTTTATTATTTACAGACCAAAAGAAGTCTGCTCTACTCTATTCGGGCATCGGCTGAAAAATCTATCGGGTTGTACCCATAGGTTGTACCCATCTATCCTGAATTCGCGATAAATAACTCTGCAAATCATATTAGTAAATAGATTTAAATAATAAAAAAGAATGCAGTTAAATATATATTCTATAAAAAATAAAATATAGAGGCTCATGCAAAAAAGGATTATCTACGGAATTGATATTGCCCGGGGCTCTCCCAGGGCAAGGGAACTTCCCAGGTATGCACTAGCTATCCTTAAGGACGGGGAAGTTTCCCATCAAAGTATGCTCCGTCGCCAGAAGATCTTTAACATGATCCAGAGGGAAAGGCCGGAGATAATAGCTGTTGACAATATTTTCGAGCTCGCAGCCGATAGAAGCGAGCTCCTTTCTCTTATGGAACGGCTGCCTGATGGCGTTAAACTTGTTCAGGTCACAGGTGGGCTGCATCCTGAACCGCTTGTCAGGCTAGCACGGAAACACGGGTTTTCTTTTGACCCTGAAAACCCGAATGATGAAGCCGAAGCATGTGCCCGCCTTGCAGATATGGGGGTTGGGCATGAGGTTTCCCTCTTTGAAGATATTACAAAGATTAAAGTCAGCAGAGCCCGTTCCCTTGGAAGGGGAGGCTGGAGCCAGAACAGGTACCGCAGGAAGGTACACGGAGCTGTGCTGCAAAGAAGCAGGGAGATTGAGAATGCCCTGAGAGATCTCTCCAGGGAAAAAGGCATCAGGTTCGAAGCCGTAAATGTAAAAGGTTTCGGAGGGTATGTCAGATCTGAATTCACTGTTTATGCAAAACGCGGAGAGATACCGATACATCCAATGGCAAGCAACGATGCTCAGGTAAGCGTAAGAAGCGTTGAACGCGATAAAATCCGGTACGTTCCCCTTAGACCGAAGAACACTAGACGTAAGTTTACGATCGTGGGAATCGACCCCGGAACAACTGTGGGAATAGCAATTCTCTCTCTTGATGGAGACCTTCTCTACTTGAAAAGTTTCAGGGGAATAGCTCCTGACGAAGTGGTCAAGCTTATCGCGGAGTACGGAAAGCCTGCAGTTATAGCAAGTGACGTAACTCCAATGCCGGGTTCGGTTGAGAAAATCAGAAGGAGTTTCAATGCAGTCCCTGCAAGTCCCGGGATCGAGGTTTCTGCCGAGGAAAAAATTGCGCTTGGAAAGACTTTTGGCTATTCAAATGACCATGAAAGGGATGCACTGACTGCGGCTCTTCTCACCTACAGGAGCTACAAGAATATCTTTACCCGAATTGAAAAGAAAGCCCCGCAGAATTCAGACCTCGAGCTGATTAAGTTTCATGTAATCCGTGGAGCTTCAATAGAAGCTGCAATTGAAAAAGTCCGGGCCTCAGGTGAGCCTGAAAAACCAAAATCGAGAGAGCGTGCCGAAAAGCCGGAAGACAGGCCAGTAGATGAATCACTCCTTAAAATCAGGGAAACTGTCCAGCGGCAGAACGAGCAGATTCAGAACCTGCAGGCATATCTTGAGGAATTAAAAGAAGAACTGATTGCAAAAGACAGGAAGATCTCAAAACTTGAGTCAAGGCTGAACAGCTTCAAAAAGGAAGCCTACAGCGAAGTAAGGAAATCAAAAGAAATCCAGATAAGGGACGAAAACATTGAAAACCTGAAAAAAGAGCTCAGCCATAAAAACAAAACCGTAAAAGAGCTGCGGCGCAGAAGCAACAAGCTGCGTAAAATCCAGAAGATGGAAGTCCGCGGCGAAGGCACGGCTGTTAAAGTTATTGCCGCCTTTACGAAGGAATCCATTGCCGAGACAAAGGAAAAATACGGGCTTAAGACAGGCGATGTAGTTTTTCTGGAAAATCCAAGCGGAGGCGGAGCCGCAACAGCTCAGATCCTGGTAGAAGCCGGAGTCCGTGCCGTACTCATCCCTGAGGACATTTCGCACGCAGCCAGTGAAACCTTCTTTAAAGGAGATGTGCCGGTCTTAAAGGATGTCCCGCTTGAAAGGGCTGAAGACTTTGCAATGGCCGAACCCGCAACCCTCAAAGCCGCAATCGCAGCCTGGGAAAAAGAAGCCGATGAAAAACGCCACAAAGCCAAACAGGACGAATTGCAAAGTCTCTTCGAGGAATATAGAAGTGAAAGGCGCAGGGGCCTGGTTTAAGAAAATTTTTAAACCCCTTTGCCTTCTACGGATTTTCACTCAAACCTTCTAAAAACAGGCTTGCGACCACCCCTTCACTACTTTTTCGCTCAAACCTGTTTTGAAACCGTTGCGCTGAAACCGTTGCACCGGTTTATCACACCGTTAAGTCGTTTTCGCTCAAGCCTTTTTTGAAAAGGCTTGTGAAAAGGCTTGCGGGAACTCGGGAGCACCTATTTTTTAAGCAATAAATCCTATCTGGATCTCATGCCAGATCCCATGAAAGAGCCCGCTAAAGAGCCTGCCAGTTCCCCGATTAAAGAACATTTCCAGCTCAAGGAAACCATAGTTACGATTGCGGCCAACAACCAGGCCCATATCGAAGCTGCAAAAGAAGCGATCCGCATCCACAGGGCAGCCCTTGAGACGTATATTCTATCCGACCCTTATTTTCAGCTTACTCTCGAACCCTATGAATGCCCGGAAAATGCCCCTGAAGTTGTAAGGAGGATGATAAAAGCCGGAAACACTATGAGTATAGGCCCAATGAGTGCGGTTGCAGGTACGATTTCGGCGCTTGCAGTGGAAGCGATGGTTGAAGCCGGGGCCAGATACGCTATTGTCGATAATGGAGGGGATATCGCACTCATCAATGACAGGCCTGTTGTGGTTGGGATCTACGCGGGACAGTCCCCCGTAAAAAACCTGGGCCTGGTTTTCGAGCCCAGAGACTCGATTACAGGCGTATGCACCTCAGCAGGGACGGTTGGCCCCTCGATCAGTTTCGGGATGGCGGATGCAGCTGCAGTGTTCTCGGATGACGTTTCCCTGGCGGATGCAGCTGCAACGGCTCTTGGAAACGAGGTCGGCATCGGAAAGGAATCAGTAGAAGATTCTTTCAAAGCCGTAAAGGGGATTCCGGGAATAAGAGGGGCACTTGTGATTCAGGGGGAATACATCGGCATGTGGGGGCAGGTGCCAGAGATAGTACAGGCCGATGTCAGGTACGAATATATAACTAAAGCATGATTATTTTCTAAAGCTCGAGATTCACCTGAAAATTTAAAATTTTTATATATTTGAAGAACTTCTTTATGAGTTCTTTAGGAAAATAGCTTCTTGGCTTAATGTTAACGAGGTCAGGGTAAAAACGTTCATATACTAGCAATTTTATTTCTAAAGATATATTAAAATTACAAGGTAGAACGATTCTTTTTTTAAAAATATTTGGGGGTATATTTGCTAATTTGCCAGGAGCTTCAAAAAAGTTCCCTAGTCTCAAAATTAATTGCTAATATAGAATGTAATATAATCTTGAAAGATTATGTTTAGTTGTTGGGAAAGGTACAGAATGAATGAAAAACTGAGAATATCTGGTATCGATATTATTGGAGATTTGCCCTGGGGAGTACACTTCTGCCAGTTCTACCGGACAAAGGAAGATTTGACGGAAATACTTGTTCCTTACTTCAAAGCAGGACTGGAAAATAATGAATTTTGCCTGTGGATCACAACATACCCTCTAGATTCGGAAGAGGCAAAGGAAGCCTTGAGAAAAACGATTCCTGACCTTGATATTTATCTGGAAAATGGCCAAATTGAAATTATTCCCTACAATGATTGGTATATAAAAGAAGGCATTTTCGATTCGGAAAGAGCTTTAAATGGCTGGGTTGAAAAATTCGATCAAGGTCTGGCAAGAGATTATGATGGGCTGAGGTTGGGCGGTAATTCTTTTTGGCTGAAAAGAGAGGATTGGGGTAATTTCGTTTATTATGAGAAAAAAGTGGACACTATTATTAGAAACTACCCTATAATAGCTCTATGTACCTATTCTCTCGATGCGCACGATGTAACTGAAACCATAGATATTGCCTCAAATCATCAATTCACTCTGGTTAAAAAGGAAGGAAAATGGGAGCGAATAGAAAATTCCGGGCGGAGAAATCTCACAGAGAGTAAGACGACCGAGGAAATTATGCCTCAGAATAAGCAGAACATCAGGCTGAAAGCGGGAAATATGCTCCCGCCTGCCAGAGAGGTGGCGAACCTGGAGCTGGCAGACATCATTGATGCCAGGGTGATCCAGTACCTCATGGATGACTTATATAAGCTTGCTCACATTACTATGGCCCTGGTTGATCTCAAAGGCAACGTTCTGGTAGGGGTTGGATGGCAGGACATCTGCACAAAATTTCATAGGATTCACCCCGACGCCTGCAAGCATTGCGTGGAAAGCGATATAAAGCTATCCTCGGGTGTTCCCCCTGGAGAGTTTAAGCTTTACAAGTGCAAAAACAATATGTGGGATATAGCTACCCCAATCATTGTGGGTAACCAGCACGTCGGCTATGCCTTTTCAGGGCAGTTCTTTTTTGAGGACGAGCCTCTGGACTATGAGCTTTTCCGGTCTCAGGCCAGACACTATGGATTCAATGAAGAGGAATATATAGCCGCGCTTGAAAGAGTTCCGAGGTTGAGCCCGACGGCTGTGGACACAGGCATGTCTTTCCTTACGACGTTTGCCAATATGGTCTCGAAGCTAGGCTACAGCAATCTCAAACTTGCCCAGTCGCTGGCAGAACGCGAGACACTGGTTGACGCACTGCGAGAGAGCGAGAAACGTGAGCGGGCTCGCTCGGAGGAACTTGAAGCAGTATTGGATGCCGTGCCTGTTACTGTGTTTATAGCACATGATCCCCAGGCGCTTCAGATAACTGGTAACCGCCTCTCCTATGAATGGATACGTATTCCTGTGGGTACAAATTTTTCCAAGTCCGCTCCTGAAGGAAAGAGGCCCGAGATCTTTAGTTTATTTAAGGACGGGGTGGAGATACAGCCTGCAAATATGCCGTCGCAGATGGCTGCTGCAGGCATAGAGGTAAACGACTTCGAGCTGGAGATTATATCTTCTGATGGTGAAATACGGCACGTATTGGGCAATGCAAGGCCCTTGCGTGACGAGCAGGGAAACCTACGCGGATCTATTTCTGCATTCATAGACATTACCGAGCGCAAGAAGGCTGAGGAAACTATAAGATTATCAAATCTTTATAATCGCAGCCTTATCGAAGCCAGCCTTGATCCCTTAGTAACAATTGGGCCAGACGGAAAAATAACTGATGTCAATAACTCCACTGAAACAGTTACAGGCCGTTCTAGAGACGAACTTATAGGCACCGACTTCTCAGACTATTTCACTGAGCCTGAAAAAGCCAGAGAAGGTTATCAACGTGCGTTCAAGGAAGGGTTGGTCCGTAACTATTCTCTCGAAATTCAACATAAAGATGGGCATATAACTCCTGTTTTATATAATGCCTCAGTCTACAAAGACGGAGCTGGCGAAATAATTGGGGTCTTTGCTGCAGCACGTGATATTTCCGAACTTAAAAAGGCAGAAGAAAAAATTCGAACACTTGCGAACGCTGTGGAGTCATCTGATGATGCAATTCTAACTAAGTCTCTTGATGGTATTATTACCAGCTGGAATAATGGCGCAGAGAAAATTTATGGATATATGGCTGAAGAAGTTCTGGGAAAAAACATATCCGTACTTGAACCAGATGATTTTAAAGGAGAAACAAAAAAACTAGTTGAAATAATTAAACAGGGAGAAAGGGTTCATCACTACGAAACTTTGCGGATGAAAAAGGATGGAACAATAATAAATGTTTCAGTTACTCTTTCTCCGGTTTTTGGCGCTTCTGGAAAGCTTGTGGCTATCTCTACTATCACCAGAGATATTACTGAGAATAAAAAGGCAGAAGAAGCTCTTAGATTATCAAATATTTACAACCGCAGCCTTATTGAAGCCAGCCTTGACCCACTGGTAACCATCGGGCCTGATGGCAAGATTACGGACGTGAATGGCGCTACGGAACTGGTTACCGGATATTCCATAAATGATTTAATTGGGACTGATTTTTCAGATTACTTTACTGAGCCTGAAAAAGCCCTTGCAGGCTATCAGCAAGTGTTCAACGATGGCGAAGTTCGGGATTATCCTTTGGAGATTCAACATAAAGATGGAAATATAACTCCGGTTTTGTACAATGCTTCAGTTTATAGAGATGAGAATGGTGAGGTTATTGGGGTTTTTGCTGCTGCACGCGATATTACTGAACGAAAAAAAGCAGAAGAAGCTGTAAAAAAAGTGCATGACAATTTGGAAAAATTAGTTAAAGAACGCACAGCAGAGCTTGAAAAGGCTTATGAATCATTGAAAGAAAGTGAACAGGGGCTTGCGGAAGCTCAAAAGATGACTCATATTGGAAATTGGGGTTGGAATCTTGTAACTGGCGAAGTATGTTGGTCTGAAGAGCTATATCGCATATTTGGACGTTCCCCTCAAGAATCAGGCGCAACTTACGACGAATTTCTAACTTATGTACATCCCGATGACCGAGACCGTGTGAATAATGCCATAAAAAAGGGTTTAGATGGAGAACCTATTAAGGGTGACTATAGAATAATTTTAGCTAATGGAGAAGAACGCATAGTCCATACAGAAGCTGAGATTGTTTTTTATGAGGAAAATAACCCTATTCAAGTGAAAGGAACAGTTCAGGACATTACTGAGATAAAAAGAGCAGAAGAACAGATCAAAATCCTGGCAAATATTGTTGAATCATCAAACGATGCTATTGGAACTATGTCTCTAGATGGCATCATTACCAGCTTGAATCAGGAAGCTGAGCAGGTTTATGGTTACTCGGTGGAAGAAGTTTTGGGAAAACCCGTGTCCATCTTTGCTCCCCCTCATTTAGATAAAGAAACTATAAAACTAATTGAAGAGATCAAACATGGGAAAAAAGTCCAACGTTACGAGACCTTACGGTTAAGAAAAGACGGTGTGCCAATATACGTTTCGATAACTCTTTCTCCGGTTTTTGATTCCTATGGAAAGCTTATTGCTGTCTCTTTCATTTCCAGAGATATAACAGAAAGAAAAAAAATAGAAGAAAAACTTCTGGAAAGTGAAGAAAAGTACCGTAACATCGTAGAAACAGCAAATGAAGGCATAAGCATAATTGATGCTGAAGAAAGAATTACTTTCGTCAATAAGAAGATTGAAGATCTGTTTGGTTACAGTTCAGAAGAACTCACTGGCAGACCGATGTGGGACCTTCTCAGTGATGAAAGTAAGGCTATTATCAAACAGAAGTTAGATAAAGGATGGAGTAACGTCAATGAGAGCTTTGAAATTAAATTTATACGTAAAGACGGCTACCCTATCTGGACACATACAAATTCCAAATCTCTTTTTGATAAGGATGGTAAGTTTTTTGGAACTCTGAACCTCCACACTGACATTACAAAGCGAAAAGAAGCTGAAGAAGCTCTCAGGAATTTCGAAATTGCCCGTAAAAAGGAAATCCATCATAGAATCAAGAATAATCTTCAGGTAATCTACTCTCTTCTGGACCTACAGGCTGAGATGTTTAAAGGCAAAAATAATATTCGAGATTCAGAAGTGCTGAACGCTTTCAAAGTAAGCATGGACAGAGTTCTTTCTATTGCCCTTATACATGAGGAATTGTACAAAGGTGAAAATATCGATGTGCTTAACTTTTCTCAATACATCAAGGAATTAGCTGATAATCTACTCCTGACATACAGGCTCGGAACCGATGTTAGCTTAAATCTCGATCTGGAAGAGAACCTTTTTTTAGATATGGATGCTGCTATTCCATTAGGGATAATCATCAACGAACTGGTTTCAAACTCCCTCAAATATGCATTTCCTGAAAAGGATAAAGGAGAAATCCAGATCAAACTCCGTAGAGAAGAAAAAGGAGAATACAAAAGCTATGGCTGTAAGAGCTCTGATTTCGTTCTGACAGTTTCCGATAACGGCATAGGGATTCCTGAAAACCTTGATATTGAAGACCTCGACAGCCTGGGGCTTCAGCTTGTAACTTCCCTTGTAGATCAATTAGATGGGGAACTTGAAGTGAAAAGAAACAATGGGACTGAATTTACTATCAAGTTTACAGTAACAGAAAAAGATAAACAGGCATTAAATCCAGCAATATAAATGAATAAAAAGGTTCGGCATATTCGCCTAAGAGAGGGAGCCTGAGGGGAAAATGAAAGATAAAATGGGGCAATCTCCAGCTATAAATCCAAATCCTGTGCTCAGTGTTGGAAAGGACGGTACTGTTCTTTACTCAAATAAGGCAGGCGACCCCTTGTTGTATGAGTGGGGCGTGAGAGTAGGAGAAAAATTGCCTTCGAGCATCGGAGATATTGTGCGAAGGGTAATTTCCCGGAATAGCCCGGAAAAAATGGAAGTTAACGCGGGAAAAAGTGTATACCTGGTTATTTTTCACCCCTTATCCATACAAGAGTGTGTAAACATTTCTGGATTCGATATAAGTGACCAGAAAGAGCTTGAAGAAAAGACTCTAGAGAACGAAGAGAAATACCAGAAGCTCTTCAATTTGATTGAACAGGCAGTAGAGATTGGTGAGATCGTTTTTAATGAAAAAGGTCAGCCCATCGACAATATCATTCTTGATGTTAATCTCGCGTATGAAAAGTATTCAGGTCTCAGGCGAGAGCAGATTATAGGTCGGGGTTTCAAAGAACTACTCCCTATAGTCGAGCAGACATGGCTGGATCGCTACGGAGAGGTTGTTCGTACAGGTATGGGAATGCACTTCGAAGAATACAACGCTTCTCTTGGCAAGTGGTTTGAAGTATTTGCAAGCCCGATGGGAGGTAATCGTTTCATTGCGGTCTTTAGCGACATCACCAGGCTCAAGCAGACAGAAGAGGATCTTCTCCAGTCTGAGCAACATTCTCGACTCTTATATGAGACTATGCTTCAAGGTGTGGTCTACCAGGACGCCAGCGGTAAGATAATCTCCATGAATCCCGCAGCAGAGCGTATTCTTGGCAAGACTCCGGCTGAGTTCCTGGGCAGCTCTTCTGTGGGTGAGGAGGACCTTACTATCCGGGAAGATGGCTCTCCGTTCCCGGGACTCGAGCATCCAGCTATGATATCCCTCCGAACAGGAAAGAAAGTTCAAGATGTGATGATGGGAGTTTATAATCCTCGGGAGAACTGCTACCGCTGGATCAATATTAATGCTGTTCCCCTTTTCCGGACTGGAGAAGACAAGCCTTTCCAGGTATATACCCTGTTTGATGATATTACCAAACGCAAGCAAGAAGAACACAGGATGCTCAGATACAATCGCATTCTTGAGGGAATCAATAAAATTTTCAGCAATGTAGTGCAGGCAAAAACAGAAGAAGAACTGGGAAATGCGTGTTTGTCTGTAGCTCTGGAAGTGACCGGCAGCCAGTTTGGTTTCATTAATGAAATGGGCTCTGACGGGCTACTACACGATGTTGCAAAAAGCGAGCTTGGATGGGAACAGTGCCTTATGTCCGACAAAACAGGGCATCGCCGTTCCCCAAGCAATTTTATTATCCATGGTTTGTATGGCAGTGTCATCATCAACGAGAAAAGCTTCTTTACCAATGATCCGCAGTCACATCCCGACAGTATCGGTGTTCCTTGCGGACATCCTCCACTCACGTCATTTCTTGGCGTGCCTCTTGTCCAGAATGGGAAGACAATGGGTGTGATCGCGGTCGCAAACCGCGAAGGCGGCTATAACTGCGAGCAGCAGGAGGATCTTGAAGCTATCGTGCCGGCGGTGACGCAGGCGCTGCAGAGGAAAAAGGCGGAAGAAGCTCTCAGACTATCAAATCTTTATAATCGCAGTCTGATTGAAGCAAGCCTTGACCCACTGGTGACCATTGGGCCTGATGGCAAAATTACGGATGTGAATGGTGCTACAGAACAGGTTACCGGATATTCCAGAAATGATTTAATTGGGACTGATTTTTCAGATTACTTTACTGAGCCTGAGAAAGCCCTTGCAGGCTATCAGCAAGTGTTTACCGATGGCGAAGTCCGGGATTATCCTCTGGAGGTTCAACATAAAGATGGATGCATAACTCCGGTTTTGTACAATGCCTCAGTTTATAGAGACGAGAATGGTAAGGTTATTGGGGTTTTTGCTGCTGCACGCGATATTACTGAACGTAAGAAAACAGAAGAAGCCCTAAAAAAGGCACATGACAATTTAGAAGAAAAAGTAAAAGAGCGTACCTCAGAGCTTGAGAAAGCTTATAACTCTTTGAAAGAGAGTGAAAGAGGTCTTGCTGAAGCTCAAAAGATGGCTCATATTGGAAATTGGGATAATGATCTTGTAATTGGTAAATTACACTGGTCTGAGGAAATGTACCGTATTTTTGGGCGTTCCCCTCAAGAATGCATAACTTATGATAAATTTTTAAGTTACGTACATCCAGAGGACAGGGATTATGTATGTAGCTCAACTGGTGAAGCCTTCGATGGAAAAGTTTATGCTACTGATTATAGAATAGTTCGGCCTGACGGAGAAGAGCGCATAGTCCATTCAGAAAGAGAAGTTATTTTTGATGAGAGAAATAATCCTGTTCGAATGAGAGGGACGGTTCAGGATATTACTGAGCGTGAAAAATCAGAAGAGAAAATTCAGAGCTTAGCGAATATTGTGGAATCGTCAAATGATGCTATTGGAACTATATCACTTGACGGCGTTATTACAAGCTGGAACAAAGGAGCAGAGCAGGTTTATGGTTATTCAGCTAAAGAAATTTTTGGAAAGACCGCTTCCATCCTGGCTCCATCCCATTTAGATGAAGAAACAAAAAAATTAACTGAGATGGTCAAAAAGGGAAAGAAAATCCGCCATCATGAGACTTCACGGTTAAGAAAGGACGGGAAGATAATAGACGTTTCAATAACTCTTTCTCCGGTTTTTGATAGCCATGGAAAGCTGACTGCGACCTCGTTCATTTCCAGAGATATAACCGAAAGAAAAAGAGTAGAAGAAGAACTTCGGGAAAGCGAGGAAAAGTACCGCAATATCGTAGAGACAGCAAATGAAGGTATATGGATACTTGACGCTGAAACAAGGACTACTTACGTCAATGAGAAAATGGCGGAGATGTTAGGATACAGTCAGGAAGAAATGATTGGCAGATCTATACTGGACTTTGCCGACGAAGAATGTAAGACTAACCTCAAACTTAGTCTGGAAAGGAGGCGGAGGGGTGTCAATGAGAGCCACGAATTGAAATTAATACGTAAGGATGGCTCATACTCATGGGTGCTCGTAAATGCTAAATCCCTTCTTGATAAGGATGGCAAGTTTATGGGCTCGATGGGCATGCTCACCGATATTACTGAACGTAAAAAGGCTGAAGAAGCTCTGAAAAATATCGAGATTGCCCGCAAACAGGAAATCCACCACAGAATTAAGAATAATCTGCAGGTAATCTCTTCCCTGCTTGACCTTCAGGCTGAGAAATTCAATAACAGAGAAGATATTAAGGACTCAGAAGTTCTAGCCGCCTTCAGGGAAAGCCAGGACAGAGTAATGTCCATTGCCCTGATCCATGAAGAATTGCATGAAGGCGAAGGAGACAATACCCTGAACTTTTCCCCATACCTTGAAAAGCTCGTTGAGAACCTTTTTCAAACATATAACCTTGGAAATGCTGAGATCAGCTTAAAAACGGATCTTGAAAAAGATATTTTCTTTGACATGGATATTGCGGTCCCATTGGGAATAATTGTTAATGAATTGGTTTCCAATTCATTAAAACATGCATTTCCAGGCAGGAATAGAGGAGAAATTCGGATTAAATTATTCAAAGAAGAGAAAGCCGGAAATTCACCAGGTAGTAATGAAAAAGAAATTACTGGAAAATGTACGGGGTATACCCTGATTATCTCAGATGACGGAGTAGGAATTCCTGGGAAACTTGATTTAGAGAATTCAGACACGCTTGGTCTGCAGCTCGTAAACATTCTTGTAGACCAGTTAGATGGTGAAATCGAGATGAGGAAGGACAAAGGTACCGAATTCGATATAAGAATAAAGGTACAGGAAAGTTCAAAGATATGATCGGTGATATAAGTCACATAAATCAGACATTTATCTTTAAAATTAAAACGGTGTGTGATATTTATTTTTAGATATAATAGTTATTCGTGATATGATAGTCATTCGTGATATGATGTTATTCATGATATGATAATTATTCGTAATATGGTAGTTATTCGTAATATGGTAGTTATTCGTAATATGGTAGTTATTCGTAGATATTATCCTGTAACCCATTATAGTAGCTTATTGACCTGAGACCTGAAAGAGTTCGGTTTTGATGGTTTATACAGTCTATTTTTAAAGGTTTAATAAGTTTAGAGAACTAATAAACAGAATATATTTTTACAACAAATTCTTTTTACGTGAATACTTTTATAAAGGAACTTTAGCATAATTAATACTAATCAAATTGGTTACTCAAATTGGTATTACACTCAAATCATTTCATTACCTGGCAGCTCTCATCAAAACTTCTTTTGAAGGGAGGAAGGGGAAATTGAACCGGAAACCGGAAGATGCCGTTATTTGAATGAAGAAATAAACCTTTGGGGAGGGCTATCTATGTTAGGGGGATACGTAGGAAAAATCCTGGATGTTAATCTTGAAAGTGGAGAGCTTAAGGATATACCGCTTGACGAAGAAGTTCTGAGGATGTACATCGGAGGAAAAGGGCTCGGCCTGAAATTCATATACGATGAGCTCAGAGAGGATATCCAGCCATTTGATCCGGATAATCTTCTGATTTTCATGACCGGTCCGGCTACAGGGGCGAGAGTACCCACGAGCGGACGTTATCACATTCTTACCAGCAAATCCCCCCTGACAGGTGGATTGGGGAGCGGAAACTCGGGAGGAAAATGGGGAACGTATCTGAAATTTGCAGGATATGACGGAGTAATTGTCAGAGGAATTTCGGATAAGCCGGTCTACTTGAGCATTATAAACGGGAAGGCTGAGCTCGTGGAAGCTCCCGAAATCTGGGGCATGACCACAATTAATGTCACGGCTGAACTTATCGACAGGACTACAAAGGATCCCAGAAAAACATCAGTCGCCTGCATAGGCCCTGCCGGAGAAAACCTGATTTCCATGGCCTGTATAATGAACGATGAATACAGGACGGCAGGCCGGACCGGGTCAGGCGCTGTCATGGGCAGCAAGAAGCTGAAAGCAATAGTGGTTTCGGGAAATGAAAGACAGAAACCTGCAAATCCGGAAATGCTTGTCGAAAAAGTTGCAGAGGCAATGAACCTTATTAAGGAAAACCCGGTCACAGGCCCCAAAGGAGGGCTGCATGTCTACGGGACCGCGGTCCTTGTGAATATAGTCAATGCACATGGGGCATACTCTTCAAGAAACTTCCAGAATAGCCATTTCCCTGAGGCCGATGAGCAAAGCGGAGAACGGCTTACTGCAACCTATCTTACAGGTACAAATGGCTGCTGGGGCTGTCCTATTATCTGCGGAAGAAGATCCACTGTTCCCGAGGGCCCCTTCAGCGTCAAATATACCGAAGGCCCGGAGTATGAGACCATTTTCGCTCTTGGGTCCAACTGCGGAGTAAAAGAGCTTGATGCGGTTATAAAAGCCAACCATTACTGTAATGAGTTCGGGATCGACACTATTTCTATGGGAGGGACTATTGCCTGCGCCATGGAACTTATTGAGAAAGGAAAGATCCCTGAAGAGCGTCTGCAGGGCTTAAACCTTAAATTCGGAGATGCAGCGGCAATGGTGGAATGCGTCTGGAGAACGGCATATAAAGCCGGATTCGGAGCAGACCTGGCACTTGGTTCGAAAAAGCTTGCGGAAAAATATAAGGCTCCCGAACTTTCCATAAACGTGAAGGGCATGGAGCTGCCAGCCTATGATCCGCGCTCGATCCAGGGCATAGGCCTGGAATATGCAACCGCAAACCGTGGAGGAGACCATGTCTATGGCTACACGATCCCGGCCGAAATCCTTGGAATTCCGAAAAAGCTTGACCCGTATTCCATTGAAAACAAACCTGAATGGACCATTTTCATGCAGGATACGGTTTCTGCAATCAACTCAACCGTGATCTGCCTCTTTACCAGTTTTGCAATCTGGCTTCCCCAGTATGCAGGCATGCTTCAGGCGATTACAGGCCTGGAGCTTGACCCTGAAAAATTGCTCAGGATAGGAGAGAGAATCACAAACCTCGAACGTGTAATAAACAACAGTTATGGGCTTGGCAGGGCAGAGGACGTCCTTCCAAAGCGCCTCACGGAAGAAACAATAACAAGCGGCCCGTCCAAAGGGCAGGTTTCCCATGTGCCTGAGATGATTGACAGATACTACGAACTCAGGGGCTGGGTTGACGGAAGGCCCACTGAAGAAAAGTTAAAGGAACTCGGAATTGTCCGATAAAAACTGCGGAAAACCCGAAACTACAGTTAGATGCAGCTATCAAAGGCTTCGCCTGCAGGTAAGAGCTGGGTTTATGGGGTTTTCAGACATGGGGTTTCAGACGGGAAGATAAAATGAATGTAAACGTAAAATTCCTGGCCTCGATTCGCGAGATTACCGGAGTGCATGAAATGCCCTTTGAACTTCATCCAAGCGATACGGTTGAAACCCTGCTTAAGGTTCTCGAATCCCACTTCGGAGCGGATTTCAAGGTTGCCGTGGGAAAACCCTTTGAGGACAAGAATCCCAGGGTCAGGTTTCTGGTTAACGGCAGGGATATAGACTTCCTTAAAGGGTCCGGGACGGAATTGAAAGAAGGAGACCTGGTAGTCCTTATCCCGCCTGTTGCAGGCGGATAACGGACGAAACTGAATAGGAAACATAAACTTCAATTAAAAGCCGTAATATCAGGATCGAAGCCAATATACTGAAAAAAAGGTAAGCAAATAACTAACAAACGGCAGATTGGTACTAACTAAATTTACTTTTTTTATATTGCCGAAGATCAAAATCTTCCAAATTAAAAGGTTCCACGGTTTTTTCACTTTACAAACCCCGATGCTGTTATATTTCCTCAAGGAAATAATGTAGTTGAGGGTTTTTATATGGAAATCGTTAATTTTAAGAAAATAATGATTGCAACCGACGGTTCGGCCTGCTCCAGGCTGGCTGTTGACAAAGGGTTAGAACTTGCTCGATTGAGTGGAGGGACAGTTTATGCAATCTATGTGGTCTCAACGGACTACCTGGCTTCTATTGATGGGGATTCCCTTTCTCTGGGTGTGGACCCTTACTGGAAGTCAGTATACGAGGCGTGGAAAAGACAGGGGGAGGAAGCTGTAAATTATGTAAAAGGCTCAGGAGAGATGAAAGGAATCAATGTGGAATCTGTCCTTCTTGAAGGCAATCCCTCATACGAGCTGATCCGGTATGCCGAAGAGGAAAAAATGGATATTATTATCATGGGCACTCTGGGAAAAAAAGGACTGGACAGGCTGCTTCTTGGCAGCGTTGCAGGAAATCTGGTCCGTCACTCTAAGGTTCCTGTTATGGTTATAAGGGATAAGTGTAATTCCTGAGGCTGGGCTCAGGTAAACTATAACTTGCAGCCTCTGGATTTTGCCTTTTCTTCAGGTCTGCACCTTTATTCCAATACTACTGCAAATGGATATCCACCTTTCGTTGATCCCAGCTTTATAGCGGCGTATTTGAAATAATTGCCTTAATATCTGAATTTAACAAAATAAAGCTTTTTAATCTGAATTTAACAGAATAAAGTCTTTTAAGCGCTCTAAAGTTACTTTCCTGAATCATCAAGGAGTTAAACTTATCAGGAGAACTTTCGATATTTAACTTCAGATCTTTAACTTCAGATCTTTAACTTTCGGTCTTTCCATTTTGAGATCTTATTTATACCTTCCCTCAAGTGCATCCTGAATCGGTTTTACGGTCAGGGCTCCGGGGGTTCCTTTCATATTATGGGGCGGCCAGTCTCCAGACTTTATCTCTTCGGAGTTTTCATCATGCTCGTCTTCCAGAAGTAGAATAACTTTTATATCTTTTTCCGGGACATCGTCAACCATTTTTGCTCCGCATTTCGTAAGTTCCCTAAAGGCCTCTCTACCTTTTTCTTCATCGAAAGGCGCTGTACACCCTTTTACGGTATTTGTTCGAAAACCCCTTTCAAGGAAACCCAGGCTATTAATGTATATGCAGACCTCCTCAACCAGACCTGTCATGAATACTTCATCAATTCCCAGCTCTGCAGCTTTCAGTTCGAGTTCGGGATTCATAAAGGCATTGAGGTGATCTTTCGGAAGCCTGATTACACTGACTGTTCCCCCACGTACTACCTTTCTAATTAGCCCGGCTATTTTGTCGATGATTGCTTTTCCCATAGGGGCTACAAGTTTTCCTTCATATAACGTTCCTTTATATTCGTAGGTCTCAAACACAAAATCGTTAGTCATATCTATGATAACAAGAGCTTTCAAAGTTTCACCATTCCTTTTTGAGTCCCATTTCACATTTATCTTTTACCGATCCTGCATTTAATTTATTGCACGAATCAGCATAGACCTGTTCCTGAGTTATTTTCAGTTTCAGCTGTTTTAATTTAGCTGCTAAACCCTCGGAAATTCTTCGGTTCTGAAATTAACTGAGGCCTGAATTGCAAACCACAAAATCCAGCAAAGTATCCTTAGATATAAATCTTTTTTATTTCCTGCAATAATCTTGAAATTTGAATTTCTCAGATTTTATATATGTTCCGAAAAACCGCTACATGCTTGAAGAAAGAATATAAGAGCGTGGTTCGCTGGTTTTTTCTTAGTTCTTCTCACCCCTCTTCAGTCCAGGTTTTCCTCTTCACAATATTATTTTTTCAAGGAATCAAGTAGTATTCAGAATTTGTACGATCAGAATAAATTTAGACATACAAATTTAGACTTATAAATTTAGACTTATAAATTTAGACTTAAAAATTTAGATTGTGAATTATACTTAAACTCATGAATTTAATTCAGAACCTTGGATTAAATTCAGATTTATTCTTCCTTTGCCAGTTTATGCAATTCCTGAATTCTTAACTCGACAATATCCATTGCGTCCTCAAAGAGCTGCCTGTTGATCTTGATCCCGAAATACTTCTTTAGTTTTGCTTCGGGAGGCATTGTAGAACCTGCCGAAAGATAGGCGACATAGTTCTTATTAAAAGTTTCGGGGTCTTCCCTGTACTGTTTGAAGAGGGCGAGGGTTATTGCTTTCGAAACCGCATAATTGAAGGTATAGTAATTGCTTGTCAGGTAAATATGGTTGATATAGGTCCATTCCGCGGAATCTTCAGCGTAATACTCAACTGAAGGACTCCTGTATTCTTTAGAGAGATCGGTCCAGATTGCATTGAGTTCCGCTCCGCTTACCGTTTCTTTTTCTTCGCAGAGCCTGTGGGCTTTATATTCGAACTCCGTAATCAACGGCTGCCTGGTAAAGAAGTTCTGATAGTCGTCGATCTGCTGGGAAAGTACGGCAACTGCAGTATCCCTATCCGAAGTTTCGACAATGTGATCAACAAGAAGCTCTTCGTTGAAAGTGGAAGGGATTTCCATCTCGTAAATCGTGCCTGAGCAGTAGAGATAATCCACGGAATTGCCCATGAGGTAAAAGTTAACGGCATGTCCCAGCTCATGTGTTAGAGTTTTCTGGTCCCTGAGAAGACCGTCGTAATTAATAAAGATCAGAGGCGGAGCTTTCAGGGCGCAGGAATCGGTACAGTAACCCCCTGGCTGCTTCCCGTGTTCAGGGTCAGGATATACATCTACGAAGTTGCCAGTAACCATTTTAAAAAAGATTTCTTTAAAATTTGGGTTCATCCTGGAATAAGATTTCCGAATCTCTTTCAAAGCATCAATGTAGGCATACTTTTTGCCAGGTTGATCCGTCAGCTGCAGCATAAGGTCGTATGGTTTGAGCGCTTCAAGCCCGAGTTTTTTTCTCCTGAACTCATTATAGTCCTCAAATACCCCTTTTCTTTGCTTGAAAACCGCATTCATATCATCAATCTGAACATGGGTAAGATAGAGATTATACAGGGTATAATCATAGAAATCCGTGTATTTCAGCTCCCTTGCGACAAGATCGTCAAGCCGGGCTTTTTGGGAATAGAGAGCTGCCATAGAATCGGATTCGTTTATCAGGTGGTAGAACCTCCGGTCATAACATCTTTTCCTGTTTTCCCGGCTGGGATCGGTTGAAAGTAAAGTATTGTAGGACTGGGAATTTACGGAAAATTTCTCTCCGTTCTCAAGTGTTATCTCTCCTGCCCTTGTCACTTTATTCGTGATTTGTGAAAGCGCTTCGGTCTCCAGCTTCATTCGCTGGTTTTCGAGCTCTGCAAGATACATTGCCTGGGACTCATTCACTGGCCTGTGCTCGGCAAACCTTATGTAGTTAGCTTCAAGATAAGCCCTGTAGGCCTTAAGTCCGGGTTCTTCGGAAAAGAGCCTTTCCCAATCCTCCTTACCGAGCGAGGTCAATTTTACTGTTGCGAAGGCTCTGGCTTTCTTATATTCGGTAAGCAGATCCTGGGCGCTTCCAACAAGAGAAATAAAAAACGATTCGTTCACATTTTTGCTGAGCTGAGTATATGCGTAAGTGTACATAACCTCAAGCGATTTTGAATAATCCTTTTCGCTTTCCAGATATCCAAGTACAGCAGATCCGGACAGATTTTCAAATTTCGGGCGAAATGTTTCATTTATCTCCTGCGGCTTCTTTTTTAATCTTTCAAGTTCTTCCGAAGCATCTTCCCTGCTGCTGAAAAGATATGTATCGTTCCATTCCGTCGTAACTTTATCGGGATCAAGCTCTTCCGACTTAGATTCCTCGTTTATAAATTTAGAGGAATTCCCTGTCTTTTCAGAAGCCCTGCCTTCCGGAAAAACTGCAAAAGACAGTAATGCCCCGAGAGCAAGGGGACCTTTAAACATTCCTGAGGTTATGACCTCTTTAATCGATTTTAATTTCATAAGACCGCCACCCCTGATATGACATCAAATATCCTTTATTATATCCGTTTATTATATCCGTTTATCATATCCGTTTATCATACCAATTCGTTAGGACTCATTGAATTTTTTATGCAAAAATCCCATTAGTGTTATGCAAAATTAATATTATATCACATATAGTAATAGGTTGCCTCATATTAGTCGTAATCCGTTTTTATTTAGAAAAGATGTCTCAATAACTGCGGCAATTGAAATTCTTAATAAGTTACGAGAGCTTTGAGGTTTATGGAGTAAAGATACTCAGGAGTACCGGTTAAAACGAGAAAAAGGAAAAACCTTTGCTACAGCAGCTTTTTGACAGCTCTGCATAAAAGGCTTCCTCAGGCTAAAACCCTTTCCTCATAATTTAATACGCTGTCGATCTCTTTTTCCGGCATCAGTTCTTCAGGAATTTTCTTTGCATCGGTCTGAATACGGATTATGCGCTGCGGTAAAGGAATTTCTATACCGTATTCTTCCAGGGTCTGTTTTATATTCCATAGAATTCTGGTTTTTATCCCGAACCACTCATTCACAGGCGCCCAGATCCTGACAGTGATATTTACCGAACTGTCCCCGAGGTCGCTTACGAAAACCGAGGGAGAGGGATTCAGGAGAGCAAAGGGTTCTTTGTCGATAAGTTCTTTGATAAGAAAAATTGCGGCATTGGCGTCGTCACTGTAACGGATTCTGATTGTATGTTCAAACCGCCTGACAGGATGCCCAACGATGTTTGTGATGTTTGTTGTAAAGACCTGCTGGTTGGGCAAGCGGACAAGTAGCCCATCATAGGTCCTTATAAGTGTTGAAATTATGCGAATATCGGTCACATAGCCTGAGATTCCGCTGATCTCAACCTGATCCCCGATTTTTATGGGTCTTTCGACCATGAGGAAAAAACCAGAAACCAGATTTCCCACAATGTTCTGGCTTGCAAAACCCAGCACAATACCTGCGACCCCTCCTGCCAGCAGGAGTCCTGAAGGATCAAGCCCTATGAGAGGTAGGGCCGAGATAAAAACAATAATGAGTGTGCCGTAATAGAGAAATTTGAGGACAGTTTCGCCCACATCCTTACTGACTTTATCCTTCAGGGACCTGCGCAGGTAAAGTGTCAGAATCCGGGAAAAAAGGACCGAGAAAGACAGGATGAGTACAAATTTCAATAGATCCCCAAGGGTAACCGGAGCCTTTGAGGTATTGTACAGGACAAAATCGAGAAGGTTAACATCCATGATCAAAAGCCCCACCCCATGTAAAACTTAAGGGATGCTAAACCAAGCTTCTGAAGGCTGTAGACCCCGAAAGCTTCTTTCATGGCTTTAAAATCTCTCCGAGGGCTGCTTTTTAGCTCCCCGCTGAGATGCTGCAGCTCAAAACCTGTTTCAGCCGTGTTTCTGTTGAGGATGTCCATGCGCGCTCGCATGAAAACATCGCCATCGTAGTAAAGTTTCATACCGTATGCACTGAAAACCACCTTGGAGATCGACGCCCAATCCGAAGAGGTATTCCGAAGGGTCAGTTCCATAATTCCCTCCTGCAGAGGATTCGGGGACGGAGAAATCGAATATATTCTGCTTTTCCAGTGCTTGCAGAGAACTCCGTTTGAAACCTCCCCATACAGGGTAAATTTCTGCCTTGCCAGGCTCAGCACATCCAGAAGCTGGAGATTTTTTTCTCCCTTATCCGAGATAAAAACGCCTATCTCTATCGGGAAAGTCAGGAAAATTCTTCTTTTTGCTCCTCCCGCAAGAAGCAGGGTTTTCTCAAATTCTATCAGTAGATTTGGGGTAATTTCCTTAGGAGTGTTTAAGGGCTCTACCGGATTTATAATCAGGCACTTTCCATCTCCAAGGATAATTTTCTCTACCTTATCCGTTCCAAGTGTCCTTCTGTACACCCAATGCTCTCCGGTTTTTTCAACGGAAATAGCAATTCCTTCCTGCTCCACTGAAAATGGGGGGTCATAATAGCCGTACATAATATCTCGGGGATTAACATTTTTGGTAATTACCTGAATTTCTTAATATAGATGTATGACATTATAAAAATTTTCATGTTTAAAAACCTTTCCAGAGTAAAGAGAGAAAAGTAGGCAGAAAGTCAGGAGAGAAAAAAGACTGATGAAAAACAAAGAAAAAAATCTGGTGGAAAAGATAATGTTAAAGGGCTTGGAAGGAACGAAAAAGGAAGGAGGATACCGGGAAAAAGGAAGAAGAAGGATGCCGGGAAAAAGGAAGGTCAAACCCATCTCCTTTTCTTAAAATAGGCAAACATGCTGACTCCCAGAAGGGTCATTCCAAACATTACTGCCGGATAACCCCAGCGCCATTTGAGCTCAGGCATGTATTCGAAATTCATTCCATAAACGCCTGCTATGAAAGTAAGGGGAATAAAAATAGTTGCTATGACTGTCAGGACCTTCATAACGTCATTCATCCTGTAGCTTATGCTGGAGAGATAAATGTCAACCATTGAAGCCAAAATATCCCGGAAATCTTCGACTGAATCAATTACCTGGATGGTATGGTCATAGATGTCTCTCAGGTAGATGCGGGTAGTCTCTTTAATAAGATTGGACTCGATCCTTTGCAGGCCATTTATTAGCTCCCGAAGCGGCCAGACGGATTTACGAAGGATAATCATATCCCTTTTATATTTCTGGATAGTCCTGAGGGTTTCAGGCCTTGGCTGTATTACCAACCCCTCTTCAAGATATTCGATTTCGTCCCCGAAGTGCTCAAGAATCAAAAAGTAATTATCGACCACGGCGTCAATCATGCTGTAGGCAAGATAATCCACCCCGTTTTTCCGCAGGCGGGAAGCCGGATTTTCAAATCTTTCCCGTACCGGGTCAAAAACATCCCCCTGCCTTTCCTGAAAAGAGAGGATATAATTGGGGCCGATAATGATGCTTACCTGGTCTACAACAATCTCTTCTCTTTCCGTATCAAGAAGCATCATTTTTAAAACCGTATAGATATACGATTCGTAATCTTCAGTCTTGGGACGCTGCCCTGTATTGAGCACGTCTTCGAGGGTAAGGGGATGGATATCGAAGTAGCCGCCGAGCTTTTCTATAACATCTATCCTATCCAGCCCATCCACATTTATCCATAAATTGATACCGGGCTGGTCCTTAAACTCCAGACACCCCTCAACCGTTTCCAGCTCTCTTTCTATAAGCTTTTCACTATTATAGGCCAGTACCCGGATTACTACCTTTTCGACCTTCTTTTCCCCTACATGGATAAGCGTTCCGGGTGCAAGCCCGGTTTTTGACCCTCTTCTTCCAAAAGTGCCCATGCGTATTTCTCTGCCTCACCTTCTAATAAAAATAGATTATTCAGTAATTAAAGCTCCATTGATTTAAGCCTGTGCACAACCTTTTGTCCTAATATCCTTATTAAGCTTTTGAAGCAGTTTAGCTTATCTTCAATGCAGCCGGATTCTTAATTTAAAATAAGCTTTTTATATGCTTGCAGATAAATATATGTATTATATATTTAATAGAATAAGATGTTAAATATATAAGGGGATTTTTCCGAAAATTGGGGAACTTGGAAAGATCATCAGTTTTAGAACTGGATATAGGGGTGATTAATATGGTTGAAACAGAGATTATGAATAGTTTATACGATATGGTCGATCAATTCATAGCATTTATTCCAACATTAGTAGCCATAATTCTTTTAATTATTATAGGAACAGTGCTTGGAAAATTCCTTGGAAAAATAGGCGCGAAAATACTGGATAGAATAGGACTGGATGACCTGATTGACAGAACTGTGATAGGCGGTATGTTGAGAAGGGCACAGGTGAGTACTATCAGCTTTTTTGAAGCACTCATACGCTGGTTCGTCTACATTATCTTTGCCGTAATCATTCTGGACCTTCTGAATATTGAGGTTGTGAATGAATTCGTCAATCTTGTGATATACTACATCCCGCTTGTGATCTCGGCTATTATTGTCCTGCTCATAGGTCTGCTGATTGTGGATTTCATCAGCGATTTACTCGAGAAGCTGCTTCTGTCAGCCGGAGTAGATGAGAGATTTGAAAGGACACCCATTGGGGCCTCACTCAGGTCCGGAGGGATGACAGTATCAAAGATAATAGCTGGAGTAGTCAGGATATTTGGGTACCTGATCTTCCTCACGGCTGCAGCGGATATCCTGCAGCAGACCATGATTACCGATCTGTTGATAGATATTACTCAGTATCTGCCACGTGTCCTTGTAGCTATCCTGATCCTGGTGATAGGAATTCTTGCTATTGATATAGTGATGGACTACCTGAGCGGTACTGTCAGAGGCATGAAGATAGAAGGGGCAGATATAATCATTCCTCTCCTGAGGGGTTTCCTGCTTCTTATTGTGGTTTTGGTTGCCCTGGATACAATGCTAATTGATACTACCATCGTCTACATCTTCTTCAGGCCGCTTGCATGGGGAGTTGCAATCGTGGTTGCATTCAAGTACGGAGTTAAAGATGCACTTGTTGCATATGCCAGGGAAAGGAAGTAACCCTTCCTTTCATTAATTTTTGATATTTTCTTTCACAAGTCCTGATTAAACCAGTCCTGATCAAACCTATTCTTATTGACCGGATCTATTTTCTGTCTGACCTTTTCTATCTGGGGTAAAACCTAGCTGTAGCCCATAAATGGTAGAATATTAATATATAAATTATGTAATTTATTTTGAATACTCGACTTTTTTCTAACATTAGAAGACTATTTTTTAGGTACTACTCAAAAATAATAATTAAATTATATTTAAAATCCACTTCTCTATAGGTAAGGGTTTTTAAATGGTGACAAACTATTTTTGGATCGGCTAGGAGAAGACAGGAAAGAATAATGCCTTTAAGTACGGAAACGCGAATTAAAAGAATCCTTCCTGAAGGCAATATTGAATAGAGAAATTGAAGCCCTAAGCAGGGTTCGGAAAACTTTTCAAATTCTAAGAGTTGCAATAAATTTCATAAAATAGACATTATTCATCATAAAATAATATTAATGAGAAGATACAAATACTCTTTGTATGATATATAAAGTTGGAAATTATACATATTCACACGAAATAAATCTTTAGGCAGACTAAAACGGGGTACAGATCTAATATAAGGGATTGTTGTCTGCTGAAGGGATATAAGCGGGGGAATCTGGAATTAGATCAGGATTAAGTAGTCTAGTTTATACTTTTATTATTTTGCTACTACTAAGCGCAGCTACCTGCACCGCATCTGCGCAGGATGGAGAAACAACTACAACGACTCTGATAGGGAATATATTGGTAGAACCAACCGTAGTGTACAACAACACTGTGAATTTGACTGAAGGAAACTTTACCTTCACACCGGAAAACTCTACCCAGGCCTATCAGGTGGACAATCTTACGGACTTCGGGGCCCTGAATGCCACAGGATTGGATTTTAATGTCTCTGTGATGCAAAATGCCAGCGGAAACATGACCGAGAACATGACCGGAAATATGACCGAGAACATGACTCCAGAATTCATGCTCCAGGGCATAGAAGGCATAAGGAACAATAACACGACCGGAGAGATGTGGTTCACTTACATCGACGATATACCGGCTAACAGAAGCTTCGGAATGAATAACGTAACCAATGGAACCAATATCAGCTTCTGGTACACAACTGAACAGAACGGAGAAGCTGCAATTGAGAATGCAACTTACGTAGCTAATATTACGGTTTCTGTAGAAGAAGGCATGGAACCGCAGCCTGGACAAAACCTGACCGTACTGTACAATAATACAGTAAACCTGACTGAAGGAAACTTCACCTTCACACCGGAAAATTCTAACCAGTCCTATCAGGTGGACAACTTTACAGATATTGGGGCTCTCACTGCAACAGGACTCCAGTATAATGTGTCCGTGCTGCAAGATGCGAATATGACCAATGTATCCGTACTTGAAGGCATAGAGGGCATAAGGAACAATAATATGACCGGAGAAATCTGGTTCCTCTATATAAACGGAGAACTTGCTGACGAAAACTTCGGAATGAACCCGATAGCTGATGGAGACAATCTAAGCTTCTGGTACACGGTAGAGGAAAATGGAGAAGCCGCAATCGAGAACGCAACCTACGTGGCCAATGTTACAGTTGCTATAGAAGAAGGCATGGAGCCGGAGCCTGGACAAAACCTGACTGAACTGTATAACGATACCGTAAATCTCACTCAAGGAAACTTTACATTCAGGCCGGAAAACTCTACCCAGACTTACATGATAAATAACCTTACTGATTTCGGAGCCCTGAACGCCACTGGATTGGATTTCAATGTGTCGGTGATGCAAAACGTTAGCGGAAACATGACCGAGAACATGACCGGAAATATGACAGGGAACATGACTCAAGAGTTCATGCTCCAGGGCATAGAGGGCATAAGGAACAATAACACGACAGGGGAGATGTGGTTCACTTACATCGACGATGTCCCGGCTAACAGAAGCTTCGGAATGAATAACGTAACCAATGGAACCAATATCAGCTTCTGGTACACAACTGAACAGAACGGAGAAGCCGAAATCGAGAACGCAACCTACGTGGCCAATGTCACTGTTGCTGTAGAAGAAGGCATGGAACCGGAGCCTGAACAAAACCTGACTGAACTATATAATGATACCGTAAATCTCACTCGAGGAAACTTCACGTTCAGGCCGGAGAACTCTACCCAGACCTATCAGGTGAATAACCTCACAGATCTCGGAGCTCTCAATGCGACAGGACTTGAGTTTAATGCTTCAGTAATGCAGAATGCGACCGGAAATATGACCGGAAATATGACCGGAAACATGACCAATGTGTCATTCATGCTCCAGAGCATAGAGGGCATAAGGAACAATAACGCAACCGGAGAGATGTGGTTCGTATACATAAACGGAGCACCTGCTGAAGAAAACTTCGGAATGAATAATGTAACTGACGGAGATAACCTCAGCTTCTGGTACACGACCGAGATGGGCGGAGAAGCTGAAATCGAGAATGCGACTTATGTTGCCAATATTACGGTTTCCGCAGAAGAGGGATCGGACCTTATCCAGGAGGCAGAAACTCAACAAAACTTAAGCACTTTTGTAAGTGCAGTTGAGGCTGCAAACCTGACACAAACCCTCAAAGAGGAAGGTCCTTACACGGTCTTTGCTCCGAGTAACGAAGCCTTCAATCAGCTTCCGGAAGAAACCCTTAATGAGCTGATGAATGATACCGAAATGCTCAGAAGAGTTCTCTCTTACCATGTTGCAGAGGGAAGATTTACTCAAGAGGTACTCGAAAGTACTGAGAACATCACCAGTGTCCAGGGCGATGTGCTTCAGGTCAATGCGACAGATGGCAATATCACAATAGAAGATGCAAATGTCACACAGATAACGCCTGCAAGCAACGGAGTTCTCTGCGTAATAGATAGGGTTCTCATTCCTCCGGATAGTGGAATTCCTTCTGATGGCCAGGTAGAACTGACCGAACTGTATAATGACACTGTGAACCTTACACGGGGAACTTTCACATTCAGGCCGGAAAACTCTACCCAGACCTATATGATAAACAACCTTACCGATTTCGGGGCCCTGAACGCCACCGGATTGGATTTCAATGTGTCGGTAATGCAAAACGTTAGCGGAAATATGACAGGGAACATGACCGGAAATATGACCGGAAATGTGACTCCGGGGTTCATGCTCCAGAGCATAGAGGGCATAAGGAACAATAATACGACCGGAGAGATGTGGTTCATTTACATCGACGATATACCGGCTAACAGAAGCTTTGGAATGAATAACGTAACCAATGGAACCAATATCAGCTTCTGGTATACAACTGAACAGAACGGAGAAGCTGAAATCGAGAACGCAACCTACGTGGCCAATGTCACGGTTGCTGTAGAAGAAGGCATGGAACCGGAGCCTGAACAAAACCTGACCGAACTTTATAACGATACTGTAAATCTCACTCAAGGGACCTTTATGTTCAGGCCGGAAAATTCTACCCAGAGCTATCAGGTAAATAACCTTACAGACCTCGGAGCTCTCAACGCGACAGGACTTGAGTTTAATGCTTCAGTAGTGCAGAATATGACCGGGACTCCAACCGGGAATATGACAGAAACCCAGACCGGAGGCCTGACCCAGACCCAGACTGCAAATCTGACGACTGAAACTCAGACTACAAATCTGACCCAATCTCAAACCGGAAACATTGCCCAGATACCGACCGGAAATATGACCGGAAATGTGACTCCGGAGTTCATGCTCCAGAGCATAGAGGGCATAAGGAACAATAACACGACCGGGGAAATGTGGTTCACTTACATCGACGATATGCCGGCTAACAGAAGCTTCGGTATGAATAACGTAACCAATGGAACCAATATCAGCTTCTGGTACACGACTGAACAGGATGGAGAAGCCGAAATTGAAAATGCAACTTATGTTGCTAATGTTACGGTTGCTATAGCAGCACCGGCACCGGGAGATAACCAGACAGGAGGCAATCAGACTGGAGGTAATCAGACAGGCGGCAACCAGACCGGAAACCAAACTATTGTTCAGGTAGCACAAAATCAGACGAATTTAAGCACCTTCGTAAATGTCGTGCAGACTGCAAACCTGACGCAGACCCTGAACACAGGGAATTATACGGTCTTTGCTCCGAGCAATGAGGCCTTCAATAAATTGCCGGCAGCAACCCGCAATGAGCTCATGAACAACACGAGTTTGCTCACGGAGGTTCTCTCTTACCATACCGTGAGTGGGAAACTGACTAGCGAGCAGCTTGTCAGTATGAATAATATTACCAATATTGGGGGCAATGTACTACAGATCAATGTCGTACAAAACAATATAATGATACAAAACGTGAATATTACACAGATAATCGTTGTAAACAATGGAACTATCTGTGTAATCGATGATGTGCTCATACCACCGGGCAGTGGAATAGGAGACAACCAGACAGACGGTAACCAGACAGGAGGCATTCCCGATGTCAACCAGACAGGAGGGAATCATACAGGAATCTGGCACTTCTTCTCGATTCCGTTTGAAGCTAATAACACAAGCGTAAGCTATCTGCTTTCAGGAGTAAACTATACCTCCCTGACTTATTACAATGCTTCAAGCAAGCGCTTTGAGAACGTTTCAAGAATCGAGCCACTGAAGGCATACTGGATCAATGTGCCCAACGGGACTCAGTTCAATGCTTCCCAGCAGTTCGCCTCAGTTGAGAAGAGACTGGTTACGGTTCCACCAAGCTTGAAGGTCTACCCTGGCTGGAACGCTCTGGGCTCATCTGTAAACGTTAGTCTCCCTGCAAAAGTTGCGTTCACAACTCTCGACAACTGGAATAACAGCTTGAACAACAGCTCGAATAGCAGCTCGTTTGTAAAAGTTATCGGCCCCTGGGTGCCGGGCAATAACACTACAGGCTATTATCAGTATGTCGGTTACAATGGCTTTAACGGAACGATAGCCGAGAACCAGCTTGGGGCTGACGAGTTTGAAGTCAGTCCTTTCGAAGGGTACTGGGTATTTGTAAAGCAGGAAGACCTGTATGCCTGAGGAGACTGAATAGCAGCACGAGAGATTAATAAGAGATTAAGAAAAAACAACCCTGAGAAACGCGGAGAAGGGAGTTTACGTTCACGCAACTTCCTTTTTCGAGTTACTAATTTTTATCAAATTTTTTACTTTAAGGATTTTACCAGATTCGTTTTTACTTTAAATTTCTTTTAGCTTCTTTTTACTTTAAACTCTTATTTCTAACTCCCTTTACTTTAAATTCTCTTTTCTAACTTCTTTTACTTTAATTCTTTCTTCAAACTCATTTTTTATTTAAATTTCTACTTCAAATTCTTTGCTTTAATTCCCTGCTATTTCAGCCGGAGCTGTCTTTTTTGCGTAATTTTACTTTTTAAAATTTTCATTTTTTTTAAATCAATATTTATTTAAAGCTTCTTGCCAATCACTCAGGGCATGGTAGCCCCCGAAACCCAATCTCCTTTTGAACAAAATATATCTTATATTGATAAAGGCTTAGAGCAGGCATTTACCTGGTTTTCAGAAAACTTTGGTACGCTTTTATTCGTAATTCTTATTGGCCTGAGCACTATCCTTATCGCACGGAATGTAAACCGGCTTATGGACAGCTATTTCAAAAAAGCAAATAGCAGGTTGCATATGGACACGACGTCTTTCCGGATGTTCAGGCATATCGTGGTCGCATTAATCTATTTTGTGGGAATTGTTATTGTTATTTTCAGCATTCCGGGTCTTCGAAGCCTCTCGGTTGCCCTCTTTACCGGGGCGGGAATTGCCGGTATTGTTATCGGTTTTGCAGCCCAGAGCACACTGAGCAATATAATCGCAGGGCTTTCCCTTGCCGTTTTTCAACCCTTCAGGGTCGGAGACCGGCTGAACATTATGAACGAATACGGGAAAGTTACGGATCTCAACCTCAGGCACACGGTTATCATAACCTGGGACAACAGGCGGCTTATAATCCCTAACTCCGTAATCAGTAATGAAGCGATAATTAACTGGACTATAGAAGACCCTGCGGTAATCTGGCCGGTAGATATAGGAATAGGTTATGACGCCGATATCGACCAGGCAAGAAGCATCATGATCGAGGAAGCCAGAAAGCATCCAAATGTCATGCCTCCTCAGGAGGTTAAATACAGCGTGATAAAACCCAGCCTGATCAGGTCCGAAACCCTTAAAATCGGATTTTTTGATTCCCCCGTGCTTCATCCCGTGGACCCGGATTTCAGGGAAAGGGGGGAGGTTAAAGTACACGTTGTCGAGCTGGGAGACTTTTCCGTAAACCTCCGCCTGATGGTCTGGTTCAAAGACAGGAGCATTGCGTACAGTTCAGGATGCGAAATCAGGGAAGCTATCAAAAAGCGCTTTGATAAGGAAGGCATAGAAATTCCGTATCCATACAGGACTATTGTGTATAAAAACGATCTCGAAAAAGAAAAGAAGGTTACTGAAAAATTATCCCGTACCGAGGGTGATAAAATCAAATGCGCAGTTAAAAGTGCCGTAAAAAGCCGATTGGATGACATTGGCGATATTGAAGACATTGACTAGACTGACGATTAAGCAAGCCAGATACCAATTGCGGAAAAAGCAGGTGAGAAATGGGTTGATGAAAGGTTGGAGGGGTTTTCACAGTTCCCTTTCATCAATTACTCTTTTTGTCTTTTTCATGCTGCGGGGAAGTTCCCCTATCTTTACGCCCACCACGTCCACGGTTACGCCTATGAAGTCTTTGAAGGCTTTTCCGAGAGCTTTTTCGGTTTTTTCTTTTCCTTTGGGATCTTCTGCACTCTCGATCTCGACCCTGAAGGTCATACTGTCCCTGCCGTCCCTGCGTGAAAGCAGGATCTGGTATTCGCTGCTTACGCCCGGAACCCTGTGTATGATATCTTCGATCTGGCCCGGATAGATATTTACAGCCTTGAACTTTATGCGGTCGTCCGACCTTCCCAGGATCCTGTCAATTCTCGGGAAAGGACAGCCGCATTTACAGAGGCCCGGAATGATCCGGGTCAGGTCTCTTGTCCTGTAACGGATGAGGGGAGCCCCTTCCTTTGTGAGGGTCGTAATTACGAGTTCTCCGAGCGTGCCGTCAGGAAGCTGCTCGCCCGTAATAGGATCGATTATCTCAAAGAGCAGATGGTCGGACCAGTAATGCATACCCTCATGGAAAGAACAATCAAGGGCAATTCCCGGCCCGTAGATCTCGGTCAGCCCGTAAATATCAAAGGTCTCTATCCCAAGCTCGGTTTCGATTCGGCTGCGCATTTTTTCGCTCCAGCGCTCCGAACCTATTATACCTACCCTGAGCTGGATCTCGTCTTTAAGCCCGCGTTTTTCAATTTCTTCGGCAAGCAAAAGCGCATAAGAAGAGGTGCTTGCAAGGGCTGTAGATTTAAGGTCAACAAGCATTTCAAGCTGTTTTTCGGTATTTCCCGGGCCCGTAGGTATAGCCATCGCTCCAAGGCGTTCAGCCCCGAGCTGGAATCCTATTCCCGCAGTCCAGAGCCCGTACCCCGGTGTAATCTGAATCCGGTCCAGATTGCTAAGGCCTGCCAGCATATAGCAGCGCATCATCATCTCGGCCCAGATATCTACATCTTTTCGGGTATAAGGAATGATTACGGGTTTTCCGGTGGTTCCGGATGAGGAATGGATCCTTACCACCTCGGAATCAGGCGCGGCCTTCAACCCAAGAGGGTAGGCATCCCTTAATTCTTCTTTATGCGTGAAAGGGAGAAGCTTCAGGTCTTCAAGCGACTTTATTTTCTCGATATCGACATTTGCTTCCCTGAACTTTTTCTGGTAAAAAGGGCTGTTTTCAACCACACGCTTCAGCAGTGCCTTCAACTTTGCAAAGGAGGCTTCTTCCGAGATTTTGGGATGGTAAAGCTGGGCATTGGGATCAAGTTCAGCCTCAGTGGATACTTCATACATATAATTTCACCTTCTGCTCCCCAGTTCAGGTGCCGGAGATAAATCTGATACATTTCTTGCACATTCGAATGCGGCCCTGTTTACAGCCCTGTATTTTTCAGGGATTTCGACATCAAGTACTGCCTTTAAAGTTTCCTCTGAAAAAGGTAATACTCGTGCGCCTGCAGCCGCTCCAAGCATTGCAACGTTTGCAGCCCTGTATGTCCCTGCGTCTTCTGCAAGCTCCGTGAAATCGGAGCAGAGAATATCAGGGCAGCAGGCACATAAAAAAGAGAGCAAAGCTGCAGGATCATATTCGGGGCTTCCTGGCGGCCTCGATGCCGGCGGGATGGCATGGGTATTTACCAGCACCTTTCCGCCCTCCCTGAGAAAAGGCAGGTTTCTTACGGTTTCTGCGGGTTCAAGGCCTAAAAGCAGGTCTGCCTGCCCGATGGGAATAAGTGATCCGGAAATTTTGTCTCCTATCCTTACGTGGCTGCTGACCGATCCTTCCCTCTGGGACATGCCTATGGTTTCGGCAGTGCTTACGTGGAATCCCGCTTTCATCGCAGCAAGTGCGAGCATGCGGGAAGCGAGCACGACACCCTGCCCGCCAACGCCTGCAATCAGAATATCATATTTCACAGCTTTACCCCTCCTATGCAGATAGCTTCCGACGGGCAGATCTGCGCACAGAGCCCGCAGCCGCTGCAACTGTCCTGTATAACAGGCTCATCCGCAGCAAGGTTAATGGCAGGGCAGCCGAGCTCTTTTATACAGAAACCACAGCCTGTGCAGGCTTCAGGTTTTATTTTGTAGTATTTGTCGGGTTTTGTAATCCCTGCGCATTTGCCTTTGAATACTATAACCGACGGCCCTCTGAAATTCATGGCTTCCTGTGTGGCTTTTACACAACTCTCCAGGCTGTCCGTATCCACGGTATCTACAGTCCTTACAAATTCAACCCCACAGCTCCGAATCACGTCTGCAATCTCAATGGCTTTCGAAGCACTTCCGAGTGCGGTCAAGCCTATGCCCGGATGTGGCTGGTGCCCTGTCATTGCAGTTGTTCGGTTGTCGAGGACTGCAAGGGTGATGTCGGCTCCATTATAGACAGCATTTACCACCGCAGCGATGCCTGAATGGAAAAAGGTCGAATCCCCGATAAAGGCCACATGTTTTGCTTTCGGGTTCGTACGGAAGAGCCCTCCTGCAATGCTTACCCCGGCCCCCATGCAGAGGCAGGTATCTACCATGTTAAGGGGATAAGCGTTTCCAAGGGTATAACAGCCGATATCCCCGGAGAAAATCGTATCGGTTTGAGCCTCTTTTTTAAGCTGTTTTGCAGCCTGCTTGAAAGCGTAAAAGACGGTTCTGTGCATGCAGCCGGCACAGAGGGTCGGGGCCCGGACCGGAAGGGGCGGAAGCTTTTCTCTTGAGACGGCAGGAGAAGCCTGGGAAACGCGCAAATCTTCCCCGAAAGCTGAGAGTGCGCGGTTAATGCCGTCAATGACAAGGTCCACATTATATTCCCCGCTTACAGGGAAAAAGCCGTTCTTTTTCCCGTAAACATCAACAGGCAGATGTGCTCTTCCTATAAGCTGGAGCACCTGCTCCTCAAGGTAAGGGTCAAGTTCTTCGGCCACGATCAGCCTGTCAATGGCTTTCAGGAAAGAAAGGGCTGCGTTTTCCGGAAACGGATAAACCGTTCCGACCCTGAAGAGTGTAAAAAGCTCTTCAAAACCCCTGACAGTTTCCACGGCTTCCTTTACATAAAGCGCTGAAACTCCAGAGGCTATAATCCCGATTTTTCCCGATCCCGAAACCGAATTGAAGGGGAGCCCGGAAAAGCGCTCGGAAAGCTGCACCTGCACGCTTTCAAGCCAGGGATGCCGCTCGGCAGTAAGCCTTGGAAAGATTGTCCAGCGCCTGTCCTTTACAAAACCCTCGCTAACGGCTTCTACCGGCCCAGGTTCTGCGACTGCAACCTCGACGTCCCCGCAGCTGTGGGAGACCCGCGTGGTCGTTCTCAGGATGATAGGGATTTCGAATTCATGCGAAAGCTCAAAAGCCAGCTTTGTCAGTTCGTAGGCTTCCTGAGGGGTTGCGGGGTCCAGGACAGGAATATTTGCAAAGTGCCCGAAAGCCCGCGTATCCTGCTCGGTCTGGGAAGAATGAGGCCCGGGATCGTCGGCAACGAGCAACACAAGGGCTCCTTTTACCCCGATATAGCTCAGGCTCATGAGGGGATCAGATGCAACGTTCAACCCTACCTGCTTCATGGTCACAAGCGCCTTTGCCCCGGAGTAAGCCGCCCCTACAGCCGTTTCAAGTGCAACCTTTTCGTTGCTGGACCACTCGGTATAGATTCCACACCTGTCCGCATACCGGAGAATCGTCTCCAGAGCCTCGGTCGAAGGAGTCCCCGGATACCCTGTAACCACCTGGACGCCGGCTTCTATAGCTCCAAGTGCAATGGCTTCATTACCCATTAACAGTTTTTTATCAGTCAATAAATCATCTCGAATCTCGGGTAATATTTTAACAAGTTGATAAATTTTGATATATTTGATAAATCTCGAAGGAAATAAGATTAAGATAAACCTGAAAAGAATCTGAATTCCCAAACTTCTATTAAAATTATTTGGAGAATCCGGAAATCTACCTTAAGATACTTAACCGTTTTTTGAGCCACAGAAAATATAATGCCCATCTATGTACAGTGTTGCGGGAAGAAGTACGTAAAATTCGAATATAAAGTTTTTGTTTTATCTTGAACCAGTTTTTAACACATCAAAATTGCATTGACATACGCTTTTGCAGCAACGGAATTTGTTCATAAAAGATTCCGTGGTATTTATCCAGATACCCACACTTTTGAAACCTTTATTCCATTTTGCATGCTACTTACCTACGTTTTTGACAACTTAAATATAGTAAGACTTTGTAATATTTTTTGTTATGATACTGGATTACATCGATACCTGGAAAGATATTATGCAAAAACCTTCGGATTTTTACAGGGAAATGCCAGAGACCGGGGGATACTTTGACCCTGTCATTTTTTCAACTGTCAGCGCAGCCATAGGCACGTTTATTCACCTGATTTTTACCCCGGAAACGGATGAGGTTAGAAAATTCATTTCTACAGTACCGATAATTGCGGTTATGATACCCTTTATAGGCATTATTGCTCTCTTTGTTGATGCTACAATACTTTACGCTGTTTATAAAACGCTTGGAGGAAAGGGAACCTATGAGGGTACTGCTAAATTCGTACTTTACTCATCTGCTGCCTCATCACTCATCTGGATTCCTTTTGTCGGGTGGATTTTCGGGATTTACCAGGTGTATCTCTATATTGTTGGCGGCAAGTTTGTACACGAGATCAGCATGGAGAGATCTCTAGCGGCCGTAGCTCTGTCCATTTTGCTGCTTCTGCTTTTTGGGGTGCTTATCGCTTTAAGCGGCCTTGCTCCTGGTCAACTAACCGCCCTTTAAAGCGTAAGCTACCGCAGGAAGATGATACTGAGAAAAGAAGAGAAACAGAATATTCCAGAAAACTATTTTTAATAGTTTGTAGGGAGTGGGGATCATGAAAGAGGCTTTATCCAATTTAGAAAGATCCCGTTTACATACGCTAATTCCCCACCACCCATAGAACATAATGCTAAAGTTCTATTTATACTTCACTTAAAAAAGTAAAAAAAGACTTTTTTTCGACACATAAGATCTATTTTAATAACGGTTTACCTTAAAAAGAATCATGATATCTGAATCTATTTTCAAGGCACAGAGTGGAAATCCTATTTGATCTGATATGGACAGAGAGTTGAGCCTGACCCGGAAGAAAATGGATGCCACAGATTACCGGAAATTATTTTTATATTTCGCAGCATTGTTAGAGTCATGAGTCAGGAAGATAAAGCGACAGGCTGCGCCGACCAGAGCCGTGAGTTCGGAGCAATGGGAGAACTCTTACGTGCACTCCAGAAGGAAGAACAGGAGCAAAACGAAACCTTCCCTCTGGAAACCCCGGAAGCCAGGATAACACAAAGCACGATAGGCCTGATGACAGAAATCAATGCAACATTAAAAGAAATAGCCGAAACGCAGAAAAGTATACTGGAAGAACTCAGAAGGATTAAATAACCACAAACTTTTTAAAAAAAGCTTGATCAAAAACGCAGGCCTACAATCCTTTTGCAAAAAGGTTTGACCGAAAACGGCTAGAGCCTATGATTAAGAAATACATCTAATTCCCAAACCCTATCCGGCGTGATCGACCGGCGCAACGGTCGCCAGAAAACTTGAAAGGGAATCGAAGAGCTGGTAAGCTCTTGAAGTTTATCTCTGCTTTTTTAAGCTTTTTTAATTTTAACCTGTATTTTTTAGAATATATGATTCTTTATAATGTACGCTCTCGATTTCCTTAATTTTTAATTTCCTTAATTTCCTTAAATCTTATTTCCTCAGTGCTTGCTGAATCTTTTTAGTGTTTTCTATGGCTTTTCTCTTTAATTCAATCATTTTTTCCATTTCAGCTATTTTGGCTTCCAGCCAGAGTATTTTCATATCCATCTTCATTAACGCAATTTCCTTTTTCTGATCTTCAGGAAGAATTTCCCAGATTTCCATCATCATTCCTTCGTGACCTTCATGCATGCTCAATTACCCCCTTTCTCTAGCATTGATTTAATTGGTAGCTGCCGCAACCAGGACCCGAAAACTGGAAAAAAGTCTAAAGGCATCATAGAGAGATTATTCTTACTGACATATAATAACTAGAGAAATATAAATAAGAAACCAATAATAATCAAAAACAGGGTTTGAAAGGGAAAGAACGGCAAAGGATGTACTGGCAATCCTATATTTGGTTCACAACTTGCCCGTAGCGGCTGGAGACTAAATTAAGCTAGAGTTTTTCCCTGCCTCCGCAATAAGTAAGTCTATTATACCCGATAATTCGGGAAGGATCGCAGACCTGGAAAAACAATCAATTGTAATATATAAGAAGACCTGTAAACTTTTAACCTGTGATCATTCCAATATCAAATTATCTTCCAATATCCAATTATCTTCAAATTTTTAATTATCTTCAAATTTTTAATTATCTTCTCAAAGTTCGATCCTGTGAATTTAAATTCAGATCGATTTCTCCCAGCCCTGCCCGAAGTCTACCAGGGGCCTGACCTCATAGACTTCGAAGGTCAGTGCAGCATATATCAGCTTCGCGCCTTCCTCGCCTACGAAATTGGCAGCCTGGGTTCGGATCATATCAAGGAGTTCCCCGGACGTCGCATGTTCTTTCAGCTTCATGTAAACCCGGATGCCTTTCCAATCCGTGATCGACTCTCCAGGCTCCATAATCGTATACATGGCATGCGGATTCTCCAGAAGGTTTGCTAAGGTACGGTTATCGGCCGTTGCCGCTATAACAGTCTTTTCATCGACCATTTGAGGCGAGCCGAAGACAGCCGTGTCGACCCGTCCGTCATTGCTGGACGTGCTGAGAACGCCGAGCCTGGGCGCTTTGTTAAAATATTCAATCAAGTTTGCTGGCATATTCTATCTCCTTTGCATTAGTATTATCACTCATCCCTTAAAAAGAAAAGCGGATAATTTCGAATCTTTAACTCTCAACGGGCATCATTTTATAAAGCCCTGCAGAGCCCGCGCATGAGGTGAGAGTAGCAGTTACTGTAGCCCCTCAACTTTATACGATTTTTCTCCCAAACATCACTGCAAAGTGATAGAATTTATATATGCAACTTACATCACAAAAACCTGCTTCTTTAAGCCAGTTCATTTGTTGATCCAGTGTTGCCTCCTTATCAAGCTTAATTCTTTCGTAACCAGCCAGGATCTCTTCCTCTGGCAAGCCGCTATCCTCTATATACTGCCTCCAGATTTTCTTATTCAGGGTTTCTATGAAAGGGGTTTCTCCATAGACCTGATCGGCGTTGATAAGAATCCCGTTTTGTTTAAGTAAAGAATAACTCTTTTTGTAAATTTCCTTTTTCTCTTCGTCTTCCAGATGATGAATAGACAGCGCCGACATTACCATATCGTATTTTTCTACGAAATGGTATTTCGAATAATCGGCTACAACATATTTTACGTTTGAGTTACTCCTGAATCGGTCTTTTGCTACATCCAGCATTTTCTCCGATATATCAATAAGAGTAAACGAGGCTTCAGGATATCTTTCCATCAGGAATGCCGATAGAAGTCCTGTTCCAGCCCCTATGTCCAGTATATCCGGATTTTCCCTGTTTACGGAGGCTACGGATACCGATAATCTATAAAAATCGTCGAAGCAAGGTATAAACTTCTTTCTCTGTTCATCATACTTTTTTGAAATATCATCAAATCTTTTTTGAACTTCATTCATCTTTTTCTCCAGGATTTTGCATCCATGACAGCTTTTTCTCCTTACAGCTTTTTCTCCTTTGTATTGCACATGCTTAGTATTCTCTTCCTTTGTTTTGTATATACTTTATACTGCTTTCTTTTTAGTATCATGTTACGGTTGATTCTTGTTAACCTGTAAATCGTATGAAAAAATAGTTCGTCAGGACCAGGGCCCTTCGTTTTACTCTCCGCCACATTCTCGAAAATTTTACTTCAATAAGCAGGCAACAAAAAGAAAATAATAAGCGTTTGGAAAGAAAGCAATAGTCGGATGAAAAATTAGTTAAAAACGAATTACAAAATCAGGTCTTTAAAGCAGGTTTTTAACGCAGGTTTTTAACGCAGATTTTAGATGCAGCCTTTTCGGATCTATTCCCCTATATGCTCCAGTAAACTATCTGGTTTACTCATTTCCTTTTACTTTTTTGCTTACTCTTTTATTTGGTTACTCTTTCATTTACTCTTTCAATTTCATCGGCTCTCCGCAACAGTCCATATCACCGACACAGCCTGTAGCGCAGCTGTGATCTGTACACTCACTTATTACTTTAAGTTCAAGCCCGCATCTTTCACAAACAAGAGTTTGACCAGTTTTCAGATCATTGCAATTCATTCCATACCACCCCGATACATGACAGAAAAAGTATGTTATTTGGGTTCAAGTTACTTGCGAAACAATAATTCTGATGATTTGTCTGAGAATTTGTCTGTGAGCCTGAATCAAAAAGAAAGGAGAATTAAAAGAAAGAGGAAAGATAAAAAAGACCGATGGACAGGAAAAAAAGAAATTGTCCGCAAACAGGGCTTTTAGCCGGAATCCGGGCTTTTCAGGCGTTGTCTTCATGCTTTTTCCTTGCAACACAACTTTCAAGTGATGCACCTGCAACTGCTTTTGCAACTGCAGGCACTACGTGCCTGTCAAGGGGATCAGGAATTATGTGATCTTCGGAAAGCTCGCTGATTGTTACGACTTTCGCAAGCGCATGGGCTGCAGCCATTTCCATTTCGGGCGTTATTTTTCTTGCACAGGTGCTGAGAGCTCCTTTGAAAACGCCCGGAAAGCTCAGGCAGTTATTAAGCTGGTTTGGAAAGTCCGACCTGCCTGTAGCAACGATCCTTGCTCCTGCCCGTTTTGCAGCATCAGGCATTATTTCAGGCACAGGGTTTGCCATGGCCATTACAATTGCATCTTTTGCCATAGAACGAACCATGTCCTCGGTGACTATACCTCCAACCGAGACTCCGATAAAAAGGTCAGCATCCGGGAAGGCATCTTCGAGCCCTCCTTTCATATTTCCAGGGTTCGTAAGCCTGGCAATTTCTTCCTTTACAGGGTTCATGCCTTTCTCCCGGCCCTCATACACGACCCCTTTGCTGTCGCAGGCAAGGATTTTTGCCGGGTTTGCTCCTGCTCGGACAAGGAACCTGAGAATTGCAACTCCTGCAGCCCCAAGGCCTGAAATTACTATTTTGAGCTCGCTTAATTCTTTATTCACGATTCTAAGGGCATTGAGAAGCCCGGCAAAAACTACAATGGCTGTCCCGTGCTGGTCGTCGTGCATAACGGGCAGTTCGAGTTCTTCACGCAGCCTGGCTTCGATTTCAAAGCAGCGGGGAGCACTGATATCCTCAAGGTTAATGCCCCCGAAAGCAGGAGCAAGATACTTTACCGCTTTTATCACCTCTTCGGTTTCCTGCGTGTCCAGGCAGATAGGAAAAGCATCAATGCCTGCAAATTCTTTGAAAATAATTGCCTTTCCCTCCATTACAGGCAGGGCAGCATAAGGCCCTATATTCCCAAGCCCGAGCACTGCAGACCCGTCGGTGACAACAGCAACGGTATTTCTCTTCAGGGTATAGAGGTAGACAAGTTCCGGGTCGTCACTTATCTTCCTGCACGGCTCGGCAACCCCGGGGGTATAGGCAACGCTGAGGTCATGTATCGTGCGAAGGCGGACTTTACTTGCGACCTCAAGTACGCCTCCAAGCCGTCGGTGCATTTCAAGCGACTCCCTGTATAATGATGTGTGTGCGTCACTGCCTTTTTCCTGGTTTTTCTTCAGGTCCCTTCCGGTATCCTTTTTCAGGTCCCCTGGAGAATCCTTTTCCAGATCTCTTTCGGAATTCCGTTTCAGGTCTGCTTCCAGATCCGAAACCGAGCGCGTATCTTTTATTCCAGCACCTCCTGGCAATACCTATCACTGAGAGCGAATTCATAATTCGACCAAGCTCTAAGAAATAAAACTTCCTGTGTAATAGTCTATGCAAACCGTAGATAAACCCACTGGCCTATAATTCCAAAACTGCCCCCTGTGAGAAGTGCTCTTATTATATAGCCGCTAACGACCCTTGTATCCCGTGAAAACTCCCGGTCGGTTATATAACCAGGAAAAAACCCGGCCGGCAATAATTAACCTGTCCTTCATCCTTACCCCCAGAAAAGATATACCTTTTCAGGAGAATAGTCCTTTATGCAAATTAAGGGAATAGCCCGCGATACTCTCAACTTTATCCTCGAAGCGAGCAAATCCATGGCTCCTCAGGAATTTGCCGGACTTTTGCAGGAAAAAGACGGCATCATTACTGAGGTCCTCATATTGCCTGGCACGGAATCCAGTGATACGAATGCAATTCTCAGGCTTTATATGATGCCGAACATTAAAGCCGCAGGCTCGGTCCACAGCCACCCTGGCCCGAACCGCAGCCCTTCTCAGGCGGACCTGCACCTCTTTTCGAAAACAGGAAATTACCATATCATAGTGGGCCGCCCCTACAATAAGCAGAGCTGGACATGCTACGATAGGGAAGGAAAAGTAACCGAACTGCCTGTACTTGATGTGGAATTTGAGGACTATGAAGAAATTTGACTTCGGAATCAGTCTTGAAAAATTCCTCTCTACAAGAAACTGTTACCCCTGCCGGAAAAATTTCACAGGCCAGGCACATATATCCTGCATAACCGGCGAATAACCGGCAAAAGCTTTCTGGAGATGGATATAAATAACTTTAGTTAGTTATTGAAATTATCTGCCAGTTGACCTGATCCAAAACCCTACCTTCTTTCTGGTAGCCTACCAAAAATGTTTTATTTACAGATACATATTATTTAGGGGATACATCTTCGTACTTAAGGTATCTGAGGAGAAGCGATTTCTTGCTTCAGAGAGGCTGTATCCGGGCAAACACTCTGGGATGAAAACCAGGTGGCCTTCACGTATCTGGAGGTAGTAATCCAAATGCCTACATGCCAAGATTGCAGATTTTATACGGCTATTGATGAACTGAAAGGCGAATGTTTCAGCCTGGGCTTTGAAGTGCGCGGGAAAACCGATTCCAAGAAGTGCCCGGAGCGGGCTTTCAGGCCAAATAAAGGCCCCAAATCAAGAAAATCCGGAGCGCACGGTTATTAAAAACGTGTAAACAAGAGGTAGAAGAAGCTCAGAAGGACGAAAGAGTTCAAATTGAGGTTTAAAATGAAAATGAATTGAAGCAAACCTCCAGCCCTGACAGAAATTCCGGAACGCATAATTAACTTTTCTTTTTTGCCTGCCGGAATCAAACGAGCTTAAAAGAAATCTCATTACTTTTTTATCCCCGAATTGCGCTTCGGGTAAGACTAACAGCTTGCTTCGGATGTGGTCTCAAGGATTTCCTGGGCAATCTGGATAAGCCTGAACCAGGTGTTCAGGGCCGAGCGAAGGGAAACTACATCTTCAGCTTTTACGCTCAGTACCAGCCTGTTTGGATTCTCAAGGTACAGGCCGATTGCAGACCTTTCTGAAAAGTTATCATCGAGTTCGGGCAGGAGAGCCCTGTAGATCGTTTCTGCAGTTTCGGTTTCAAAAATGAATTCTGCGAAGAGTTTCAAGAAATTCCTCCTGAAAAACTTTATTTCAATTTATTTTGACACTGGAAAATTTTAGTTTAACTGCTTTTAATTATTTTTAAAGCGGAGAGGAAGAATCGGATTTAATTTTTCTTTGAAAACCTGTTTGAAGCCTCAGATCACATAAGGCACAAAATCGGTTTATAAAACTCAGTTTTAAAATAAGGGTCTGGAGGGTCAATACTTCTTAAAACCCCGAACATTAAGTTTAAAAAGGGACTTTCCGCTGCCCATAAAATCGATATCTTTTTCCCCGGCGTCTATAACTGTGGAACCGGGAGGAAGTTGATCAATTTTATCCTTTTCAACCCTCTGGAATTGGAAAAAAGACTCAAAGGCGTCCGCAATCTCTCCCTGGCCTGCGAGCGCGGGCTCGACATCAGGGAACCAGTAGGAATCAAGCTCCTTTGAATACCAGTCCGTAAACCTGAGTGAGAAAATGAGCTTCCCGGTTTCATCGTAAAAGCTGAGCTCCCCAGGATTTCCGTGGTACTCTCCTATGACTATGAGAGGCCCGCCCTCCGCAAACTCCAGGAGTTCCTGCACGCCCATCTTTCCGCGTGTCATACATCTTCCGGCTATAAACCGCGAAAGCAACTTGCAAAGCGTCCTGGTCCTTGCAGAAGGTTTGCGAGAGGTAGTAATTAGCATACTTCCCCTGACAGGTTAGGAGTATATATTACTTTCTCCCCACCGGGTTAAGATTTATTCTGTTTGAAAGGTTGTTAATGAGCTTTCCAATTGCTGAATAAAAAAGTAAATTGCCAAGGAAAAGAAAGCAAGTGAGGTTATGTTATCCTTCTGAAGGTAAGGGGGGTTAGCCCAATATATGAGATTGAGAAGATTGATTCTTACGACATAAGGCAAAAAAATCATAAAAATTTTTTATATTTATTGGAAGAAATCAGGATTTTCTAAGGGGCTCTGGCATTACATGAAGCAGAACGCAAAACGTGACAAACCATTCACCCTTAACAGCCTTGTTTTGGAGAGAGCTAAAGCCTAGGAAAACTTAGCTTTGAAGGGTCAGGTTAAGGCTTAGAAGGGATTTGTTACCCAAAAACTAGTGAGAGAATAGAATAAAAAGTTATAAGAGATAGTTCAACTTTTTAATGAGAAGTTTAAACTAAGTGATAAATCATAACGTTGTTGAAAATAGGGAGAGAGAAATTCAATTGTACCCTGACCTATTTACTATGTATAAAGAGATTCCATCCCCTTATAATCTATTTGCATTAATTATTTTACCCTGTAGTATACTTTTATTTAATTATATTTATAAGCCTGAATGGCTAGAACCTTATCGTAAGAAGATTATTATCTTCACAGGAACAGTTTTAGCACTAACAGTCATTATCAGCATGTCTTTTTTTCTATATGATAACTATTATTCTGCTGAACCATCAGAAGATAACTTTACAGTTTTAATTTCACCGTTTTATACACAAACTCCTCAAGGTTCCTCAGTAGATCTTTATATGCCAAATAAAATAAAGGAAGAAATTGAAAACACAGTAGGAGATGAGATAAAAGTTGTCATTTCAGAAAAATCATTAAACAATGATGCTGAGGCTATACGTGAAGGGGAAAAAACTAGTGCACATCTTGTTGTTTATGGAGGGGATACGAGAGTTGTAACAGCTGGAACCATAACAGAATTTTATATACTTCCAACGAGTTCGGAGGCTATTTCTTTAGAGTCGCCTTTTTTGGACAACAAGAGTGGAAAAGCAACAATAACTCCAATTTTTTATGATAACCAATCAATTAGGCTTGAATCTTTAAAAGATAACGTGTCATCTACTGTATATGCAATTTGTGCATTTGAATGTTTTAAAAGAGATGAATTTTTTTCTGCAGGTGATTTGTTTAAATGTATCGAAAATTACGAGAAAGACGATCAGATTTTATACTATATTGCAAACTGCTATTTCCAAGAGAATCAATTTAATGAAAGCTTACTCTATTTTAACAAGGCACTTGAAATTAATCCTCAAAACTCAGATGCTTGGATTAACAAAGGTGTAACTCTCTTATTGCTAGCTAATTACGAGGAAGCAATAAAGGCTTTTGATAAAGCTATTGAAATTGACCCTAAAAACTCACTCTTTTGGGCTAACAAAGGTGGAACTCTTAACCTATTAGGTAATTACAAGGAAGCAATAATGGCTTTTGATAAAGCTATTGAGATTGACCCTAAACATTCAAGTGCTTGGATCAATAAGGGACTTGCTCTTGACCATTTGGGTAATTACGAGGAAGCAATAAAGGCTTATGATAAAGCAATTGAAATTGACCCTCAAAATTTTGGTGTTTGGATGAACAGAGGTTCTACTCTTTATAATTTGGGTAAATATGAGGAGGCAATAAATGCTTATAATAAAGCAATTGAAATTAATGCCGAAAATGCCGCTGTCTGGTATAATAAAGGGGTTGCTCTTGGTGAATTGGGTCGGTATGAAGAGGCAATAAATGCTTACGATAATGCAACTAAAATTAATCCTAAAGATTCTGAGGCGTGGATCAGCAAAGGGCTGACTCTTGATTATTTAGGTAATTACGAGGAAGCAATAAAGGCTCTAGATAAAGCTATTGAAATTGACCCTCAAAATTTAGGTGCTCAGGTTAATAAAGGGCTTGTTCTTGATCATTTAGGTAATTACGAGGAAGCAATAAAGGCTTATAATAAAGCAATTGAAATTAACCCCAAGTTTTCAGTTGCTTGGTATAATAAGGGACTTACTCTCGCAGAATTGCGTAATTACACGGAAGCAATAAAGGCCTATGATAAAGCAATTGAAATTAACCCTAAGAACTCAAAGGCATGGTATAACAAAGGAAATTCTCTTTATAGTTTAGGTAATTACGAAGAAGCAATAAAAGCTTATGATAAAGCAATTGAAATTGACCCTAAAAACTCGGAAGCTTGGGGCAACAAAGGTCTTTCTCTCGCAGAATTAGGTAATTACACGGAAGCAATAAAAGCTTATGATAAAGCAATTGAAATTGATCCTCAAGACATAATAGATTGGAGCAACAAAGGGGTATCTCTATCAAAATTAAAAAACTACGATGGAGCAATAAAAGCCTTTGATAAAGCAATTGAAATTGACCCCAAGAACTCAGAATCATGGTATAATAAAGGAGTTTTCCTTACACACTTAAGTAGGCACGAAGAAGCAATAAAAGTATACGATAAAGCAATTGAAGTTAACCCACGATACTCAGACGCGTGGATCAATAAAGGAATTTCTCTTGCAGGGTTAGGTAATTACGAGGAGGCACTAAACGCCTTTGATAAGGCTATTGAAATCAACCCTCAAAATTCAGTTGCTTGGTACAATAAAGGATTAAACCTAGCATATTTAGGTAATCATGAGGAAGCAATAGTAGCCTATGACAAAGCAATTGAGATTAATCCACAATATTCAAACGCACTGAGCAATAAAGGAGTTTCGCTTGGAGAGTTAGGTAATTACACGGAAGCAGTAAAAGCTTTTGATAAGTCAATTGAAATTAATCCTCAAGATTCAAAGACGTGGCTCAACAAGGGTCTTGCTCTTAATAAATTAGGTAATTACGAGGAAGCAGTAGACGCATACAATAAAGCTATTGAAATTAATCCTCAAAATTCAGAAGCTTGGTATCGCAAAAGTTTTATTCTTGCTAAATTAGGTAATTCCGACGAGGCAGTAGACTCATTTTATAAAGCAATTGAAATTAACCCTAAATATTTAGATGAATTCAATGCCTATAAACGAACTCTCAACCAGTCAAATCACTCTTTGGTATAGTAAGAGCTGATCCCAAAACTCAAAATTGAGTCCCCGAATTTCAAATTCCCAATAACCAACCGAGTTTCCGGTTACGAAATTTTCTGAGATTCTTATTGATGTGAGAAATAAAATTGGTTTTGGGATGGACTCAAGAATAAAATTGGTTTTGGGATGAGCTCTAAAAATAAGCCTTTAACTAGCTCTTTACTTTTTTTACTTCTACTTACTTAAAAGATACAGGAAATATTAATAGTTTAAATTAATAATTAATATGAAAGGCTTTTATATTTTTATTATAAATGCTTATATTGTGGAGAAGGAGAATTTGGGGGCTGCTAAGTGATCTTCTTCAACTTTCTTGAGGTTCTGTCAGGTTTATGGAAGCTAAGGAATTTTTTCAGCTATAGTTGAAACTATAAAATGACCAGCCCTTGTAAACTTGAAAGTACGGTAAATTGTATGAAGAGGTGAAATCTTAATGAGTAGCAGGTTTCCTCCAAAAAAGAAAGGTCAGAAACCAAAATTCGATCATGAAAAAATCGAAGAACTCCTCAAAGCAGGTGAGAAACCCGTTAAGATTATGCTTCTGGTGGGTTGTTCTTATGGGGTTTTACGGTATGTACGAAAGAAAATGGGAAGAAAGAAAGTATAAGAAAATATAATTTTGAAAAGACATTCATTTGTATTCGGTTAAGATAAGATCCGTAAGAAATGTGTTGCTTTTAATGCATTTTCCTGTTAACCTATTATTAAGTTATTGAGTCGTTGAGGGTGGAAAATATGACTAAAAGACTATTTGCAATCACTTTTAGCTTCTTATTCATAACAGGTCATATGTTCAGGCGATGGAAGCATATGCAAAAATCTCCTGTCTGGAGAGGATTTCTAAACGAATCTATGCGGGTAGAGGACTATAGAAATTTGTCGATTTTCAAGAAACTGGTTTTCTGGGCGAATTATCCATTATCTTATACTAAATATTTATGGGTTGTTGTATGGGATCGTATTGACAGATTATCCTTTAGAGATCCAGGAGCAAGATATACTAAAACAGGGATGGAATACTAAAAATCCTATGAAGTATAATAATATGAAAAGTTATTAGTTATGCTGAAAAGTTTATTATTTTCTGGTTTTATTTATTCATGAGCTCATCCCAAAACTCCTATAATTCTATTTAACGAAACCCAATTATTATCGTTTTATTTATTCATGAGCTGATCCCAAAACTCAAAATCTACTTTTCTAATACTCTATTTTGAAATAGTCAACGAGTTTCTGATCAGGAAAGTATTTCTGAAACTTTTCTAAATAAAGGAATAAAAATTATTTTTGGAATAGGCTCATAATAAAAAAGGAAAAATTTGTCAGGCATATGCGGAAGGTCAGAAGCATCCTAGAGGAAGTTGGATTATGGATAATATCGATAAGAAACTGGAAGATTTTTTTTAGAAAATATGAGGCCCGATTTAATAAGGCACTGGTCGGGACAATTGATGTTGAAGAGACTGCAAACTCATTTACAGACTGTTTTATTGGGGCTAATCCCTTCGGGGTTCTATGCGGTAAAAATGATGAGCAATTTCGTACTGTGATTACTGAAGGGTATGAATTTTACAAGAGCATCGGGACAAAGTCCATGAGTATTGATTCAGTTAAAGTATCTTCTTTAGACGAATACCATTCAATGGCAAAAGTACACTGGCGTTCATTGTACAACAAAAAAGACGGAAGAGAAGAACTGATTGAGTTTGACGTAATTTATTTTGTTCAAATAATAGATGAAAAGCCGAAAATTTTTGCTTATATTACCAGTGATGAACAGGGAGTATTACGCGAAAAAGGCCTTATTCCTTAAAATCTTCTTTTATTCCTTAAAATTTTCCATATTTAAATTTCGAGTGATCAATTTAGTTCCTGATCGTGAAAACAGTTTTAAAAACGTTCAATGAGTAAGAACAAAGAATTATGATCTGGAATTGAGGCCCATAAGCTTTGCAAGATCATGAAAAGTATTGATAGCAACTGTTTATTGCTACGATCTGGTATAAAAAAATCTGGTATAAAAAAATCGAAATAGAGCTTGATATGTATTGTCTGGATAAAAAGCGCCTATTTTCGTTTGTCCTACGCATTAAATTATTAGATAGGAGGGCTCATATTCACGAAGCCCGTTCTTTATCTAATACTTCATCCGCTGGCCGAAGTTATAAACAAACTTCTTACTCAGCGTTAATGCGTTTAATGGTTGTTGGACGCTCTTTTACCAGGATCCTGTGCCCGCAGTACGGACACCTTATGCCTGTGTACTCGTAATCGATTTCCACTTTCTGTTTACATCGAGTGCACTTATAACCCATACAACCACAACCTTACAAATTTACTTTGCCTCAGCAACATTCTTCATCGTGCGCAACAGAGTCTGACCAACACTGGTATACGGGATATAGGTTCCGCCAGCGAAGGTGTGGCCGCACTTGCTGCACTTCCAGATTCCGGTCCCGATCCTTTTTACAGTGGGGCGGGCGCATTTTGTACATACGTGCGGGGCTCGCATGCGTTCTTCCAGGTCTGCAACAAGCTTTCTGTCCTTTCTTCCGTATCTGGGACCAAATCTGCCTGCTGATCTGGAAATCCTTCCTTTCTTAGTGAACTTTTTTGCCATCGTTAATAACTCCTTAAAATGTAAACGCTTAATCCGAATGACGTAAATCAGAACCTGCTGGCCCACGGGTCGGGTCCCTGAGACCCAGCTTTCAGATCCTGCTCATCACTTATTGCACGTATACTTAGACCGTAATACTGGCATTTCATATTTATATTTAATTAGTCCTGCCTGATTTATTCCCGCTTTACCAGTGCTTCCAGGTAAAGTTCCCTGAGTTCGGCTGCCTTTTCGCGTGCCATATCGATCGCTTCCAGCACCTCGGCCTCGGTGAAAGGAGCAGGGCCCATTTTCTGCATGCCAGCAACGGCTCCATCCGAACCTGAGACCACAGTCAATTTCGTCTCACAAACGGCTTCCTCATCCAGTGAGGGGTCCACCATCAGCTTTGAGCCGATCTTGGCAAGAGTCACGCCCACAGGGATCTCTTTCATCGCAAGGGGCACATTCGGCCCGATTCCATGTTGCTCGTTCGGGACGACCGTAGTCATAAGGGCCGCAATGGCAGCAAGACAGGACGCATCAATGAGATTTCCATCGTCATTGAGGATATGGACATCTATGAAGACGATCCAGACGGATTCTCCAACGGTTATGCAAAGCTTCTTTATATCAATTGCGCCCGATTCCCGGATTCCCCTGTCCACAACCCTTGCCATTTCGATTGCATCTTCTCTGGGCGGGCCTGGCTCAAACTCCGGGGAAGCAATAGGATTGAGTTCCAGGTTGGTAATAATCACGCCTTCATCCTGAGAATCCGGAAAAGGAGTTCCTGTCTGAAGCTTAACGCCTACGAGAACCTGGGTATCTCCCAGGGTCACCTTTGCCGAACCTTCGGCCTTCGAGATGAGACCTGTTTCGAGCTTGACATCCCTGAATTCCTTAAATCCGCGCCCATCCTGGCGCTTTCCCTTAATCATAAGGTTGTAAATGTAGTCTTTCTTAAGTGTAGCGATAATTTCACTCATCGTTTTCACCTCTGCTTCCGGATTCAGAGGGGTCTTTTACTACCTTCCAGGGTCCCCTGGACTCTTCTTCAGGCTCTTCTTCGGCTTCTACTGCGGTTTCGGCAGGAGCCTCTTCACCGGATTCGGCTTCGGACTCAATATCTGGTTCGGATTCAAAAGTTTCTTCTGAAACAGCCTCTTCAAGCTGGGCTTCCTCTTCAAACTCAGGCTCTTCTTCAATCCCGGCTTCCTCTTCAAGTTGAGGTTCCTCTTCAATTCCGGCTTCCTCTTCAAACTCGGGCTCTTCTTCAAACCTGGCTTCCTCCTCAGCAAATTCCTCAAGCTCGGGCTCGAATTCCGCTTCTTCGGAAACAGTTTCTTCGGGCTCAAGTTCTTCGATCTCCTCAGGTTCGGAAACTTCCTCAAAAGAAGCCTCAAAAGCAGCTTCAAAGTCAGCTTCGTCTTCAAAAGCCTCTTCTTCAGCTTCTTCTTCGATTTCTGCTTCAATTACTTCTTCTATAGCTTCCCCTTCTACTACTTCGGCCTCGGCTTCTTTAATTAGCTCTTCGAGCTTTTCACACTCTGGAGCCTCTTCATCAACAGCACAGGCCTCAACAGTTTCCTCGGAGAGCTCTTCCTCAAGCTCTTCAGCTTCCTCGATAAGCTCTTCTACAACTACTGCTGCTGGAGCGTATTCAAGAGAAGGCTCAGCTCCCAGGACTTCAATTTCAGCCTCTGCAGTCTCTTCTGGGACTTCTTCAGGCTCTTCAACAGGCGTTTCAAACTTCTTTCTCAGGACTGCCTGCTGAATTTCAAGGATCTCTTTGCAGCCTTTCTTTACGAGTTCAAAGCCTTTCTTAATTTCTTCAGGAGTGAGGTTCCCGTCCATCTGGAGCAGAGTAATTTCTCCATCCTGCGTCATTGCAACAGGAAAATCCGCCTCACCATAATTGTCCTCTTCCTTGTTGAGGTCGAGTACTATCTGCCCGTCAACTTTTCCAAAAGCACAGGAAGTAACAAGGCCTTTCATGGGAATACCTGCATCGGCCAGAGCTATGCTTGAGGCATTGATTGCTGCCGTCCTTGTCCCTGCATCGGCCTGAAGCACTTCCACAAAAATATCAATTGCGGTCTTCGGGAAAAGTTCTGCCATAATCACTGGTTCAAAAGCTTCCCTGGAAACCTTTGAAATTTCAATGCTCCGTCTGCTTGGTCCGGGCCTGGCGCGATCTTCCACGGAAAAAGAAGCCATATTATATTTGTAACGAATAACTGCAGTATCTGCGCGCTGTGAACGGCGGGGGTGAGCTTCTCTCGGGCCGAATACGCCTACGAGGATCTTGTTCCTTCCCCATTCAAGATAACATGAACCGTCGGCTCGCGAAAGTACACCGATCTCAATTTTCATGGGCCTAATCTCATCCGCATGCCTCCCATCAAGGCGCAGCCCATCATCAGTGATTAATTTTTCAGGTTTATCACTCATACTTTAATCTCCAAAAAAACTCCTAAAACAACTACTTTACAGAAGCTTCCCAAAATCCCTCTGACTATCCGGAATTCAGTTCTTCGGGTCCAGCAACACATCGATCTTCCTGTATATATCTTCGGAATGATCTTCTTTTGGCAACTTTACTTCTTTCTTGCCGCTTTTAAAAAACTTAGCGGGCCTGGACTCTTTCTGCCTGTTCCGCTCACTTTTCAAAAAGTTATAGATCTTATCTGTCAATCCGGAACGCTGGGCTTCGGCTTCGATCTTCCGGAGAGCCTTGCTTAAAAGCTCCACATCATCGTCCTTTCCATCGATCCATATCCTGCCGTTCTGGCCAACAAAAATGCTGCAGTTTGTTTCTTTCTTCAGCATTGAGATCATGGAACCGCCGTGTCCTATCACACGTGGGACTTTAACAGGCTCAACTTCGACAATCTGGCCTGTTCTAAGTTTATGGAAGCTTGAATCCCTGAGGGCAAGCTCGACTTTCATGGAACTGTCTACATCTTTAACTCTAAGGATTATAGAGTCGCCTACGCCAAGAACTTCGGACATCTCCCGGGATTCTATTCTTCTGGGATACTCGGATACATGGAACAGGCCGTCATAAGGAGAGGCAATGTTCATTATCCAGTTGGATGGCGTAACCACAATAACGATCCCGATCACCACATCATTTACGGAAGGGATATAGGCTCCCGCAAGAGGGATCACTCCAACTTTATCCTCTTTGAGATTTTCAATACCACAAAACAAAGAATAGATCTTGTCATTCTTGACATAAGTCCCGTATCCGGCTTTTCTCGAATTCTCGGATAGCAGGTCACCAGGGATCACTATTTTTTTATCCATCCAACATCCTCTTATAAAAGTTTAGTTTGAGCCTCTCCCTTTGTAAGATGATTTATAAGAGCGTAAAAATCAGTCTGGATTCCTGCCGGAATTCTTACCACTGCAATCCAGGAGCCGTCACGCTGCCATTCTTCTTTCGTAATGCTTCCGATCTTGGAAATATCTCCGTATGCTTTGGGAGCATACTCGGGAGGGATTTTCACAGCAATACTGATCTCTTCAAAGCGTATAGGTATAAGCGGGCGAATGGCTTTCATTGTAATATTAACCAGCTGATCCACGCTTTTTAAGGGGTCTATGTGCACCTTTGCCTCTTCCATCGCCTTTTCAATCCTTGCGGGAGGATGCGGTGCTTTTGTCTGGGGGTTTATTGCATTTCTGGAAATGGTATAGATAACTTTTTTCTTTTTTTCCTCAAGCATACGTTTTCTCTGCTCAGCAGTGAGCTGAAGCTCCCCGCTTTTCAGGATCACGGCAGCAATCTTGAAGGGATCCGTTGTCTCAAAAGCATTGACAATATCGGACTCTGCTGCTCGGTCCCCTCGGTTTGCATCTTCGAAGATAGTTTCAACCGCCAGAATGTCTTCAAGGCTTACGTCTTCTCCTCGCTTGTAGGCCAGAGCCCCTTCAGGCTCGACCAGGACTTCGAAGTGTTTGCTGCCTCTCTTGAGCCGTGCAGTCACTGCCTCGTCCAGGGACACCATTTTCGAATACCTTCTCCAAAATGTATTTTGAGAATCCGAAGATTCTCTGATTACTCACTCTCAAATATTATATAGATTTTATTCTTTGTGTTCAGTTTCCCGGTGTTTTGCAACGATCTGCTGAACATAATTCTCAACTTCTTCAGGAACTAATTTCCTGAATTTCTTATCCTGAAGCGACACAACGCCCACTTCAAGGGTAGACGCATCGAACTTGCCTTCGGCAGCTCTATAGAGCGCATCCATCCCGAGAAGGATAGCCGCATCAATATTCATATCTTCCCTGTATTCCGCTTCAAAAACCTCAACGACCGCGTTTCTGCCTGCTCCAATGGCTGTCGCCTTGTATTCAAGGAGAGCCCCGCTCGGGTCAGTCTCAAAGAGCCTGGGCAGATTGTCATCCACGCCTGCAATCAGAAGTGCAGTCCCATATGGGCGAACTCCGCCGTACTGAGTGTAAGTTTGCTTGTGGTCGCAGATTTTCTTGGAGATAACCTCCACACCTATGGGCTCGTCATAAGAAACCCTGTTAACCTGCGCTTCTACACGGGCTCTGTCAACAAGGGAGCGGGCGTCTGCCACAAGCCCTGAGGTTGCGGCTCCTATGTGGTCGTCAATCTGGAAAATTTTTTCGATCGACTCGGCTTCCACAAGCCTGCTTGTTATTCGCTTGTCAACCAGCAGCACTACCCCATCAGCTGCCTTGATTCCCACGGCTGTTGTTCCCCTCTTGACCGCTTCGCGGGCATACTCTACCTGAAAAAGTCTTCCATCAGGGCTAAAAACCGTAATTGCCCTGTCATAGCCCATCTGTGGTGCCATCTGCATGTTCCGTATCTCCCTTAATTTCTATTATATATTGTTTACATTTTCCCGGCAAGAAACCGGTCTTTCTTCCTTTAAGGATCTCTGTCCGCAGGCTCGTCAGCTAAATCACTGCCTTCCCCAAAAAGGCTTTGGTCAGTGATCATTAACTGCTGCGCGGATATCCCGAAAATTCAGGACAGAAAGTCCCCGACCCAGCATTCAGGTAAGGAAACCGACTTTTGATTTCCTATAACGTATTTCTTCCTTATTAGAGTTTTTAACCTTTTATTCGGAACTTTCAATCCTGACAGACTTTTTCGGACGAAACCCACGGAAAATATCCCAGTTACAGGGAATTCAAAAGCACTTCTACCCTGCAAAGACGCTTTCCATAATCCGGATTCGCGCACTTGAGAGACCTTTTTAATGGTTTTTCAAGGTCCAGTTCCAATGTTAACTAAGTCCGCTAATAAAGTGTATTTACTCAGTTATAATGCTTGTGAGACCCGGAGTTTTCCGGTATTTGAAGCCGGTTTTTGAGATCTTTATGGAGAGATTTTAGCTTCCATAGTTTCACTCTATCCGGGTTTCAATCTACTTTCCTGTCAGCCGCAATCTTCCGGATTTAACTTCCGGACCAGCTGTTTTTCTGTCAATCAGTCCTGCCAATCAATATTATACCTGTTACACTAATATACTCGTTAATATACTCGTTCATCATAGTATATATTAGACAGCATCCTGACAGTTTATTAAATAGTTTCCTGACTGCCTCGGGGCTGAAGCTTTTCAACCCTGGCATAAAGCCAGTAACTCCGGAAAAGCTGCTTAATCTGGCTTTCCTGAAGCCTGTCCGGCCAGTTATTCTTCAGCCGTTCTGGGTTTTATCTTGATTTCGGGCGCAAAGGCCGCATGATTCTGAAGAAATTTCTCGGTTGCCCTTTTAACCGTACCTGAAGTTCCAAGTACGTGCAAAGTTGCCCTTTTCCCGTTTACCCGGGTGAGAGTTGTCAGGGAGGCCCTTGTTTCTTTTACTTTAGTATGAGAGCACTGGATAATACCTTTCCAGTCTTCAAACCCCAGTACCTTGATATCACACTCACTGGTAGTGACATCTCCAAGCAAGGAGCAAGCAGAGGACATGACCTCTTTGACCAGGTCACCCCTGTTGACTGGTTCCTCGGAAATCAGCTCAAAGGCCAGGTAGCGTTTTTTCGCACGAAGCGAAGGAAGCAAGCGCTTCAAAAGTAATCTCCCTCCTCAAGCACCTCGATACCTTCCCTGATATACCCGGGACCAGGGCGGTTCCTTGAGATTATTCTTTCGGGTACGGTAGTAATGGCTTCAAGGGCTTCGTCTTCTTCAAGCCCGCAGACCTCAGCCAGAGCAAGGATTTCCATAGGAGAGCGAAGGTCAAAACAGGACATCGCGTCGCTTGAGAGGACAAGGGAAACATCGTATTTTCGGGCAAGGTCGAGGTTTGCCCTGAGATCCGACAACAGACGAACGCGCCTTGGACCTCTTGAATGAATAAGTGGCCTTAATGACAGGCCGATTGCAACATCATTTTCAGCTGCGGCCTTTGCAAGCACCTGATTTAGTCCGCTGCTCTTATCAAAAGCCGGATGGTTCAGGATATCCACTCGCGGATTTTCCAGTGCAGCCCTGTTAATGGTTTCGGAGCCTCCGTGCACTATAAGGACGTCTACGGACTTTCGAAATTTTCCAATAAGGCTATGAAGTTTCGAGGGATTTTCTTCCACAAGCTCGATTCCCCTGAAAACCTCAAATTCGTTAGTAGAAGGTAATACAGGCCGTGATTGAGGAAGTTTATCCGAGTGGTTAGCAAGCGCAATCCCGCTGTACCCGAAATGCCAGGCAAGGGCAGCAAATTGCTCAACAGTATTCTCCCCATCAGGAACCGCATGAACGCAAAAATCGTAGAATTTCGGTTTACCCAAACAACTCCTCCACTATAACTCCGGCTTTTTCCCGGTTCTTCGGATAGGTCTCGATCTTGACTTTTGCAGCGATCGCATCCGAGGAATTAGTCAGCCTAACCTGCTGCAGGTATGCAGCCTGCTTGTCAAAGCGGAGATGGAAGACCTGGTCGTCGTCAAGCCTTTCAGGCATTTCTTTCCTGAGCCTTACTACATCCTCTTCGGAAAACCTTTCCCGGACAAAGCGGGCAAAACCCAGACAGTCTGCCTTTCTTTTAAGCTGTACGCTCAGGATAGTAATGGGATTTCCATGGTGCCCTTCAGCCTGGAGCTCTTCAATCAGTTTACTCCCTTCCCGGACGCCGGCACCGGATAAAAAAAAGTCCAGAGCCGCACGGACTCTGGATACGTCTTCGGTTGCGTGGGCGATCACACGCAGTATTATGTGATGAATCACTTGCCTCGACTCTTGTGTGCACGGATACTCGGCCTGGTCTTTTCAGTACCTTTTCCGCGTGTAGACAGGCCTCGGCCCTTCCGACCGGCACTGGTCTTGCCCCTTGCGGCTCTGTCCCTGACGGACGGGTCGCATACCCAGTTCAGGTTCTTGTCGCTCTTTATTACAGGGTGGTGGGGATCTACAAGAATGACTTCAAACCACTTGTTCTTTCCATCCTCCCCTACCCAGTAGGAGTTCAGGACTTCAAGGTTTGGGTATTTGCGGTCTGCACGGGCTTCGGCAATCCTCTGAATGCTCATGCCGCCTGTGATCTTGTTCACGCCCATTCTCTGGGTTCTTCTTCCACGGTTGAACCTTGTTTTACCAAGCCCTCCGCGGCGTACCTTTACCCTGACGACGACAATGCCCTGCTTGGCTTTGTATCCAAGGGAGCGTGCCCTGTCGATTCTTGTGGGCCTTTCAATTCTGGTCACGGATCCCTGCTTTCTCCAGACCTGCATACGCTCCCAGCGGAGCTCGTTCACGTAAGTTTCATCAGGGTTTTTCCATGCATCGCGTACGTATGTGTAAAAAGATTTTACCAATTTAAACACCAAGTTTCACTTATGTTTCACGGTTCAGCCCTGCCCTGCAGGACCACATTCCAACGGGACCTAATCCCGAAAATGAAACATGCGATAAACTGAATCATTTGATTTAAAGCTTTGCCCTTGCAAAAGCACTTTTAAAGGTAGAAACCGCAAAAAAGAGCGCAAAAAAGTGATGAGAAAGTCCAGATAGAAAGCCGAAAAATAACGGGTTAAATATCGAGAAGCTGCTGGAGAAAGTGGAAAAAATAATTAATTGTAGTGGGGTTCTGCTAATTCAGTTGTTTTAAAACTCAAAAAGAAATCAGATAATAATTAACGAAATATTATTATACTGTAAACGCTGTTTACGTTCGGGTTAATATGAGGCTTCACTGGATTGACGCTTTAAAAGGGATGGGTATTATGCTCGTGGTATTTGCACACCACAGCCTGCCTGTCGCACTTGATACTTACATTTTCTCGTTTCACATGCCGCTTTTCTTTTTTATTTCCGGGTTCCTGTTTGATTTTGGGAAATATGCAGAGTCGGCGGCAAAATTTGTAAAGGGTAGATTCAGGTCGCTTATTATGCCTTACTTCGGTTTTGCATTACTTACCTGCCTGTTTTATTTCTTGCTGGATACCGGATTCCAGCCAGGAGTTACAAATATCGATTTTTTTGGAAACAGTGCCCTATACGGCGTTTATTCAATTCTTTATGCACTGGGCCCTCTTATTTCTTACAATCCGCCCCTCTGGTTCCTGACCTGCCTTTTCATAACCGAACTGCTCTTTTACGGATTTGCAAGAAAATATTACTCGGAACCGCGAAAACTTGTACTCGGGCTTACTGCAGCCGGAATGGTCGGATACCTTTATTCCGCATATGTACCTTTCAGGCTGCCCTGGAATGCGGATGTGGCTCTCTCGGCTGTGGTTTTTTACGGAGCCGGAAACCTGTTTAAAAAAATCGTGCAGCTTGAGGAAACGAAACCGCGAGAGAAATTCGGAACCGGTTCCATTTCACGGTCAGATCCGAGAGCATCAGGTTTCGGTTCAGGTATGAGAGGATCGGATTCCGGTTCAGGTTTGAGAGAATCGGGTTTCGAGTCAGGTTTGAAAGAGTCAGGTTTGAGAGAGTCAGGTTTGAAAGAGTCAGGTTTGAGAGAGTCAGGCTCAAGATTAATGGGAGTTTTCCTTCGAGCTGATAAGTTTCTTCCAGGGGTTTTTATCCTTCTGAACCTGCTTTATCTAGCTTACTTGCTAGAGTTTCCTTCAGCCGAGAAGGTTAATATGAATGTGCTTAAATACGGTGATTTCTTTTCGTATTATCTGCTGGCTTTCTCAGGAATCTTTGCCTTTGTATATCTGTTCAAAAAGATAGGAAGTTCAAAGATACTTGAATACTACGGGAGAAATAGCCTGATCGTGCTTGCGCTCCATTTCCCTCTAAAGGATATCCTGACCAAGCTTGCAATTCTGGGTTTCGGGGTCGAGCTTGAGTATTTTTATTATAATGTGGTTTTTGCTTTGAGCTTAACTTTGCTGAATCTTCTTCTCCTGGCACCGGTAATTTACCTAATTAATACCTATTTCCCTTTCCTGGTGGGAAAAAAGAGTTCTTCAGCCGGATTTGAAGGTCTCAAAGTTTATTTCAGGAAATTTGTAAATTAACAAAGTGAATTCAGATCAATAGCATTAGGCTTTGCCAGTACTGGCCTTCGTGAAATTGTTTCAGATTAATTTATTTTCACATCAATCCGGAAAAATAGCAATTCTTTTAAGAGAAACTCCAGACTTACTCCGAAGTTCAGAATTTACCAGTCGAAGAAATTGTTTTGAATAATTGTATGAAAGCGGCATGTTTCAATTATGTCTGCATATTGTTAAACCATATAATGAATTTTGCTCCGTGGTCTCTTTCAAGCTTAATACAGCCATCGATCTGTTGAACAAGAATGTTTACGAGCTGAAGTCCGAGAGAGTCAGTATTTTCGAAATCTATTTCTTCCCGGATGCCTTTCCCGTTATCCGATACTTCGAGTCTGTAATCGAAGCCATTTTCTTCCGTACAGGCCTTATCTTGACCTATAATCTCACTCTCGAAGGAAGAAGCCTCAACTCTTCGAAGGTTTATCCGGATTTCACCTTCCCTGCGGGCAGGAAAAGCATGCTTAAAAGCGTTTGAAACCAGCTCGTTTACAATAATTCCGAGAGGGATTGCAGTATCCATGCCAAGATAAACCTGCTTGAGATCCAGCTTGAAACCAATGTCCTTATTTCCAGGATTATATGAGCCGAAAAGATCTACAGTTAGTTTCCTCAAATAAGCTGCAAAATCAAGGGTATCGATTTTATCGCCTTTATACAACTCCTCATGAATGAGAGCCATAGAAATTACTCGGTTCTGGCTCTCAATAAAAGCCTCGACAACTTCCGGAGTCTTACAGGTCTCAAGGTGAGAGAAGGTTTCTGCCTGGAGGTCAAGCAAGGATGAGATAACCTGGAGGTTATTCTTAATCCTGTGATGAATTTCCTTTATGCGGATTTTTTCCATCTTTTCCAGGGCTTCTTCAGCCTTTTTTCGCTCGGTAATATCCTGGACTATTCCTCTCATTCGAGCAGGGATATTTTTCTTATCAAAAATAACTTCACCCTGTTCATGGACTACGCGCTCTGCTCCGTCAGTTGAGATGATCCTATAATCAATGCTATAGGGTTTTCCATTCATAGCTATGTTAGTAGCGCTACTGACATAATCTCGATCACCGGGGTGTACATAACTTAAAAACTCTTGATAAGTTGGATCTAATTCTTGAGGATTACGTCCGAAAATGCGATAGAGCTCGTCAGACCAGTGTACCTCATCAGTTACAATATTCCAATCCCAATTTCCAAGGTGTGCCATTTTTTGAGCTTCAGCAAGACGTTTTTCACTTTCTTTCAATGATTTATAAGCCTTCTCAAGCTCTGCTGTACGTCCTTTAACTAAATTTTCTAAATTTTCGAGTGTTTTTTTCAGCTTAGCTTCTGCCTTTTTTATGTCGATAATATCACGGGAAATAGCAAGAACAGATATCACTTTGCCATCAACAAACTCTGGCACTATTTGTGTGTTAAAGTAGTATTTTTTCCCTTGAGGCGATGTATACTGGAATTCCATTGTTTCGGGTTTCCCTGTGGTAAAAACATTCTCATAGTGTCCTTCCCAGAATCTAACCTGTTCAGGATTTCTTCCCAGTTCAGTATGAGTTTTACCGAGAATTTCTTCTTGAGATCGACCGTAACTTTCCGCAGCTGCAGGATTGGCATACATGTGGCGATTTTGTCTATCAAAACGGGCAATCACGTCAGGAGAATTTTCAGCTAATGTGCGGAATTCATTTTCACTTTTGGTCAATGCTTCTTCAACTTGCTTGCGTTCAGTAATGTTGAGATTAAGGCCTACCCATCCAGTGATCTCCCCCTCTTCGTTCTTGATCGGCCTGCCAATAGCCAGTAAATTCCGGTAGCTGCCGTCTTTTGCCCGGAAGCGGTGCTCTCGCTCGAATTCTTCACCGGTTTGAATACAACGGAGCCAGTGGTCTATAGTTGGCTGCACGTCTTCCGGCGGAAGCAGATGTAGCCACCCAAACTTTTGAACCTGTTCCATTGACATATCCACAAGTTCAAGGAACGAAGCACTTACATAGGTGCAGTAGCCGGCAGCATCGGTCAGCCAGACGCCGTAGGGAATCGTATCACCAAGAGTCCAGTACTGCTTTTCGCTCTGCTTCAATTTCTCTTCTGTTCGCTTGCGCTCGGTGATGTCAGTCAGCATGCTCAATGAGCCTGTAAACTTGCCATCCTTATTAAAAAGGTATTTAGAATTTACAAGCACCCATAAGGATGAGCCATCTTTACGTATTAATTTAAGTTCATGGCTCTCATCGATACCTTGCCGCCTCTTTTCCAGTCTCTTTTCTATATTCAGTTTGAGGATAGCCTTACCTCTTTCATCAGTAAAATCCCACACCAATCTGCCAATCATTTCTTCCTGACTGTATCCTAACATCTCCGCCATTTTCTCATTGACGTAAGTGGTCGTGGCTTCGGCGTCAATTACCCATATACCTTCGTTGGCTGTCTCCACGATATTGCGGTACTTTTCCTCGCTCTCCCGAAGTTTTCCTTCAAGCTCTTTCTGGTCACTTATATCGAATCCGTAAATGTTTACGAATTCTTCGTCGGGTAAGGGGTGAAGCGCGACTAAGTATACTCTTTTTCCCACTTTTACTTCCATTTTTTCCGGGCTATTCCGGGAAATTACCTTTTGAACAAAATCTCCGATAAAAGAAGGCAGTTTTTCTCCGATTCCCACGCCCCATTCATGCAATAAAGGCTCACCCGCCACGTTTGAATAAAGAACAGTACCATCCTTTTCCACACGGAGCACAGGATTCGGGTTTTTTGCCGGAAATTGCTCCATTTTTGTTTTCATTTATCCTCTTCAGGCTCTTTCTTCTTTGATGGCAGCATGCCTATTTTCAATAAACATGTAAATAAATTAATATTTTAATTGTTACACTATTTCTTATATTTCTGTTATATAATGGAATCTCATTTGTATTCAGTTAATTATTAATTAGCTGGTCCCAAAACTCAAAATTACTTTTCAGAATCTCTTATTATGAGTAACCAATAGAGTTTCTGATCATGAAAAGTGATCCTGACATTCTTACTTATTGAAACTTTAACTGGTTCTGGGATAGGCTCAATGAAAATGGTCGGCTCATCTTTCTATATCACTGAACCATATAGTGAATTTTGCTCCGTGGTCTCTTTCAAGCTTAATACAGCCATCGATCTGTTGGACAAGAATATTTACAAGCTGAAGTCCGAGAGAATCAGTATTTTCGAAATCTATTTCTTCCGGGATTCCTCTCCCGTTATCCGATACTTCGAGTCTGTAATCGAAGCCATTTTCTCCCGTACAGGCTTTATCTGGACCTATAATCTCACTCTCGAAGGAAAAAGTCTCAACTCTACGCAGGTTTATCCGGATCTCACCTTCCCTGCGGTCAGAAAAAGCATGCTTAAAAGCGTTTGAAACCAGCTCGTTTACAATAATTCCGAGAGGGATTGCTGCATCCATGCCAAGATAAACCTGTTCGAGATCCAGTTTCAAACTGATATCCTTATTTTGAGGTTTATACGAGCTAAAGAGGTCCTCAGTTAGCTTCCGAAGGTAAGCTGCAAAGTCAAGAGTATCGATTTTATCGCCTTTATACAGCTCTTCGTGAATTAGAGACATTGATATGACCCGGCTCTGGCTTTCCATGAAAGCCTCGACAACTTCCGGAGTTTTGCAGGTCTCAAGGCGAGAGAAGGTTTCTGCCTGGAGGTCAAGCAAGGATGAGATAACCTGCAGATTATTCTTGATCCTGTGATGAATCTCCTTTATACGGATTTTTTCCAAGTTTGCCAGAGCTTCTTCGGTTCGCTTGCGTTCGGTAATATCCAGAACAAAAGCCAGGATCTCACCGTGGCTTCCCGGAAATATGGTATTGGCAATTAATACGGGCACGCGAGAACCATCTCTCCGAAGGTATTCTTTCTCATAAGGGGTCGAAACGCCATGCTCCCGCAGTTCTGCAATTGCCTTCTCATCGGCCTGGAGCCATTCCGGCGGGGTTATCTCCAACCAGTTCACCACGCCCGCTTCGAGCTCCTCTCGACTGAATCTCAGCATATGCAGATAGTAATTATTGGCTTCCAGAATTTTCCCTTCCACGTTTGCGATGATTATGCCAATACCGTCGATTTTGCGGTCGAAGAAGGCCCGCAAGCGGGAATAGGTATGCTGTAGCTTCTCCTCCGTTTTTTTGCGCTCCGTAATATCCTGGACTATTCCCTTTATCCGAACAGGGGTATTATTCTCATCAAAAATAACCTCGGATTGCATGTGAACTGTACGTTCTTTCCCATCAGCCGAGATAATCCGGTAGTCAATGCTGTACGGCTTTCCATTCATAGCCCTGTTAGCAGCACTTATAACATAGTCTCGATCATCCGGATGGACATAACTTAAAAACTCCTGATAAGCTGAATATGGTTCTTGAGGGTTACGTCCGAAAATGCGATAGAGCTCGTCAGACCAGTATGACTCTTCAGTTGAAATATCCCACTCCCAGTGTCCGATATGAGCCATTTTTTGAGCTTCAGCAAGACGTTTTTCACTTTCTTCCAGCGATTTGTAAGCCTCCTCAAGCTCTGCGGTTCGTTCTTTAACCAAACTTTCTAAATTGTCGAGAGTTTCTTTCAACTTAGCTTCTGCTTCTTTTCGCCTGGTAATATCGGTGAGCATGCTCATAGAGCCTGTAAACTTACCGTCTTTATCAAAGAGTGATTTGGAACTTACAATTGTCCACAGTGGAGAACAGTCTTTACGTATGAATTTAAACTCATAGCTCTCATCGATACCCTCTCGTCTCCTTTCAATATTCTTCTTGACGATTGGCTTATCTTTTTCGTCGGCAAATTCCCATGCGAACCTGCCAATCATTTCATATGGAGCGTATTCCAGCATCTCAGTCAATCTTTTATTGGCATAGATTGTCCTGGCTTCAGGATCCCCTATCCATATACCTTCGCTGGCTGTTTCTACGATGTTGCGATATTTTTCCTCGCTTTCCTGCAGATCTTTCTCTATCTTTTTACGTTCGGTGACATCTCTAATAATCAGCGCTAATTTCCCCTTTTCAGGACTGAACGCATAAATGTCCAGATATCTATTCGCTATCTGGCTAAAGATTTCAAAATGAGCTGGCTTGCCTGAAAGCGCAACTTCGCTGTATTTTTCGATCGCTACTGGGGCCGCGTTGGGGAACACCTCCAGCATGGTCCTGCCTAACAGCTGTTCTCTTTTTACGCCTAAAATGAGCTCAAAAGCAGGATTAAGTTCAAGGTAACGATAATCATATGGTTTACCGTTCCTATCATAGATAACTTCTACAAGACCAAAACCATCGGTCATGTTTGTGAAGAGCACACGGTAGCGTTCCTCACTCTTTCGGAGAGCTTCTTCAGCCTGCTTACGCTCAGTCAGATCCATAAACGCAGCGACACTGCCGCGCACATGCCCTTCTGCATCGTGAAGCGGACTGGCTGACATTGTAATCACCTTCCATTTTCCGCTTGGCAGCAGCATATCTATTTCCATATCGCGCACGTCTGTATCCTTTAAGGCAGCTTGCTCTATGGGCAATTCGTCAGCAGTCAACGCGCGGCCTTTGTAAAAAAAGCGCCGCGCCTCTGTAACACTAGCAGAGATATTGTCTCCTGTTTCGACCTCGTAGAACTCGCTGGCCATTCGGTTGCCTGTAATGTTATGACCCTGCGGGTCATGGCCGATCAAAATAGGAACAGGCACTACCTCCATTATCTTTTCCGTTTCTTCGGCTCGAAGTCGAGTTTGCCCTTCAAGCTGCTTGCGTTCTGTGATGTCTCTGATGATCGTGCTCGTTTTCATACTGCCGTCGGCATCAACAAACAGGTTAGAGGTAGTATCACAGACAAAAGTTGACCCGTCTTTCCGTCTGCATGTAAGTTCGGCCTTCATCCGGCCTGTCAACTCCCGTTCTTTAAGTGCAGCTGCGAGCTTCTCGTCCCTGACTACTACACCTTCTCTTCCCACCTGTCGGATTTCTTCTTCAGTCATGCCAAAGAGATAACACGCTTGAGGGTTTGCAGAGAGAATAGTGCCATCGGGCCTGGTCAGCATAATTCCGTCGAGGCTGTTTTCATAAAGGGATCGGTACCGGGCCTCGCTGGCGCGCAATGCTTCTTCAGCCCGCTTTCGATCAGTAATATCCAGGAAAATAGCAGCAAACCGGCCTGGCTGAACCTGGTATGCCGATACTTCGTAGTGGCGCCCCTGCACATCGGCGTAATAGGTGAAGTGTGCAGGCTTGCCAGTAAGGGCTACGCGGCCGTAGGTTTGAATCCAGAAAGGATCCAGTCCGGGATACATTCCAAGCGCAGTATTGCCAATGAACTTTTCCAGCTGAACCCCTGTCTGGGTTTCAAGAGCCTGGTTTGCCTCGAGAATATGGTAATCGACCGGCTTGCCTGTCTCGTCGGTGATGATATCGGCTATGAAAAAAGCTTCCTGCATGACCTCAAAGAGTCTGCGATCCTTCTCCTCGCTCTCCTGCAGCGCCTGCTCGGCTCGCCTGCACTCAGCAGGATTTTTCCGCCCTATGCTTTCGATCTGCTCCCATTTCCCTTCTCTCTTAGTCAAAGCAAACTGGTGGTTTGCAATGATATCGAGAATCTCGGCTGAATTGTAGATCTCAAGGGAATACGTGCATAAAACTGTCACCGGATGCCTGTGTATAGCAGAGTCCACTTTTCTCTCATAATCAACAAAACCATTCCAGCTCTCTTTTTCCAGCCGGCAAATATCCTCAATCAATCTCAAGCCAGTATAATTACTGGCCAGGGCCCGGTCGATTCTCTCGGTCAGACCATCTAAGGCTCTTTGCGAATCGAAGGTACCGTCTTTTATAAACCAGTTATCACAGGAAATAATCTCGATTTGCCCTTTCCGCAGGAAAATCTCAATATCGGGAAAAGTGGCTTTCAGAGCTTCTTTCGTCTCTTCTACTTCCTGAGGCTGTGAGATGATCCAGATGCAAGCTTCGTTATTTTTCAGGCCTGTTTTTAAAAGAGGAATAACTATATCCATCAGATCTTCTTTTGTCTGGTAGAACTGGCAAAAATGTGCTCCCCAGGGCACATTCCTAATATTATCAATGCCCGAATTTTCATTATCATTTTTCATCGAGTTCTCTCCGACTTTAATAAATAAAGTCAAAAATGCGTTGATCCAGGCCGTTCAGTCTATTTACTGCACTGCCTCTAACTTCAATTCGGCCTGTCTCACTCCTTACAGGCTTCTCGAAATTTTACAGCAATATTCACTCGCCTTAAGGAAAATATATCCTGGGAACCTTCTTCCGCCTGACCAGCGTCTACCGGCAGAGCCATGGCCCAGTTTAGGAAGAGTTAATTTAACAGTTGATTATACAGAGCAGATTCTATAGAGAAAATTATTGTAATATATTATTGAAAAACCTGACTTTTTATCTTAAATAAAGTTGCAGGTTTAATCAGTTAATAAGATTTAGTAATGCCAGTCAATATAGTGAAAATGCTTCAGAAAACGCCTTATGAATGCGCCTTATGAATGAATTATACGCATAAACTTATTTATAATAATTTGCTCTGATAAAAACTATAAATTGGATTTTTCGCATAGCTGAGAATAGTTGAGAGATTCTCTTTCACACCTGAGAGTTTTTCCTTTCATGCGTGAGAGTTTCCCTTTAATAAAGTCAGGATGGAAAATCGATTTTTTCACTCTTTCGGAGTTATAAAAACTGTATAGACAATTGAAAGCTTAAATCTTTTAATTTAATGCTATATATTGAAAATGAGGAATTTTGGATCCCTTTAATCTATACTGATTGGACAATAAGCAAGTAAAAAGCTGATTAAAGAATAATTAAAAACAGATAAAAAACAAATTAAAGGCGAATTTAAGTGAAAATTGAAAAGCATTAAAAAGTACCTTCAAAGAGTACTTTCAAAAGACAGAAAAAGATAGAAAAATCAGTTAGTTAAGAAGAAACCCAGAGGCGCTTAATCCGTTCACTGCATCCCCCAATACAGTCTCTCCGAAGTTATGCTCCCCCAAGCATATCGGTTCGAAGAAAGATCAGCAACCCCCAGGAGGTTCTTTTATATGGTAGATCTCGGTTTGGTTTACCCCTTATTTCCTGTTTCCCAACTCCAGAATATACTAATAAGTTAAATTATTTTAAATTAATTATATCAAAAATTGTATTCAACGAAAAAATATTCTAAGATAAAAGATTTTAACGCAAACATAAAATTCAATTATATACACGTTATTCTATGGTATTCATTTTAATTTAATATGAAGTTTAATTCATAAGAAAGAACGGAATACGGAAAACACGAAAGAATTATCGCAGGCGTTCACAGCTTATTGACTGAGATTTTCCCTGCCCTTCTGTACTTTATCAAAGGCTGTCCATTCTTATTCCATTGTTCATACTTACTCCGTGTCCGTCCTTATTTCCGCATGGTTACCAGATACAGTTTCCCCGGAAGTTCACCTTCTTCAAACTCTACTTCTTCAAACTCTTATACTTCGAATTATCAGAAATTATCATATTCTTCTGCCAGGTGCCTTACCTTTTCTTCGCTGAAAAAATGCACTATAAAACCAAACCGCCCGCAATCTCGTACATATCTTCTTCCTGTGAATTCCTGTTCCGTACTGGGCATCCAGGGTATTCGCAGCATAAATATTGACCCGCCCGGCTTGAGCACCTTTTTGATCTCACGGCTGAGAAGTTCGAGTTCCGCTGTCGAAGAGAGGGGATTTCCTTTAAGGAGGTTTTTCCTTTAAACATTGAAAGGCTGTCTTCAATAACATTTGTAAGTGGTATCTATCCTGATTTATACTTTACAAAAAACAGGTATCTGCAACCCAGTTTAGACCCAAGTATTAAAAGGATTCCGAATAATTATATTATCCGGAAAATAATATGGGTTGGGGGAAACTTGAGTGGAGCTTTCAGATGCTTCCTTTGAAGCTGCCGGAAAGGCAAATTTTTATTCTGCGCTATTGAAAACAGTCGTTTTCTTGCTGCTTGTTCTCTGCCTGGCAGCTTCAGCCAGTGCAAAATACTCACTGGAAGGAGCTGAAACCAGTATAACTGTTAATGCCAGCGGGGTAGTCCACGTTGAAGAATCGGTTTCATATGCATTTGATGGAAAATACATAGATATTCACAGAGAACTAAAAACGTTGCCCGGAGAGTCTATCCGGAATATCGAGGGGAATTGTTCAAATGAAGCGTGTAAACTCAGAATTGAACCGATTTTAGATGGGTACAGGTTAATAGGCGAGCTTCCGGACCCTACTCCGGAAAAATTGACTTTTTTTATTTCTTATGATCATTATGGTGCAGTCAAAGTTCACAGGGATGTCTCTGAGTTTCATTATAAGCTGTGGGGCGGGGAATGGGAGAGATCTCTCAAGGGTTTAAAAGGAAGTGTTATGCTTCCGGTGAAAAACGAAAGCGAAATCAGGTACTGGACTCATCCTGTTGTTTATACAGAGGAAGGGGCTATAGAAAATAATGTTATTAACCTAAGGACAGGTGAGATCCCCTCAACCCAATGGTACGAAATCAGAGCGGTTTTCCCAAGGATTGCGTCCCCGAATCCCGGTCTTGTCCAGATAGATGATGCAGAGGGGCTTGAAGAAATCTTAGCCTCTGAAAGTAGATATCAACGCAAAGGTTTGATCTTAGAGAATCTATATAACATGACAATTTTATTTGCACTCTGTGCCCTGGCATTTCCTTTCCTTATATATTATCGATATGGAAGAGAACAGGAAATTAATTATGAAGCTCTGTCTGAAAGGGAAATGCCTGTAGATTCCAAACCTGTCGTGGTAAATGCCATTATGAAAGGGAGCATGGGTATTCCGACAATAGATGGATTTACTGCTACGGTTATGGACCTTGCCAACCGCGGTTATATCGCTTTGCGGAATTTAAAACCCGAAGAGGGAGACTCATTACACACCCTGGAATCCGGGTCCAGGGACTTTATAATCGAACTTGTAAATAATGAGATATATTCGGAAGCTAAAGGAAGCTTATCCGAACTGGAAGATTTTGAGAAAGACGTGCTTTATCTGTTAAAAGCTCATGCTTCCGAAAGGAAAATCTCCTGGAAAAAATTTGAAACGGAACTCCAAAGCGGAAAAGATTTCTATCAATTCTTAATTGCCTGGAGCAAAAAAGTCCAGGCACACACTGCATTTGATAAATACTTCCAATCTACGGGAAACGAATATATGTTCTGGTTTTCCCGAGCCATTCTAATAGCTGCAATTGTTTATTATATTCTCATCTCCGGATTTTTCCCATCAGACGCTTTTCCCCTGGCATCAAAGATTAACGTGCTGGCGGCTTCGATCGGAATTTTCGGGTTCGTTCTGACAAAGCATTCAAAGACATTCGTAGCGGTATTTGGACGGTGGACTCCCGAGGGAAACCTTTACTATAAACGGTGGGAGAATTTTAAAAAATACCTTACAGCCCTTCCTGCCCTCAAAGAAAATTCTCCTGAATCAATAGAGACCTGGGACTCTTATCTGGTGTATGCTCTCTCTCTCGGAGTCGCAAAAGAATTTCTTCAGAACATATCTCAGATTATCTCGCCTGAACAGCTAAAAGAAAGCCGCTTCCATCCCATAAGTTACAATTATAATCGATCTGGCTGTGATTTTGAGAATGCCTGCTCTTCATCCCGTCTTGAAGGCAGAGATTACGTAGATTACGTAGATCATGGAGATTATGAAGATCACGGAGATCATGGAGATCATGGAGGTCATGGAGATCATGGAGATTACAGAAATAGCATAAGAAGTGGCGGTTCAGGAGAAGGCAGAGGCGGTACCGAATAAAGCACAGAATAAAGAAGCAGAGCCTCATCCGGCAGCAGAAAAAAGTTCATAGAAATGCTGAACTCTGCAAACCAGCCCGCCTGACCACGCCTCTACGAGGGTTTGAAATCCGGGTAAATCAGCCCTCCTCAGCGAGTTGAAAATGTAACCTTTCTTGCCCATAAGTCAGCTCTCTTAAGCTCACTTCAGTATTTTGAGTTATAAATTAGCCCTCTTGAGCTCACTTCAGTTTTTATTCATAAATTAGCCCTCTTGAGCGAACGAAGTGAGTGAAAAGGGCAGCGTACTCCCGAGGCGCAATTCGGGCGAGGCGCAATTCGGGGAGCGAAAAGGGCAGCGTACTCCCGAGGCGCAATTCGGGTGCAAAAGATTATTATATAACAGTGTTTATTTTTTAGGCTAAGATGAGACTTCACTGGATCGATGCTTTAAAAGGGATCGGGATTATACTGGTAGTGTTTGCTCACCATAAATTACCGGTAGCGCTCGATACCTACATTTTTTCCTTTCATATGCCTCTTTTCTTTTTCATCTCCGGATTGCTGTTTGACTTCTGGAAACATACAGCGTCTGCTGCAAGTTTTGTAAAGAAAAGGTTCAGGTCGCTTATTGTGCCTTACTTTGGTTTTGCCCTGCTTACCTGCCTGTTTTACTTATTACTGGATACAGGATACCAGCCAGGAGTCACGAACATTGATTTTTTCAAAGCCAGTCCTGTTGAAAATATTCATTCCATCGTTTATGCGCTGGGCCCCCTCATCTCTTACAATCCGCCCCTCTGGTTCCTGACCTGCCTTTTCGTAACCGAACTGCTCTTTTACGGATTTGCAAGAAAATATTACTCGGAGCCGGGAAAACTTGTACTCGGGCTTACGGCTGTCGGGGTGATAGGATATCTTTATTCGGTCTACGTGCCTTTCAGGCTGCCCTGGAACAGTGATGTGGCTCTGACTGCCGTGGTCTTTTACGGGGCAGGGAATTTATTTAGAAAATTCATAGAATCGGAAGAACGGAAACCAGGGGAGAAATCACAAGCCAGTTCGGATTCCCAGCCAGGTTCGGGGCTCAGGAAAGGATTCCTCCGGGCTCGGAACCTTCTTCCCGGAATTCTCACCCTGGTGAACCTGCTGTATTTTGGATACCTTCTGCACTTTCCTACGGCAGAAGAGATGAATATGAATATACTGAAATACGGAGATTTCTTTTCCTACTACCTTCTGGCTTTCTCAGGAATTTTTACCTTTGTTTATCTTTTCAAAAATGTCAGGAGCTCAAAGGTACTGGAATATTACGGAAGAAATAGCCTGATTGTGCTTGCGCTCCACTTCCCTGTAAAAGATCTCCTTACAAAATTCATAGTTCTGGTTTTTGTGGTTGATATTGAGGCTTTCTACTACAACACCGGCTTTGCTCTGGGCTTAACGGTGCTGAACCTTCTCTGCCTGATACCTGTAATCTTCCTTATCAATAACTATTTCCCCTTCATACTGGGAAAAAAGCGATCTTCTGCGGAAGCTAAAGGCTTAAGGGCTCGTTTAAAGAAATTTGTGAATTGATCGGGATGGGATTTCCGATTACAATGAGATTTCCGATTGTAATATTACAACGGAGCCAGGAAAACCAAATTGTCTTTAAGATTTTAAAAAAGATGTATTTGAGTATTGAAAAGGTATAATGTTGGGAATAAAATGGTTCTGTGGTATAAGCTCAAGAACCGCCAGAGTAAATAGGAAAGAAAAACCCAAATAATATAAAAATAACATTTCCCGGATAAAATAAAACGGTGCCGAAAAAAATGGACATTTCCCACTTCCTGGACCAGATTCAAGCTTCCAGCCGCTATGAAAACCAGATTGTTCATAATGAGAAAATCCCTGCAAGAGAAGCCCTATATGCGCCTCTGGAGCTGAAACCACAGATAAAAGCAGCCCTTTCAGGCATCGGGATCGAAGATCTGTACACGCATCAGGCCGAAGCCATAGAAGAAATCCGGAGAGGAAAAGATGTCGTACTCTGTACGACTACAGCAAGCGGAAAATCCCTTACTTACATGATTCCTGTTTTTGAAGCTATCCTTAAAGAACCTGAAACAACTGCCCTTTACATCTCCCCATTAAACGCTCTTGTAAATGACCAGTTAAAGTCCTTTCTTGAATTCGAAGCGGTGCTGAAATCAGGGGCAGGCATAGCCCGTTATACAGGCGCCCTCTCAGAAGCCGAGAAAAGGAAGGTAAGAGAAGGGCAAACTAATGTGGTTTTAACGAACCCTGAGATGATCCATATGAGTTTTCTTGCCTGGCATCACCTCTGGAGACGCTTTTTCTCAAACCTCAGGTTCATAGTCATTGACGAGAGCCATTACTACCGGGGGGTTATAGGCAGCAATATGGCAAACTTGCTCAGGCGGCTTTTGCGCGTGGCTGAGTATTACGGGGCATCCCCGCAGTTTATCTGCTGTTCTGCGACAATCGGAAACCCGGACGATCATACTGAAACGCTTATCGGGCGGAAAGCCTCAGTGATTGAGAATAACGGCTCTTTTCAGGGAAGCCAGCAATTCGTTTTCTGGAACCCGCCGCTTTATCTGAACAATAAAGGGTACACACTCAGAAGAAGCAGTTTTTCCGAAGCTTCTTTGCTTTTTGCAAAGGCTGTCCAGGCAGGACTCCAGACCCTGGCCTTTACCCGGTCCAGGCAGGGAGTTGAGAGGATGTATAAAAACAGCAGGGAACTTTTGAGGAGCAGGAATCTCTCCCCTGCGATCTGCTCCTACAGAAGCGGCTATTTTGACAGGGAAAGGGAAGAAATCGAAAAGAAAATGAATTCAGGAGAACTTCGAGGGGTTATTTCCACAAATGCGCTCGAACTGGGCATAGATATAGGAGGGCTTGATGCCTGTATTCTGGACGGCTACCCCGGGACCGTGATGAGTGCCAGGCAGCAGGCAGGCAGGGCAGGCAGAAGCGGAAATGAGAGCCTTGTTGTCCTTGTAGCAGGCACAAACGCCCTTGACCAGTATTATATGAGAAACCCTGCCGACTTTTTTGCAAGAAGCAGTGAAAACGCCGTGCTCAACCCCAAAAACCCGTATATTCTCGCAGGACACCTGCTCTGCGCCGCAAAAGAGATTCCGCTGCGGGTATCCGATGAGAAGTACTTCGGGAAAGGCTATCCAAGAGTTGTGGAACTTCTGGAAGCCGAAGGCCTGCTTGCAGGTGATGACCTGAAGTATTCTACGGATCCGTTCCCATACAAGCACGTTTCTCTCCGGGGAATAGATAATAACACTTATTCCCTGCTTGCTTTTGAGGGGGAAAAGTGTTTCCCTATAGAAAAAGACATCGAAGAAACGCTTGCCTTCAGGGAATGTCACCCCGGAGCTGTTTATATGCACAGGGGAGAGCCCTACTACATAAACCGGATCGACCATGAAAAGAAAGAGATCCAGGCCGTCAAGACGCATGATACCTATTATACGAAACCGATGATCGACTCTTCAGTGCTCGTGCAGGAGACCTATGCGGTAAAATCGCTTTTGCACGCCGATGAGGTCGAAGTCGGGCTTGGGGAGGTCGAGGTAACGGACAGGGTTATAGGGTACAGGAAAATTCAGACCCAGAACAATGACATAATGAGCGCTCATTCCCTTGAGATGCCCCCGGTCAGCCTTCAGACAATGGCTCTCTGGCTTAAGCTTCCGGACAGGCTGCAGGAGCTGGTAGGAGAACATAAACTGGACTTTGCAGGCGGAATCCATGCAGTCGAACATGCAATGATTTCCATGTATTCCCTCCACCTGCTTGTGGACAGGAGCGACGTAGGCGGAGTTTCCACGCCGTCCCACCCTGACCTCGAAGGCAAAAGCGGGATCTTCATTTATGACGGTCACAGGGGCGGAGTAGGGTATGCCGAAAAGGGTTATGACCTTATAGAAGAGGTGCTTGACGGTACTTTAAAAGCAATCGAGAGCTGCCCCTGTGAAAGCGGCTGCCCTAGCTGCATCCAGTCCCCTAAGTGTGGAAACAATAACGAGCCCCTGGACAAGCAAGCTGCAATAATGCTCCTGCACGAAATCCTGGGAAAAGCTCCCTATGTTCCGCCTGAGAGAAAAGAAAAACACCTTTCCGAAGTCCGGGCTTCCAGGCCAGCTCCCGAAAAAAAGGATACAGACGACGCCCTGAACAGGGTGAGGCGCCAGCTAAGGCGGGAAACCATAAAACAGGAATCTCCCGCAACACAGGACAGAAAAGAAAAAACCTTCATTGCCACGGATGAAAAGGGAGGGATGATCGGGGTAATCTCTGCCCCTGCACCTGAAAAAGCTGCCGCAAAAACCTTTCACCAGAAATTCCGAGGAAAAAAAGAACCTGCAAAGGAAAATCCCCTTGAGATTCGCATCCGAGATCTTGGAGCAGGCAGTGATTACAGCTTCCGGCTCTGGATTGAAATTTCCGAAAATAATGGCAAAGAAGCCATTAACGGAGAGGACGAAAAAAAGGTCGTGAAGAAATTGGTAATCAGGAAAGTCAGCTGAAAAAAGGAACATAACTGGCTGTCAGAAGAATAAATAAAGAAGAAGGAAATCGGACTGGCTACCGAATTTACTCAGATAAGGGGAAAGGGTTTGTTTTGCCAGGTTTAATTAACAGCTCTGTATCACCCTTTCACCCCAGTATTCATCGGTTTTCCAATTTCAGTATGAGGTATTCATTCTTTTTTGAAAACTGTGATATATTCAGGTATTATTTTAACATCGCTGCCATTTGCATTGTTTACTATAAGACTTACGTTATATTTTCCTGGTTCAGTAAATGTATGCGTTGCGTTTAAAGCGTGTTTTGAATTAACACCGTCCCCAAAGTCCCAGACCCAGGCACTGGGTTCACCTGTACTATTGTCAGTAAACAATACCTTTAACGGGGCTGTCCCATAAGTAGGAGATGCAAAAAAATCTGCAACAGGTGGTTTTGGGCTCTGCCCCTCTTCCGAGATAATGCACATATAGATATCGGAGTTTTTATTACGGCCGTCTATCCATACAATCTTGTCTCCATAGATAGCAAGCTCTGTAGACGATAATCCATTGGTGGTTATCTGAGTTTCCTTCTGAGTGAAGAGATCGTACATATAGGCATTTATGTGGCCATCACGATAATCTGCCCATACGAGTCTGTCCTCATAGATAGCAGACAGGGGATAATATGCTTGACTGCAAGTAGTAATCTGGATTTTCCTGGAAGTTGAGAGGTTGTACATATAAATAACACTATTTTCATCGCGATATTCTGTCCACAGTATTTTGTCTCCGTAGATAGCAAGTTCTCCCCTTATTGATTCATTGCTAATAATCTGTGTTTCCTGTCCAGTTGCAAGGTCGTACACGTAGATATCTGAGTTCTCAAACTCATGGCGCTTACTAGACCACACGATCTTGTTTCCATACATATCAGGATTTAAATCGTCTGATGTACTGTTGGTGATTTGAACCTCTTTGTGGGTAGAGAGATCATACATGTAGATATCGGAGTTCGATAAGTTTGTGATATCTCCATTGCGGTAATCTTCCCAGATGATTCTATTTTCATAGATTTTAGGATTCGAGGCTGATCCATTAGTAGTGATCGGAGTTTCTGTGGAAGTGGAGATATTGTACATGTAAATATCTCCGTTCCCATTACGATGATCCATCCATACAACCTTATCTCCATAAATGGCAGGATAAAGGCCATATGATTTGCTTGTGGTTATTTGAGTTTCTTTGGATGTAGAGAGATCATACATATAAATATCAGGATTTCCATTTCGGCCATCCTCCCACACAATCCTGCCGTTGTAAATAGCAGGCCGGCTCGGGTTTAATCCATCGGTAGTTATCTGATATTCAGTGAGGATAAGTTGCCCATCTACACGCTGTACAGGGGATACGGTTATTGTGGATAACTTTGAGAAAGTTCCTTTTGAATTGATTGCGGTCAGGTTAACAATATAAGTTCCCGGAAAATTATATATGTAAGCCACAGTTTTGTCTGTAGAGTCAGTACTGCCATCATTGTTCAAATCCCATATTCTTTTTGCTACGTTTTGCGAAAGGTCGGTAAAAAGGATAGAAAGAGGAGCCTTGCCGCTCGTAGCATTGGCACTAAAATCGGCTACAGGAAGACTCCTAGCCTCCTGTGCAATAATCTCCTGAGTTTTTGAGGTCGTACCGCTTGCGTTTCTTACTGTCAGATTAACGGTATAATTTCCTGGGGCTTTATATTCGTAAACCGGGTCTTTTTCCGTAGAGTCTGAGACCCCGTCATTGTCAAAGTCCCAGTTCCACTCAAATGCATATTGTGAAAAATCTGTGAACTGAACTGAAAGAGGTGCAAGACCCTGTGTGATATTGGTACTGAAATTTGCAACAGGTGGGTTCTGCTTTCTGGAAATAGATGCGAGAGGAAGGAAATCAAAATCACTTCCATTGACATTATAGGGTGAGTCGCAAATCCAATCCCCGTCCGAATCCATACAGGTTTCGGAAAACCCGGTTCCATTCGGGTTTGCCCAGTAATTGCCACCCAGGTAGGGCCCGCCTGCAATATTAGTGCCTGGAGTACGTGAATTGTTCCAAGTATATTCTTCATGACTTCCCAGTCTTACGTTTATAGTGTTGTTGAAATAATTATTATAGATTAGTTCATAACTTTCCCTGTCCGGAATAGAAATTCCGCATTCTGCACTGGAGATTATTGTGTTGGTTGAGATTTCAGTGCTAGAGCTCATCACATTAATTCCAACGCTGCAGTTCAGGATTGTATTATTATGAATCCTGGAAGGCGACTGAGAAATATCTATCCCACAGTAACAGTCTGTAATGCTATTGTTAATAACATATATACCGTGATCATATGTACTGACTCCGTGAGAGCAATTTGAAATCGTATTATCAGATATTATATCACCTCCCCCGCAACAGGCAATACTTACACCCAATCCGTTTGAGATCTTATTTTCAGATATTAAATTAAGCGAGGACCATGCTGCCAGATGAATGGAACCTTTTTCAATAGTGTTGTTTGTCAGGTTATTCATGCCGCTTTCACCCATAGAAATAGACTCATTGAAGAGAAAGTTTTCTGAAATTGTATTGTAATGAGCATATGACAGAGAAATGGGACCTTCTTCAAGGGTATTATCTGTCAGGTTATTCATGTTGCTTCCTTCAAACAGGGAAATAGAACTGTTGAAGAGAAAGTTTTCCGAAATTGTGTTCTGATCGGCATTAACAAGGCACACTCCCAGATCGTTTTCAAATAAAGTGTTGCCTTTAATTTTGCAGTTTCTGACATTCTTAAGGCAAATACCAGCTGGATAATGAGTATAATTTCCCCTAGCACCTGTTATATTAAAGCCGCTGAGAGTTACATTACTGGCTGTTATAAGAAAAGCGCTTTTGTTTTCATCCGGTGATTTTACCAGTACCTCAGGATTTTTCGGCTCCGACCTGATAATCAGCGAGGTAACGTTAACAATAATATTTTCCATATAAGCTCCAGGCATGACGATAACTGTATCCCCAGGAGAAGAACTATTTACAGCTTCCTGAATCGATTTGAAATCTGCACCTGAACCATTGTCATCTACTGTAATCTCCCTGGCGGACGCAGGGCTATAAACCAAAATCATAAGAAAGATAGCAGCCGCTAAAAAAACGGTTAATTTATTCACCCACACCTGTTACTACCCCCTTTAAACCAGAAAAATATAAAGCCCTAAAGCCCTGAAAATTCAGGTATTTAAGAGTTAATAGACCTTATTTCAGGGACTTTATATAATCTTAATCTCCCCTTCGAGGAAAGTACAGCAGGTTGAAAAGTCTTTCACATCTAATTAGTCCGCTGGTAGTTAGCCACTTATAATACGTTGTACAAGCATAATTTTACATACACATATTATTGTAAGAATCCTGTAAATGCCGGATGTACTTTTCAAGAAGCTGTAATCCGGTCCATTTCATGTTCGACTTCTGCAAAAGAATCCTGTAAATACCGGATATGCTTTTCAACAAGAGGCTTATATACATGATTTATTCTGTAAACTTTATTTCTTCCTTCTTTTGTTTCCATTATAAGGTTGATTTCTCTGAGATTTTTCATATACCAGCTGATTGTAGACCTGGAAACTCCAAGTTCACGTGCAAGAGCTATATTTGTATCGCACTTGCCATTAACAATTTTTGAAATTATTCTTTGATTAGCTACGTTTTGAAGAGCAGAAATAATTCTTATTTCTTCCTCATTATAAGTAAAATTATTTTCGAAGAATCTCGTCTTCCCACCTTTTTTATAGACTTCGATTTTGTTCTGAGTTTCAAGGGTTTTTATGTGATATTTTACTGTCTCTCTGCCTAAACCTATATTTTCTACAATCTCGCTAATGTATGCTCCAGGTTTGGTTTTGATATAATCATAGATCTTAAAACGGCTGGGGTTGTCAAGTACATTTCCGGGTTTTACAATCCGATATCCGGCTATTGTGAAAACTAGCTTTTTAGGGTAAAGTGAGTCAACTGCCGTTGAAACATGCACTATGGCCAGCCATAACAGGAACTGCCAGTAGGGTATAACGGTGTCTTCTAGCTTTATCACCTCTTCTCCGCTAATTGAAGCTCCTGCCTGGTCACTTGGAAATGGCTTAACAGTATATTCTGTAGCCCCGGCTGTTACTGTAAATAGAAACAATAGTAAACCAATGATAAGCTTTTTTTGAAGCCTAATGCTGGTAGACATTAAACGTGTAACCCTCTTTTCCGCTTACAGCTTCTCCGTATACCTTGAACTGCCACTTTCCCTGCTGTATTTGTCCATTAGATGGAGATATACTGAGATGTATTCTACCGTTTACGCTTCCATCGGACTTATCGCGGTAGGCTCCAAGGTTCTTTCCTGAAGGATTATAGGTACTGAGTTTCAGATTATCACTTTTATCTCCCCAGTTCAAATCCACTTCAAGATAATTTGCTCCAGAACTTACGTTCACACTATGAACTATGGTCTGCCCTTTTGTTATGTAATGGATTGACTTCTGAGAGACGTTTGCACTGCGAATCTTGGCCTGCCCTGCTAATGCGGGACTTATTGGCTCTTGAGGAATTAAATTATCTTCAGAAGCACCGGGAGAATCATCTGTCCAGGGTTCAACAATGTATTCTTTTTTGAGAGCAGCCGAATTAATTTTCTGATCTGGGTTTACTGAATTCCAGGTTGTTATAATATCACCCAAAAAAAGGAGGAAAGATCACATATAAATCTTTTGATTAATGTTTTAATGATTAAAGTCACAGACAATATTAAAAATTATATAAAATATAAATTATCCTGGAAACATCTGAAGACAAAATATAATGCTAACAACATCGAGGTCTTCATAAATAATATTAAATATCAGTATTATGGATACAATAAGAAGATAGTCAATCTCACTCCCATTACATTAGAAAGGTAGTCACATACCGGATTATATGCAATTTAAAATGCCATGAATTTCTGAATTTGTTTTTTAATTTGTCTTAATCCTTAAATTGTTTAATCTGGTGCCTGTTCCGGATATACCGGGATTTCAAGTTATATTTTAAGTGAAATGAAGGTTTTTTATACGGACAGTTTCATACCTGATTATGGTATAGGGGATAATTGCTTGATGGGAAGAATTATCTACGGGAAAAATTGCTTGTGAAAACTACCTCTGTCACAGGCTTTTGTTTATCTTACAGTTTGTATTTTCAGTTTCCTTTGATTCGGCAAATCTATACATACTTAGAAAAAAATTTAAATTGAGGTTGAAGTGAAAGTGCGTTTCCAGCACAGAAATAGCATAGAAAGCGATTTAGAAACAAATTAAGAATTTTGTTTGGAACTCGGGGATTTACGGGGGATTTTACAGATTTTATTTTAAGTTTATTCCCGGTTTTCAGGAGTTTCAATTTCTGAAAATGGAATTTCTGAAAATGAAAACTTCTAAAACTGGAAGTTCCAAAACTGGAAATTTCTAAAACTTGAGATTTTTAAAACCTGAAATTCCGGATTGTTCTGATGCTTACAAGAATTATAAGGGATGCTACCATGGATAATAAAGATAAATTTTTGGAGAGAGGGGAGAAAAACTCGGGTAATGATAACTATGATGTTATAATTGTAGGGGCAGGGCCTGCAGGAATGTTTGCAGCTTATGAGCTTGCGAAATTCAAGCCTCTAAAAATTCTTATTGTGGATATGGGCAGGGATATAGATAAACGCCTGTGCCCCATGAAAACCCAGACCTACTGCATGCACTGCACGCCCTGTGATATTATGTGCGGGGTCGGGGGCTGCGGAACTTTTTCGGACGGGACCTTAAACCTGCGGCCTGATATCGGAGGAGACCTGGCAGCCCTGACAGGCGACCAGACCGAAGCCTGGCAGCTTGTGGAAAGAGTGGATAAGGTCTTTTTGAAGTTCGGGGCACCACAGGGAGCTCTGCTGACCGAAGGCCCGGAAATAGAGGAGCTTAAACGCAGGGCTGCTTCGGTCGGAGCCCGTTTTATCGAGATAAAGCAGCGGCATATAGGCTCGGATAATGCTCCTGCAGTCATAGGGCGTTTCAAACAGAACCTTGTTGACAGAGGAGTCGACTTCCTGCTTGAGACCGAGGTAAAGGATCTGCTGATTGAAAAAGAGACCTGCAGAGGGATTATACTTTCTGACGGGCGAGAACTCCGGGCCAGCTATGTGCTACTCTCGCCCGGAAGGCGGGGCTGCAACTGGGTTTCGGATATGATTGAGAAACACGGAATCGAAGCCCGGTACGGCGGAATTGATATCGGGGTAAGGGTAGAAGTCCCAGCGATCGTTATGGACCCTGTTACGAAAATCAACCGCGACCCCAAATTCCATATCCAGAGCCGCCGTTACGATGATTTTGTCCGGACCTTCTGCACAAACATGCGCGGGTTTGTCGTAAAGGAGGAGTATGAGGACTTTGTCGCAACCAACGGCCATTCCCTGGCAAATTCGGAATCCGAAAACACTAATTTCGCCTTCCTTGTCCGAATCGAGCTTACCGAGCCCATTGAAAATACCACAAAGTACGCCCGTTCAATCGCGAAACTTGCAACCACGATCGGGGGAGGAAAACCGGTCCTGCAGCGCATGGGCGACCTTAGAAGAGGCCGGCGCTCCACAAAAGAACGCCTCGCAAAAAACCTTGTCGTAAATACGCTCAAAGACGTTACCCCAGGCGATATTTCAATGGCCTTGCCCCACAGGATAGTTATGGATATAATCGAAGGCCTTGAGACCTTAAACGAGATTATTCCAGGCGTCACCTCGGACTCGACCCTGTTGTACGCCCCCGAAGTCAAGTTCTACGCGATGCACCTGAAAGTCGACAGGCAGATGGAAACCAGCATCAAAAACCTCTTTGCAGCCGGAGACGGAGCAGGGCTTTCAAGGGACATAGTAAATGCTGCTGCTACAGGAATTATGGCATCCGAAGGAATAATGAAAATGGTCAAAGGGGAAGAAAGGGCAAAAACAGGAGCAATAGAATGAAAGAAAGCAAACAGGAAATAACGAAAGTAAGTAGGAAATAGCAAAAGTAAACAGGAAATAATAAAAAACTGAAGTGAACAAAAAGTGGCAGCAATAAATAAAAAGTGGAGAGAGAATTTTGTTTAAAGGAAGGTTACGTTCCCATCTTAATGCCTGGATTTGTTGAAAGACATTTAAAATGCCCAGTTTCTTAGTCTGAAAAGAGGTTTGAAATAAAATTCAGGACCGAATCTCAGTTTTCGATCCCTTTGCTGTATGCCGCAGATCTTTGTGGAGTAGATGCTGTTAGTGGAGTTTTGTTTAGATAGATGGGAACGCAGGTTATACCATGCGCTTATTCTATATAATATTTTTAACATATAATGTTACTTTATAGGTATAATCGTTAGTGGAATATAGCAAGTTTTAGTTCATTGGTTTAACGGTTATACTACCAGTATAACAAAACTTTGTGAGCCTGGCTGAACACCAGGAATTGTATTGATGTAAAAATATGTATTAGGATTTAGGATATTGAAAATATATCAAAAGCACAAAAAATTTAATGGTTAAGATATGAACTAAACAAACAAGTTGTGTAATATAATAGCAAAATCTGCCGGATGACTGCCAGATGGAAAATGTAAACAAAAAAGAACTGAGTGAGCGCGATATATGTACGAAATTCATCACACCTGCAATTAAGCAGGCCAACTGGAAAGAACGTCAGATAAGGGAAGAGGTTAAACTTACAAACGGCAGGATCATCGTCAAAGGCTCAACTACCAGCAGGGGACAGCCAAAAAGAGCCGATTACATCCTTTTTTATAAACCCAATATTCCTCTTGTAGTGGTTGAAGCTAAAAAGAATTCACATTCACCTGGAGACGGCATGCAGCAGGCACTCCTGTATGCTGAGATGATGGACATTCCTTTTGCTTTCAGTTCAAATGGAGACTCCTTTTTACTTCACGACCGAACAGGCACTCTCGGAAAGGTAGAGGAGGAAATTCCACTGGATAGATTCCCTTCCCCTGAATTTCTCTGGCAAAAATACTGTGAATGGAAGGGGCTTGATGAGAACAGGCAGAAAATTGTAACTCAGGACTATTTTATAGACCAGCGAAAGTCACTGCGGTATTATCAGCGCATAGCAATTAATCGCACAATAGAGGCAATTGCGAAGGGGCAGAACCGTATTTTGCTGGTTATGGCGACAGGCACGGGAAAAACGCTCACAGCTTTTCAAATTATATGGCGCCTGTGGAAAGCAGGGGTAAAGAAAAGAATTCTTTTCCTTGCAGACCGGAATATCCTTGTTGACCAGACACGGATCAATGATTTCAAGCATTTCGGAAACGCCATGACAAAAATTCAGAATCGTGAGGCTGAAAAATCATACGAGATTTACCTCTCTCTTTACCAGGCGGTTTCCGGAACAGAAGAAGAGAAAAATATCTACAAGCAGTTTTCTCCGGAGTTTTTTGACCTTGTAATTATCGACGAATGCCACAGGGGAAGCGCAGCTGAAGATTCGGCATGGAGAGAAATCCTTGAATATTTCTCCTCTGCAACACACATAGGGCTGACAGCTACCCCGAAGGAAACGAAAGACATTTCAAATATCCATTATTTCGGAGAGCCAATCTACACCTATTCCCTGAAGCAGGGAATTGAAGACGGATTTCTTGCGCCTTACAGGGTTATCCGCATTGACCTTGACAGGGATCTAGCAGGCTGGAGGCCGGAAAAGAATCAGGTTGACAGGTACGGCACTCCTATAGAAGACAGAATTTACAACCAAAAAGACTTTGACAGGAATCTTGTGCTTGAGAAAAGAACTGAACTGGTCGCAAAGAAGGTTACGGAATTTTTGAAAGCCAGTGACCGTTTTGACAAGACTATCGTTTTTTGTGAGAATATAGATCATGCAGAGCGAATGAGGGGAGCCATTGTTAACGAGAATCCGGACCTTGCAGGCGAAAATAGAAAGTATGTCATGCGGATTACAGGGGATAATCCCGAAGGAAAAGCCGAACTTGACAACTTTATCAATCCCGAAAGCCGCTACCCTGTAATTGCCACCACTTCAAAACTGATGACTACAGGAGTGGACGCCCAGACCTGCAAGCTGATAGTGCTTGATAAACGCATAGAGTCAATGACCGAATTCAAGCAGATCATAGGCAGAGGCACGCGGATCAATGAGGATTACGGGAAATTCTATTTTACGATAATCGACTTCAAAAAAGCAACAGAGCTATTTGCTGACCCTGATTTTGACGGCGAGCCGGTAGAGATTTACGATTTTGAGGGCGGAAATGGAAATGGCCCAGTAGAAAAAGGAGAAGAAAATCGCAGGGAAAAATACTTCGTGGACGATGTGGAGGTTGGTGTGGTCATAGAGCGCACGCAGTACTACGGCCCTGATGGTAAATTGATTACCGAATCCTTAAAAGAATATACCCGAAAGACCCTGCTCAAGGACTTTGAATCTCTTGATTCTTTTTTGAAATACTGGAACGAAGCCGAGAAAAAGCAGGCAATCCTTACCGAACTTGAAGAGAGAGGAGTTTTGCTCGATGGGCTTGCAGAAGAGGTTGGGAAGGATCTTGACCCCTTTGACCTGATCTGTCACGTTGCCTTCGACCGTCCACCGCTGAGCAGGAAGGAAAGGGCTGAGAGGGTAAAAAAGAGCGATTATTTTAGCAAATATGGGGAAAATGCACAGGAAGTCCTTGATGTTCTTCTGGATAAGTATGCAGACGATGGGATTGAGAACCTTGAAAGCATGAGCGTACTCAAAGTCCAGCCATTTGACCGGATGGGAACCCCGCTGGAAATTATAAAACGTTTTGGGGGCAAGAATAACTATCTTGCGGCAGTCAGAGGGCTTGAATCCCAGCTTTATACGTTGGAAGTCTGATTCGAAGGACTTATGTGGGATTACAAAATAGTGCTCATGGCCATTTCTGGATAAAGGTTTAAATTATCAAATTGCCGCTTATCAAAAACAGTAAATGGACTACCGGATAGTCAAAAAGAAATCAAGTGCGGGAAAGGAAAAACATGTCTCTGGATACTACAGTCAAAACGATTCAGGATATAATGCGAAAAGATGCAGGTGTCGACGGCGACGCCCAGCGCATAAGCCAGCTCGGCTGGATGCTGTTCCTGAAGATTTTCGATGCAAGGGAAGAAGAATATGAACTTGAGGACGAGAACTATATCTCCCCTATCCCTGAAGAACTGCGCTGGAGGAACTGGGCGAAAGATCCTGAAGGCATAACCGGAGAAAGCCTGCTGGACTTTATCAATGAAAAACTCTTCAAAACCCTGAAAAACCTTTCTTTTTCCGAAGATGACGACCCTAAAGGCTTTGTTGTAAAAGACGTTTTTGAAGACTCATACAATTACATGAAAAACGGAACTCTGATCCGGCAGATCATAAATAAAATCAACGAGATCGATTTCACGAATTCAAAAGATCTGCACACCTTCGGCTCAATATACGAGAAAATCCTCAAAGACCTCCAAAGTGCAGGCAACGCAGGCGAGTTCTATACTCCAAGAGCCGTTACCCAGTTCATGGTAGAAATGGTTGATCCCAAAATGGGCGAAAAAACCCTTGACCCTGCCTGCGGGACAGGCGGTTTTCTGACGAGCGCGATAGAACACATCCGCGAAAAGTATGTGGACTCCGTAGAAGATCACCGCATTTTGCAGGAATCCATAGCCGGAATCGAGAAAAAACAGCTCCCCCACCTGCTCTGCATAACCAACATGCTTCTCCACGGAATAGAAGTGCCTTCCCGCATCCGCCACGATAACGCCCTCGCCCGCCCTCTCCGCGACTATACCCCAAAAGACCGGGTAGATGTGATCGTGACAAATCCCCCCTTCGGGGGCATGGAAGAAGACGGCATAGAAACAAATTTTCCGGCGAATTTCCAGACCCGCGAGACCGCTGACCTTTTCCTTGTCCTGATAATGCATATCCTAAAAGACGGAGGCCGCTGCGGAATTGTCCTCCCTGACGGTACCCTTTTCGGCGAAGGCGTAAAAACCCGCATTAAAGAAAAACTCCTCCAGGAATGCAACCTGCACACGATCGTCCGCCTCCCAAACGGCGTATTCAACCCCTACACCGGCATAAAAACCAACCTCCTTTTCTTCACCAAAGGCGAGCCTACAAAAGAAGTCTGGTACTACGAACACCCATACCCCGCCGGCTACAAATCCTATTCTAAAACCAAGCCCATGCGGATAGAAGAATTCGCCCCCGAAAAGTCCTGGTGGAATAATAGGGAAGAAACCGAAAACGCCTGGAAAGTCAAAATAGAAGACATAATCGCAAGCAACTACAACCTCGATATCAAAAATCCCAACACCATTGAAAACGACCACGGCGACCCCGAAGAACTTCTCAAAAAGTACCGGACCCTCCTCTCCGAAATCGAAGAAACCCGAACCGCCCTCAAAAACGAACTCATGATCTCTCTGGCAGGGAAATCCGTATGAATCCGGATGTTTTTTTCGAAAACTTCGAACTCCTTACCGATGCGCCAAATGGAGTCCAGAAGCTAAGAGAACTTATTTTGCAGCTTACAGTTAGGGGAAAACTTGTTCCACAGGACCCGAATGATGAGCCGGCAAGTGTTTTGATTGAGAAAATAAAGGCTGAAAAAAAAGAATTGGTCAAGGGAAATAATGGACGAAATTCAAAAGCATCAATTAATATCATAAGCGATGAAATCTTTGATATTCCTTCACATTGGATATGGACAAAACTTGGTAATTTAGGCATTACTCAAACGGGTACCACACCATCAAAAAGCGAACCTAAATTTTTTGGAAATTTTATTTCTTTTATAAAACCTGCTGATATGAGTGAATCCGGGGTAAAATATGACAATGAAATGCTTTCAGAATTGGGACTAAACTCAGGAAGATTAATTCCAAAAAATTCTGTGCTCATGGTTTGCATAGGCGGCTCCATTGGAAAAACTTGTTTAGTTGATCGAAACGTTTCTTGCAATCAGCAAATCAATGCGATTTCCCCTTTCTCCTCAGTGGACTGTAAGTTTATAACTTTTGTATTCAAATCGAGATATTTCCAAGATCAAGTTCTGGAAAAAGCATCGATAGGAACTCTTCCAATAATCAATAAGTCAAAATGGGAACAAATTTCTGTTCCTCTCCCACCCCTTGCCGAACAAAAACGCATCGTTACCAAAGTCGATGAACTGATGACTCTCTGCGACAAACTCGAAGCCCGCCGCCAGAAAAAACAGGAAATCCAGAGTAAACTCAATAGCGCTGCCCTTGATAAAATGCTCAGCGCAGAAAATCAGGAAGAATTCGAACGATACTGGCAGCGCCTCTGCGAGAATTTTGATCTTCTCTATGATAACCCTGAAAATGTAGAAAAATTAAGGCAGGCGATATTGAAAGCTGGCGTAGAAGGTAAATTAACCCAACAATGGAGAAAAAAACATCCAGACGTAGAGCCTGCAAGATCATTGCTGAGCAAGATTAAGGAAAAAAAGAAGAATTCTGAGATAGAAAAAAATAGAAGAAGCAAGCAATTGAAACTATTAGATGAAACCGAATTATCTACGTTACCTGAAAATTGGGAATGGACTAGACTTGACTCAATCGCTGATATAAAAGGCGGGATAACGAAGGACGGTAAAAGAAAGGTTGAAGATGGAAGAGAAGTTCCTTACTTGCGTGTAGCAAATGTTCAGCGTGGATATTTGGATTTAGATGAAATAAAGTATATTGAAGCCTCAGAAACTGTAATTTCAGAGTTATCATTAAAATATGGAGATGTTCTATTTACTGAGGGTGGAGATTTAGATAAACTCGGAAGAGGATGGATCTGGCAGAACGAACTGCCAGAATGTATTCATCAAAATCACATTTTTAGAGCCAGATTATACTCTGAGAAAATAATCAGCAAGTTTGTCTCATGGTTTGCTAATACCCATTACCAATATTTTATGGATGAGGGAAAACAAACAACAAACCTTGCATCTATTAATTTAACTAAACTAAGAGGCTTTCTGCTTCCTCTTCCTCCTTATGAAGAACAAAAATGTATCGTTGAAAAAGTTGAGCAGCTCATGGGTTTATGTGATCAACTCAAATCAAAACTTAAAAAGGAGCGGGAAGATAACGAGAAACTTATGGAAGCGGTTGTTAAGGGTTTGTTAGAAGGTGCGGTTGCCGAAAAAACAGAATTGGATAAGCCTATTCCGTTACAGGCGGCGGTTGTTAAACTGAAATAAATTAAATCTTACGTTTATTTTTCAGCCACCATATCTAAAGTTAAATTAGAAGGAGATATTGCCTGAAAGTAAAAATTGATTGACGAAACAATTCACTAATAGCTTGAGATAGAAGATTAAATTTGTATCTTTTTACTTCAATTCCATTGATATATACTAGTATTTATCTAGATATATTTGAAATTAATAAATATTTTTTGAAAAAAGGTTTATCTCATTTCAGTATATATCTAGATATATCTGGGAAAACAAGCTAGATGATTGGAAACTGGCCATGATACTCTGAGCAAAGATTTCATATACATAAAATTTCCGATAGGTACGAACAAAATAAATCAGGATGACGTTTGTTACGAACTGGATAGAGAAACAGATACGCTGACGATAAGCTCGGAAGGAAACTTATATAACTTTCCTAAAGAACGAGCTCCTGATATGATCAACCAATTCGGTTTAGAAACGATCATTATTCTAAAAGTATTGGCAAAATCTTTCTCCATTTTATTGTTCTCTCTACTAATTTTAGAAATGGTTTCAGAAGAGAATGACTTGCTTTTATCGACACCATTGCTCTTTGCAAGCATGATATTTTTCATTGTTGCCTCATATCTAGATGAAATCGAGAATTACTGCAATATTTCCAGATGTAAAAAATGCTGTCGGGAATTTGCCTACGAGGAAATTAAAAAACCTCTTATCAGAATTGTAAGTACTTACGACAAATATGAAAAAACAATAACAAGCTACATGAGGTGCAAGTATTGCAATGATGAAGATATCAAGATCGAAGTTGATCAGAGGAATTCAAAATCCAAAACAAAGAAAATTAATAAAAATAGAAAAAACTGCAAGGGATGCGGAAAAAAGCTTGCTTTAGTAGAATACAGATACCCCGATGTCTATCTTGAATACCCCAATGCTTTTAGAACAATCAGACACTATAAATGCACATATTGCGGGTATATGGAAATAAGCATAAAATACGACTACCTCGCCACAAGCTGAATACAAAAAGTCAGAATGCTCCTGAAAGCCATGAAAGGGATCACTAGAGTTTGTTATAAGGGCCCCCACCCAAAAAATAAAAATAAAGTTATGAATCTTTACCAAAAATTAGTCCTCTTGAGCGAAGCGAAAAGGACTCCGTCCTCCCGAGACGGGACTCGGGCGAGAAACTTATGGAAGCGGTTGTTAAGGGTTTGTTAGAAGGTGCGGTTGCCGAAAAAACAGAATTGGATAAGCCTATTCCCTTACAGGCAGCGGTTATTCAACTGAAATAAACTAATTTTACTTTCAATTTTTCAGCTCCATAATAAGAATTAGTTAAAGTGGGCTATTGCCTAAAAATAAAAATAGTGTAGTAAAATCCCAAAAAACCATATTCACCATCTAGAACCTGTTTTTCCACCGAGCGCAAGCTCGGGCCAGTCCGAAAAAGCGCAAAAACAAAATGAAAGGCTTTCTACAAATAGATCTCAGTGAGTTTTCCATTTTAAAAAGATAGGCTTCGGAATTGACTGACCAAAAACACAGAAAAAATAGATTACATAAATAAATTACGTAAATTATATTAACTATGAATAGCTTTTGAATAGCTTTTGAATAGCTTATGAATAGCTTATGAATAGCTTAATGCTTAGAAATTAAGTACGTAAATTATTTGCTGACCTTTTTTGCCTTTTTGCTTGAGGAGACTTCTATCTACCATTTCCTGAAGATCCCGATTTGCTGTTGGCTGGCTAACGTCATCCTGTCAATCTAAAAATTTATATACCCTGAACACTGTATTAGAATATACAGACTGCCAAGGTGGCGGAGCGGTCACGCAATCGCCAGCAGAGCGATTCAGTCCTGGTTCAAATCCGGACCTTGGCTTCTTTAAATTTTTAAATAACTCTCCCTCCTTCGGAATAATCCTTAATTTTCTATCGGTTAATATATTGTTTAACTTTTCTATTTTTTTAGTCCTCTTGAGTGAGCGAAGCGAGCGAAAAGGACAGCGTACTCCCGAGGCGCAATTCGGGCGAGGCGCAATTCGGGCGAGGCGCAATTCGGGTGCCGAAGCGAAACTCGGGCGGCGACTCGGGCGGGATAGCTTTAAATTAAAAAAAACAGGATATATCAACATGCAAACTGTGGAAGAAAGGGAAGAGCTGTTTCGCAAAATTTCCTCTTTTCTTAAAAATTACGGGGCAACTAAAGTATCTGTTTTTGGATCTTATGCCAGGGGAGAAGAGAGACCTGAAAGTGATATCGATGTTCTGGTTGAGTTTGCTGAACGGAAAAGCCTGCTGACTCTGGTGAATATCGAACTGGAACTTTCGGATTATCTGGGGAAAAAAGTTGATCTTTTAACTGAAAAATCAATAAGTCCGTATTTAATAGACGGAATTAAAAAAGAAGCCAGAGTGATTTCTTAATGAAAAAGGATGACAGAGTATATCTCAGCCACATCATCCAATCTGTCTCCTTGATTGAAAAATACACAGAAAATCTCACCGAAGAAGAGTTTCTCTCAAATAGTCTCGTTCAGGATGGAACAATCAGGCAAATTCAAATAATCGGCGAAGCTACTAAAAATATATCAAAACCCCTGAGAGAGCGATACCCCCAGGTCAACTGGAGAGGAATTGCAGGAATGAGAGATAAATTGATTCATAATTATTTCGGTGTGGATCTTGGTGCTGTATGGGACACCATAAAAAAGGATATTCCTGCTCTTAAAAAAGTAATCGTGGAAATTATCCAGTATCTTAATGAACAAGTTTAATCTTTTTAGCTTATTATTAGGAAAATCTAGCAGCTAAAAACAAGATTAAGTTATGAAATTCTGTCCAAAACTCGTCCTCTTGAGCGCAGATCAGTATTTTATTTTATAAATTAGTCCGCTTAAGAAAATATTACATTTACTTGCCCATAAATCAGCCCTCTTGAGTTCACTTGAGTATCTCTATTTATAAATTAGCCCTCTTGAGCGAACGAAGTGAGCGAAAAGGGCAGCGTACTCCCGAGGCGCAATTCGGGGCGTACTGCAGAGCCGCAACTCTGCTGGAAAAACATTTATTATACCCTGAGATATATAAAAAATAACCACAAATAACAGCTAATCCAATAAACAGGCCGCTGATCTATGGCAAAAGACAAACGCATAAGGTTTCCATCAGGTTCGTATCAGGCTGACTATGAAGGTGTCAGCTACAGAATAGATCCTGAAAATGATATCGTGGAAATGACCCAGAGGCTGAATCCCAGGTATAGCCCTGAGAGCAGGGAAGAGGCTGTTAATCTGGCAAATAAGCTTGGAGCAGAAAAGATTCAAAAAAGAGCCGGCTTATTCTCAAAACTGCTTCTCCTTTCAATACTTTTATACCTATTTTTGATGCTTTTCCCTGCTGTTTTCTCCGCAAAATCCGAAGGCTTTCTATCGGCCGGAAGATTTCTAACAATTGTGTCAGAAGTCGCTTTTCTCTATATGTTTGGTTATTACAGGGCCGCAGTGAGATATTATATGGACTCGCACTGTGAAAAATGCGGGAAGCATTTCGTTTTTGAGGAATTTCAGGTTCCTCTCGTAAAAGAAGAAAGCAAAATCGATGCCTATACAAAAACCTTAACACAATACTGGCATTGCAGAAACTGCGGGCATGAAGATATAAAAGTCGAACCTCAATCCATTGATCATCATCACGAGAAAAAACACGACGATTTAAAAGAAGACACCTGCGAAGAGTGCGGGAAAGAGCATGCACTGGAAGAATACAGGAACATCGACGTATTAAATTACACTCTCAGAAAGAAAATCAGGTACTTTAAATGCAAAAATTGCGGCTATCATGAGATCAGACTAAACAAAAGATTCAGAATTGTTTAATAGTTTAGAGCATCTCAGCAATTTAATACAGTATATTGAGCACAGCAACAGGATAACAACAAGCCGCTCTAAAAGCGTTATGAGGAAGGGCTGTACCGCAAGCGTTGCGCCGCTTGACCACGCCGTTACCAGGGGTTTTTCGATCAAACCTTTTTTGAAAAGGTTTGCGTTGCGCCGCTTGACCACGCCGTTACCAGAGGGTTTTCGATCAAAACTTTTTTAAAAGGTTTGCGTTGCGCCGCTTGACCACGCCGGATAGGGCTTGGGGATTATAAGTATTTCTCATTCACAGACGTTCACCGTTTTCGATCAAACCTTTTTTGAAAAGGTTTGCGATCAAGCCTTTTTTGAAAAGGCTTGCGCAATTCGGGAGCTTCAGGCTTGTTTCAGAAGCACTTTCATATCCTCTTCGACGGTTGTATTAGGCCTGAGATTGAAGTTTTCAACCAGCACTTTAACAACGTTGGGTGAGAGGAAAGCCGGGAGCGTCGGGCCAAGAGTGATATTCTTTATGCCGAGGCTCAGGAGGGCGAGCAGTACAAGTACGGCTTTTTGCTCGTACCAGGCTATATTGTAGGAGACAGGCAGGTCGTTTATGTCCTCAAGCCCGAAAGCCTCTGCAAGTTTCTGGGCTATTATTACAAGTGAGTAAGAGTCGTTGCACTGTCCGGCATCGATTACTCTCGGGATTCCTCCGATCTCGCCAAGGTCAAGTTTATTATAGCGGTATTTGGCGCAGCCTGCGGTCAGGATCACGGTATCCTCAGGAAGAGCTTTTGCGAAATCGGTGTAATATGATCTTTCCCTGTGCCTGCCGTCACAGCCTGCCATAACCATGAATCTGCTGATCTTTCCGGTTTTTACAGCGTCTACAATCTTATCCGCAACCGAGAGAGCTGCCTCGTGTGCAAAGCCTGCGGTTATAGTTCCGCTTTCGATCTGTTCCGGAGACTTGCTCGTTTTTGCCTGCTCGATAAGAGGGGAAAAATCCTTTGTGCCGTCTTCTCTTTCGTATATATGGGTAAGTCCTTCAAATCCAACGATGCCGGTGGTATAAATCCGGTTTTTGTACGACTCTCTTGGCGGGATTATGCAGTTTGTAGTCATGAGGATCGGGCCGTTGAACTTCTCGAATTCCTCATTCTGTTTCCACCAGGCATTCCCGTAATTGCCTGCGAAGTTATCGTACTTCTTGAAGGCAGGATAGGTGTTTGCAGGCAGCATCTCCCCATGCGTATAAACATCAATTCCTGTGCCCTTTGTCTGCTCAAGTAGCTGTTCCAGATCCCGAAGGTCATGCCCGCTGATAAGGATTCCCGGCCTGTCCCTCACGCCGATATTAACGGCTGTCGGCTCAGGGTTTCCATAGGTTTCGGTATTTGCTTTATCGAGCAGGGCAAGGACAGATACGCCTTTTTGCCCGCACTCCATAACCAGGCCAAGAAGAGCTTCTACCCCAAGGCTGTCGTCCGTGGTAGAAACCAGCCCCTTTTCTATAAATTCGTAGATCCCTTCATCCTTATATCCCAGGAGATAGGCATGGTGAGCATAGGCAGCCATCCCTTTCAAGCCATAGGTCAGAAGTTCCCGGAGAGACCTGATATCCTCGTCCTGAGTAGAATGGACCGCAACATCAAGGCTTTCTATATTTTCCGGAGTAACCGTAGCCACGACAGGCAGGTTTTTTTCTGCAGCTAAAGTTTCGGGCGGCAGTTTTCCCTTAATATCGTCTCTGAGCTTAAACCCTTTAATTATAAGAGACTCAATTTCCTGCCTGTCGAAATTGGTGTTCGTAAGGGTTGCAAAGAAGCCATCAAGCACAAACCTGTCTGTTGCTTCTTCATTAAGACCCTCAGCCCTTGCTTTCAGGTTATAGAAGGAAATGCTTTTAAGTACATAGATCAGCCTGTCCTGGAGGTCTGCAACTTCCCCTTTTTTGCCACATACCCCATTTTTCGTACAGCCCTTTACATTAAGCGTTTCCTGACACTGGTTACAAAACATTTTATTAACCTCACTCCTGTTTATCAGGATATTTCCTGTTTCCTTAATTTCGAAATTTTCGCTGTTTTTAAGCATTTTAAATGCCTGACAATAGTTATCTTACAGATAGTATCGTTTTGATACCGGTATGTTTATTATACTATGGAATAGACGATACCAACTAATATATAGGGGACAGTTTCGAAGTGGGTACCGGAAAAATAGCTACTTAACAGCAGCCTGAACCCACGGGACTTGAAGAAAATAGACGCGAAAACTCAGCCGCACAGAGCATGCCGAATTTTCAGCCTTACCGGGTAAACAGGATCGAGGTTTCGACGAGTCAGGAATGGAGGGCCTGAACCCTCGCTCAGACTCCCTTAAAATAATGCCCTGTCGTATACTCAACCTCTCTTGCAGGTTTCAGCCTGGCTTCTTTTTCTGCAAGCGCTTCTTTATAAGCCTCTGTGATCTCTATTATCTCAGCATCCGTGTTAAGTGAAAGGTCGAGCTTAATAACGTCCACTCCATATTCTTTCAGGTTTTTAACATATTTCAGCATGTCAAGCACTTTTGAGTTATAAATCAGGGTCCGGGTTCCCGTGCGCTTTACCGGAAATTCCGAGCCTCCCTGGTCAACGAGAAGCACTTCACTGTCTATCCTTGCGATCTTCCTGTCAATGAGGGGCTTTAAAAGATCATTTTCCGTAATAAGCAGCAGTTCTCTGCCGTAAACGAAAATTTCTGTCTGGCCTGTCTCCCCGCAGGCTTGGAGCGTTTCGCAGACATTTTTTATTTCGCTCAGGTTCAGTTCACTTGAGAGCATTACCCTGCAGGCTCCTGCCTGATAGAAAGTGCTTGCCGTAAAAGCGTTAAAGATATTGAACTCTTTTCCTGCAACAAATGGTATGGAAAGCTCTTTTGCAAGCTGTGCAGCCCCGAGGTCGGAACAGGCTATACTGAAACCTGCATCTCTTACTTTTTCCAGCAGGGGTTTTAATTCATTCAGTTCGCTGTCATGGTTTATCAGGGGGACCCTGAAAACGAGTTCGACTCTTTCTGCTTCCAGATCATCAAGCTTTTCTGCATTCTCAGGCGCTGTCAGCTCTTCAAATTTTGAAACCGGAACATATATTATATCTGCTCCGGCACATGCTGCCTTAAGTAGTGAAGAAATCCTGCTCACTTCAACGCTCAGGAGAAGCTTCTTTGAACCCGTACTCCTGCTTGCACTGCTTACTTTCCTGTTTCTGCCCTCTTTATCGCAGCTCTCTTTGTCTGCGCTTTCAGAATTGCACAGGTAATTGTAATCTGCAAGATCCGGATGCTTTTGTTCTTTCTGATCTGCACTGAGGATTTTTTCCAGCAAAAGGTCTGCAGCTTTTCTCCTTGTGTTCTTCAGTACGCCGACCGGGATGAAAATATTTTCATCAGCTTCGATTTCGATAGAGACGGCTTCAAAAGGAGTGTCACCAAGGCTTTCCATTGCTTTCCTTATCTGCTCGACCGTGGTTGGGGCTTTCTCGGCTTCCTGGACGACGTAATCGTCCGAAAATTCCACAATAGAAGCCTTCTCTCCGGCCTCTGTGGCCTCTCTGATCTTTCCGCTTTCTTCTCCAATTACAACTGTAAATCGATCCCCTTTCCTGGCTCTTACTCTCAGGCTCACAGGAAGCGTTTTAAGTTTTGTTTTCTGGAAGGCATCGAGGAGCTGTGTATCTGTTGTGAGGTAAAGTTCATCACCTCTCTGGACTGCTCTTCCGGTCTTCGAGCTGATTTCAAGCGCTATTTTTTCACCTTTTTTTGCACTTTTCATATGCTCGCCTGAAATCGTAGTTATGCCTGTAACTGCCGAGCCAAGCATCCTCTCCCGCGTGAAAATGCTTATACCGTCTTTTACCTGGATATCTTCATTCAGCCGAACCGTTAGTTTCGTGTTCCCTTTTGAACGGGAAATATCAAGCACCTTTCCAAGGAACGCCCCATAGTTTGAGCTGTATTTGGGATGGGATACGCCTTTTTCCCCAAGTATGAAACCTCTCGTAAAGCCCCTGTAAAAGAGTTTTGCAAGTTCAGCTTCTCTTGATTCCAGTTCCTCTTTTGTCGGATTCTCGCCTGGCTTGCAGATGCCTTCAACTGCGGCTTTATAGGCAGCAGCACTCGCAGTAACGTACTCGGGCTTTTTCATCCGGCCTTCAATTTTAAGGCTTACTACCCCTGTTTTTACTATCTCATCAAGCCCTGTAAGTGTGGAAAGTTCGGCGCAGCTTATGGGATAGCTGCCTCCGACATGCCGTTCGTCAATTTCCCTGCCATTTACCACAAATATGTACCTGCGCCGGCAGGGCTGGGCACAGGCTCCCCGGTTTGCACTCCTGTCGTGAAGAAAACTGCTGAAAAGGCATTTGCCTGAATAGGAATAGCAAAGGGCTCCATGCACGAAAACCTCAATTTCCGCGTTTGAGTGATCCACAATATCCTTTACCTCAGCTGCAGTGAGTTCCCTTGAAACTATGACCCTTTTTGCTCCCAGGTCTGCTACAAAATCCACTCCTCTTTTATTGTGAATCGTCATCTGAGTACTTGCATGAAGTTCCAGATCCGAATAGGTTTCCCTTAAAAGTTTGAGAAGCCCCAGATCCTGCAGAATAATTGCATCGATTCCGGCTGCATATGCACGATCCACTATCTCAAGCGCATGTTGCAACTCTTTTTGCTTGATAGGGATGTTGAGGGCCAGGTAAACACGAACCCCATGTGAGTGGGCCAGTTTCACGGCTGCGTCAAGGTCCTCGATAGTGAAATTCTTTGCACCCTGGCGGGCATTGAATTCCCCGACTCCGAGATAGACAGCGTCAGCTCCTCCTCGAATTCCAGCAAGCAGGGCTTCTTGGTCGCCCACGGGAGCCAGAATTTCAGGTGGAGTACAGGTAAAATTTACAGTAGACATTTTAGATCAGGTTGTTCTTTCCAATAGCTGGAAGGTTTTTGTAATTATAAAGAAAGGGCTAATAAACGATTTACCTGAGAAGCTTAGTAGCATACTACAGGTAATAAGTATAGGCAACAATTACAGGTAACAGGTATAGGTAATAAGTATAGATAGTAAGTTCAGATAGTGTATTCAGATAGTAAGTTCAGTTTAAAACGTAAAGGTGCTTCTCGCATAAAAAATGGATGGTAAGCCCGGAACTTTTTCATATCAGGGAGAGCTTTTTCAGCCTGGAATCTTAAACTTAATCAGACCTGCCTGCGAATTCAATGGTTTATTTCAGAGCTATTTCAGAGTTTTTTTCACGACTGAACATATTTTTCATGTTTCTAGTTTTAATGCCATTATAGCAGAGTTTGCCAAAAGGGGGTGAATTTGCTTACTTAAATGCTTTTTAAGATTTCAGGCTAAATAACCCGCTAAAACAAAAAAGAGTGACAATGTATATATATACATAAATAAATCTTAGTACATAAAATTAGCTGTGACCAGATAACTATCTGGCATAGATTTTACCTGCTTTGTTGCAAGCCCCACAGGATTCTTGATTTCGTTTGAATCCTCTGTTACGCTCTCTAATAAACGATGAAGTTTCGTAAAACGAATGAGTGCTGCAGGGATGCAGCACAAAGTACCCACAGATTATATGCAGGTATCAGTTCGGCATAAACACGCTGATTAATTCTGTAACAGGGCAGCTATACTTGAATTTGCATATTTTCTGAAGCTTCATCCAGGATGAAACATGAGTTCATTTAAAATATTTGAAAGGATTGAATCTTATTACTTCGATTCCTCAAGAATATATAAAATTATAAGAAACTACCAATCTCTACAGAACTATAATACCACCTGCCTATATACCACCTGCCTATATACCACCTGGCTCACTTTGAACAGGTTCTTCCACCCGGCAACAGCAAAAGTAGTTCCGGAGCTCCAAAACCAGGCCTCTGAAAAAACGGCTTTGCAGCGTTTGGAGGGTCTGGGATGGTAAGTGACGAAGAAATGAGGTCCGGGAACATAGTGAATCTCTTCTTGAAATTTGCATTCCCGACCGTCGTGGGAGTCATCATTGCTGGAATTCAGGGGATAATTGACGGCTTTTTCATAGGAAACGCTATTGGGAGCCAGGGGCTTGCAGCAGTCACCCTTGCCTATCCTGCGTATATGGCTATAATCGCCATTGGAGTGATTCTCGGGATCGGCGCATCCAGCCTTACGGCCCTGCAACTTGGGAAGGGAAATCTCAACGGAGCCCTGGATATAGTACACAATGTTTTTTCCCTGTGTCTTCTTACAGGAGCGGTTTTTACTGTAATTGGGCTGGTTTTTTGCGAAACCTCGATCAGCCTCCTTGGTGCCAGTGGGCCTGCCCTTGCTTTTGCCCGCGAGTACTTAAGGGTCATTTTCATGGGTTCGGTCTTTATGATCCTGACAATTGCCCTTGATCCGCTGGTCAGGAACGATGGAAGACCCAGGCTCTGTATGAATATCATGATTGCAGGAGTAGTTGTGAATCTTGTGCTTGACTACGTTTTTATCATGCGTATGGGCATGGGAGTGTCAGGTGCCGCCTTTGCCACAATAATTTCCTTTGCTCTCCCGGCAGTGCTGCTCATGCATTATCTTTTTGGCAGTCAGGCAAAATTAAGACTCCGGCTTAAAGCCATGAAATTCAAACTCGGGACTGTGCTCCAGATCCTTAGAGCCGGCCTTCCGTCTTTCGTGATGCAGATTTCACTGGCTTTCGTGCTCTTCGCGCACAATTACATGCTGCTAAGGTACGGTTCCGAGCTTGCGGTCTCAGCTTACGGCATTATAGGATATGTCTTTTCAGTTTTCTATATGCTTTTCGAAGGAATAGCCCTGGGAGTGCAGCCGATTATAGGCTTCAATTACGGAGCTGGCTACTACGAAAGGGTTTCAAAAACCCTGAAGCTGACAATGCTTTCATGCATCCTCATAGGAGCTTTCGGATTTGTGTTAATCTACCTCTTTCCGGAGAGATTGGTGCAGATCTTCAGCCAGGATGACTCCGAACTTCTGGAAGTTACGCTGCGAGGAATGGATATATTCATGTTCTCTTTGCTCGTTGAGGGTACCGTGCTTCTCACTGCTATCTATTACCAGTCAATAAACCGGGTCAGGGCAGCACTTTTCATCTACCTGGGAAAGATCTTTGTTTTCCTCCTTCCTCTGCTCTTTATCCTGCCGGTTTTCTTCGGCCTGGATGGAGTCTGGTCGGCCTCTCCGGTTACGGAATATATTATGATGCTGGTAGCCCTTGTTATGCTTTCGAAGGAATTCAAGTTCCTGAAACATAATACAATGGCCAAAAACAAACACTCAGCCGGTACAAAACAGGCACTGACGGTAGTCAGAAACAGCGGAAAAGCGGAAGTTGAGGAGAATTCCAGGTTTGTTACTTTGAGGCCTGCTGAAAAAAGAGAGATTTCGTGAAATACTCCTCCTTGAAATCCCGCTTTTAGGGCTTTAAAAAGGGGCAAGAAAACCCCCTTCATTCCGCTGTAAAGACTTTTTTATATCACACGGGATGTCAGTTCGTACTACTGTAGTTTGCCCTTTTTCTATAAAAATGCCAATCTATCCCGTAAATATTTTTATTCCCAGCAGTTTAATGACGAGATAATCTGAAGAATACAAACGCAAGCGCCACAATTGCAGTTAATAAACTGAAAGCTGGTGCAGATGCCGCCGGGGCAGAGGAATTTTCTGAGGCTGGCTGCCCAGAAATAAGTTGATTTTCTGAAACTTGAGCTTCGCCTTCGTAGTATTCGTTGGAGATATAAGGGTATGCAACTGTGAATTCTCCTTTTACAGCAGGCTCATCTTCCCCCTCTTCGTGTATTTGGTACCAGAAGTTTACGGGCATAGACCAATCTGCCCATCCTTCAGTAGGTCTCAAAATCCATTCAAAATTATATACTCCTCGATCTAAAGATTCAAAGTGCTTCTTTTCAGCAAATTTAGAAGGACCTTCAATAACCTCATAAGGGGATTCAGATCCAATACTGTCAACTTCAATAAATAGTCTTGATGTTTGATTTAATGTCATAGTAATTTTGATCTTGAAAGGTTCACCAATTTTCAGAACTGGTTTCGCTACTTCGTCTCCAGGTAGTATCTTATCATTATAATATACATCTATAGAACCGTAGGGAGAAGATGCTGAAACAGTATCAACAAGCGATAATAATAGCAACCCTAAAATTATAACTCCCGCTTTCATTTGCTTCCTCCAGATCTTGACAAAAGATATTCATATCCTATTGATTCTTCAGTACTTTTTCCTATTTTATCCCCAACACCCTTTGGACCTGGTCCTACTATTGAAGTGGCGTATCCACTAAATTTAAAAGCTATAGGTGTGTTTTCACCAAGATATTTATCGTTATGAACAATTGCGTCATCTTGTCTAACATACCTCTGTCCTTTGTGTCCAAAATAAGGTTTGGGAATAACTTCATTATCGTTATCGATAATAGTAAATTCTTTATACTCTACCATTACATCATATGTCCAGACATTTATCGTAAAAATCCAGTGAGGTGGCAATACCGGCAGCCCACAGGGAATAGCTGCCATCGTCCTATCAAGCCTTTTTGAAATTCTATTTTGTACCTCTCCCGAATAGATGCCAACAGTTTCATTTGCCAAACTTTTTAGTTCGCTATCAACTCTCCAGAAACCGGTATCAAGAGCTTGACCTTTATTTACGGTAACTGTACAGATCCCATTTGCAACGCCAATTCTGGTATCAGTATCTACTCTATTCAAAGTAGCGTCAAGTTCATCAGATCCTACTGGTGGGTTTGAACTTCGGATTTCATACCTTATAATAACAGAGAGTTCAACTGCGAGCTCATCAGTAGTCGACCTTTGGATTATCTGGTCGTCAGAAAGGCTGCGAAGGTAATTTGTTGTAAGTTCCCGAACTCTATCTTCTCTAATCCAATCTGAAACGATAGGGTTTGAATTCACCTCGTTGACTACATTTTCAGTTATCTGAAACCTCATTTCCTGCGCATATGTATGTTTCAAGTTAGATACCTCATTATTCAAACGAGTAGTATCCACGGAGACATTCTGTTCGCTCAGATTCTGCTCAAGCAAAAAGATCTCTGCGTTCAGGTTGGAAATGCTCTGGCTGATTTGCTGGGAAGTTTCGGTTTTTACGTATTCGTTGCTTGAGGCAATAGCACCTGCTATTTCCTCGGAGATGCCGGTCGTGAAAACGCAGGTGTTCCGGACGCCAAGGGGATAAATCGTTTTTCCGCTCATGTCATCAGTCCATTTATACTCTTCCCGAAGATCAAAATCAGGATCGTGATAAAGATAGTTCGGCTTCTGATCAACGATCAAAGTCAGGTTTTCTGTCCAGTTGTATTTGCTCTCAGGCTGGCCGGTAACGGTCATTGTAGAGATTATGCCCATATCTTCACCGAGTGCTGAAGCAGCCCTTTCAACTGCCGGATTATTAAAAAGAGTCATCGGTCCTGAACTAACGCTGTCAAATGAACTTGTATCAAGGCCTTTTTCCTCAAGGGCCTTCAGAATGTAGGAATTGAGGTCAGAATCAAGTTTACGGTTTTTCCTGTCAACATCTTCTATCAGCCTGTTGTAAGCCTCGTTTTTTGCAATGTATCGGGCCGAATCACTTGACGTATACATTTTTCCTGACGGTGTGAGGTACTGCTCCTTGTTTACGTAAGCTTCCCGGTCTTTTTCCAGTTCCAGAATGAGTTTATCAGCAGTTTCTATCTGCAGATCTGTTGGGTCCTGGCCCGGAGAATCAATAAGAGAATAGTTGAAGGCTGGATTGTCCTTTTCTACCGTATAGAGCATTGCCAGGACTTCTTCTGCCATAATTCTGTGCAGCCAGGGTGGGATATCACAACTGACAGCGTGTTTACCCAGATATTTCCCGTCAGGATAAGCCCAGAACGTGCTTTCGATTGCCCTTAAATCCACATACGCATTTCTGTATTTGTCGGCAGCATCAGAACAGCATGGGTCGAACCTTTCGCCTTTATTTGTGCCATTGGTTATACTGCTTGAATTATCTATGCTGCCTGTACTGTCCGAACTGTTTAAACCATTTGTACTGCCTGTATTGTCCAGGTAAAAAGTTGTTTCCCTGTACTCCCGTTCGACAGGATTGGAATAAGTTGACAGCCCGACATACCCGCCTGCGGGAGGCCGCTTGTGATAAATTATTGTCAGCTTTTCGGTTTCAGTTTCGGTATGGGAAAGCGATTTAATACTGGTTTTACTTACAGTTTCAGAGCTTGAGCCGCTTGATGTATCGGAATGTGTTACAGTAGTATAATTTCCGTCAGGCAGTTGCTCCCTGGTTTTCCATCTGTAGGTATAATCGTAACTGTAATCAATTTTCCATTTTGTCGTTATTTTATAGTAGATATCGTACCTGATTCGCCAGTCGAAAACATGGTCTTCCCGGTTCAGGTAGCCTTCGCTCCGG
>NZ_JBNAKP010000009.1:0-35928 GCF_049706645.1 Methanosarcina sp. | reverse complement strand
TTCTTTTTAGATTTGAACTTAGGAAAGCCGTTCTTCTCTCTGAAAAATCTGACAAAAGCAGCATCTACATGTTTTGTCATACCTTGAAGGGATTGAGAATTAGTTTCTTTCAGAAAAGGCTTTTCAGTTTTCAGTATAGGGAGAAGCTTATCTAAGCCTATGTGGTTAATAGATTTTCCTGTTTGTTCATAAGTCCTAATTTTCTGTTCCAAAGCCCAATTATAGACGAGTCTACAGCTGCCGATATGTTTATTAATTAAAGATTCTTGTTTTTTATTAGGTTTAAGTCTGTACTTATAGGCTTTTAACATTAATAATTATATTAGCTTTATCCGCACATATAAGTAACGGGTAAACTTTAAAAACGTAATACGGTTAAATTGACGGCATTCATCCCAACCCTAAAGGGAGAGGGCTTTCTGCCTTCTTACTGTAAAGGCTTTTTTGATATAAAGACTCTTTAAATAATCTTATTTCTTTAAATAGTCTTATTTCTTTAAATAATTTTATTTTTAGACATTCAGCTTGAGAGAGAGTATTGTCGTTTGCATTAGTCTTAAATATTAGGTACGCCTAAATGCGGATAAAATCTAAAATTAGGCTAGCCTAAAAATATGAGTAAAAGTATGAAACTGCCAGTTATCTGTCCCGAAGGAGAATGTTGTCGCGGAAAAGAGGGGTGCATTCCCGGCAAAGGGCTTCCAAAAGTCGTACTTATCGGAAGTCCTAACGTGGGGAAAAGCAGCCTCTTTAATGCCCTCTCCGGAAGCTATACACTGGTTTCCAATTATCCGGGAACCTCAGTCGAAATCAGCCGCGGGAAAGCAAGGATTGCGGAAAGGGAATATGAAATCATTGACACTCCCGGGATGTATTCCCTGCTCCCTGTAAGTGAAGAAGAGAGAGTATCTCAGCTTCTGCTTTTTGAGGAAAAGCCTTCAGTTTACCTCCATGTGGTAGATGCCCGAAACCTCAGGCGTATGCTTTCTTTTACCTTGCAGCTCCTTGAAGCCGGGCTTCCCCTCATTCTTGTCCTGAATATGATGGACGAGGCCGAAGAAAGGGGAATTGAACTCAATATCTTTGAACTCAGCCGGTCCCTGGGAATCCCGGTTGTCGGAACGGTTTCAAGCGAAGGGAAGGGAATAGAAGAACTTAAAGCTGCAATTTCGGAATTTATCCCTGAAAAAAATACCCGAAATACCCAAAAACTCGACTACGGGACAGAAGTTGAGCCATATATCGAAGCCGTTGAAAGCTTGCTTGGCCCTGAAAAAGAAGCCGGGATCTCAAAAAGAGCTATTTCACTCCTGCTGCTCCAGAAAGATAGGACAGCCCTTGAGTACCTGTTCAGGGCTGAAAAAGCACCTGAATGCGGGAAAGAAGGCAGCAAAAAAAGCTATGAAGAAATCCGGAAACTTGCAGAAACAGCCTCAAAGATCTCGGCAGTTCCTCTTTCCTACCTGTTCACCCTCAAACGCCAGGAACGTGTAAACGAAATTGTGGAACAGGTAATGGAGATGCCTGAGAGAATAGAGAGGAAAAATCGCTGGAAAGCCGGAGTAACAGGGGCAGAGAAAAGCAGTGGGGAAGTCGGGATAATAGGAGCAGAGGAAGCCAGTGGAAAAAAAGAGAACTCTGCCTGCGCTGTACGGGAAAAAGCGGAATCCGAAAAAGAAATAAAACGACCAGGAAAGAGTAAAAAGGTAAAAACGGAAAAGAGAAATCTCGATTTCTCCGAGAAAGTAGACAGCGTTCTCATCCATCCTGTGCTTGGGATACCTGTGCTGTTTTTAGTCCTGTACCTGGGGTTCTACCAATTTGTAGGCATCTTTGCAGCCGGGACCATTGTTGACTTTCTGGAAAATACGGTCTTTGGAGAACATATAAACCCCCTGGTAACTTCACTATTTACATCCTCTGTGCCCTCCCCTGCCCTGCAGGATCTTTTTGTGGGAGAATACGGGATATTTACCCAGGCCGTGACATATGCAATTGCTCTCATACTTCCCATAGTTGGAGCCTTTTTCCTGGTATTTTCTATTATCGAGGATACCGGATATCTTCCCAGGCTTAGCTTGCTGCTTGACAGCATGTTCAAAAAAATAGGGCTCAGCGGAAGGGCAGTAATTCCTATGGTGCTTGGATTTGGCTGTTCCACAATGGCTACTATGGTCACCAGAACCCTTGAGACGAAAAGGGAAAGGCTTATTGCAAATATCCTGCTGGCACTTGCAATTCCCTGCTCGGCACAACTGGGCATAATCCTTTCAATCCTCTCAGGAAACCCGAAAGCTCTGCCTATCTGGGCAGGTGTCATACTGCTTGAATTTATCCTGATAGGGTATCTGGCTTCAAGAGTCCTGCCAGGAGAAGCTCCCACTTTCATACTTGAAATGCCCCCTCTAAGGCGGCCGAAACTCTCGAACATACTGGTGAAGACTTATTCAAGGATGCACTGGTACTTCCTTGAAGTCCTGCCTCTTTTCGTTGTGGCTAGCATTTTGATCTGGATAGGAAGATTGACAGGCATTTTTGAGCTTGCCTTAAAAATTATGGAATATCCGACAGTCTGGATCGGCCTGCCTCCCAATGCGGCTGATGTCTTTCTCTTCGGCTTCTTCAGGAGAGATTTCGGGGCAGCCGGACTTTACGGGATGTATGATTCTGGATTACTGACAGGTTTGCAGCTTGTAGTTGCAGCCGTCACTCTGACTCTCTTCATGCCTTGCATAGCCCAGTTCATGATGACAGTAAAGGAAAGGGGATTGAAAACAGCCCTTGTAATTTCGGGATTCATTTTCCCGTTTGCATTCCTCACAGGCTTTATTGTAAACACTTTATTGACCGCTCTGGAGGTAAATTTATGAAATGCCCCCTTTGCGGAAACGAATTCGAGAAAGCTGACGAAACAAAATGTACCGGCTGCGGGAAACTTCACAGCTGCAACAAGCAGTGCTGTCCTAACTGCGGGTACGAACTTGTAAAAGAAGCAAAGATAATACAATCCATAAGGAAGTTCTTCAAATGTTAACAGAAAACTCACACCTTGCCCTGAAAACTACAACACTCTGCGCAATGGAACCCAGAAAAGCCGGAAAAATCTCACACCTTGAAATGAAGAACCCGGGAATCTTACAGAAATTAATAGCAATGGGCATCCTGCCAGGTATGCCCGTTACTCTGCTCCGGCGATCTCCATCATATCTTTTTGAGGTTGACCAGACAAGGTATGCCGTTGACAGGGAAATTGCAAACCATATCTATGTCAGCTACTGATTCGCCCTCTGACAAAGAGATAAAAAATCGGTATACAAAAAATGGTAAAAATCAGCTAGGAAAGAATTGCCTGCCTCTTACATAGAAGAACCTTTCATAGAAAAAACAGCCGTAAAAAATGAGCAGGGCAAAAAAGGAAGCTTATTCCCTTATATGCCTGACAATGTGACCGGCTTCGGGGATGATAATTTCGGAAAGGGCCAGTTTCACAGCATTTGGCGAGCCCGGTAGGCAGAATACCGCTTTTCCTTTAATCACGCCTGCCACAGCCCTAGTAAGAATTACAGACGTTCCTATATCTTCAAGGCTTTTGTACCTGAAAAGTTCCCCGAAACCAGGGATTTCTTTCTCAAAAAAAGGGGTTATTGACTCGATTGTAAGGTCTTTCGGAGCAAGCCCTGTGCCCCCGCTTGTAATTACAATATCTGTGGAACTTTCCAGGGCGGCAAAAATTGCATCTGTAATTGAGATTTTTTCGTCGGAAACCAGCCTGTAGAAGGAAACTTTATGGCCAGCCGTTTCGAGAATGTCTTTCATAGCCTTTCCAGAGAGGTCTTCAGCTTCTTCAGGCGAGGCAGAATCTCCGTATTTTTCGTACCTGGAGCTGGAGATTGTAATCAGGGCGAAAGAAAAGGCTTTTCTTGCTTCTTTTTTATGAATTTCCGGTGTGGATTCTTTCATGTAAACAACACTCTCCATAAATAACATTCTCCGGTTTTAGATATGATTATCAAATTATCAGGGTGCTTCCGGAGTTTCAGTATCGGGATTTGGAGGTTTTATTGCAGGTTTTGTTTGAAGGTTCTATTTCTACTTGCTTGCCTATATTTTAATAACTTATTAACCAATGCTCAGGTATGCTCATACTTGCAGCGGATGTAGGAACAGGTACACAGGATATCCTGCTTTTTGATTCGGAAAAAGAGGTGGAGAATAGCCTGATTATGGTCATGCCTGCCCCGACCCGGATTACCGGGGAAAAGATAAGGAAAGCAACCCGAGAAGGAAAAGCAATAGTGCTTACCGGAAACATAATGGGAGGGGGACCTTCTGCATTTGCTGTCCGGGCCCATCTGAAGGCAGGTTTTCCGGTATATGCTACTGAACAGGCTGCTCTCACTATCCATGATAGTATTGAAAAGGTGAAGGCTTTTGGAATACGGATTGTTTCGGAAGAAGAGGCAAAGCAACTTGCCTGCGAGGGAGAAGCAAAGAAAGATACAGTAAATATTATTATGCAGGACTTCGATCCGGAATCCGTTTCATCCGCACTTTCGGCTTTTGGAGTCTGCATGCCTGAAAACTATGCTGTAGCAGTGCAGGATCATGGGAATGCTCCCGAGAAAAGTAACAGGGTCTACCGCTTTGAACTTTTCAGGGAATTTATTGACAGGGGAGGGAAACTTGCGAACTTTGTGTACAGGCCCGGGGAAATTCCCGAGGCTTTTACCAGAATGAAGGCTCAGGCAGATTCTCTTCTTAAATCCGTCGGAAACCCTGAAACCCGCTCGATCTTCATGGATACCGGCCCTGCAGCTATTTTCGGGGCTCTTACCGACCCTGCAGCAATCCAGCCTTCAATCGTGGTTAATATCGGAAACGGGCATACGCTGGGAGCGCTTGTGAATAAAAACAGGATCACAGCGCTTTTTGAGCATCACAGTTCCAGTATGGACCCGGAAAAACTTCAGGACTATATCGTAAGGCTTGCCAATGGGAGCCTTGGTTTTGAAGAAGTGTTTGAGGATGGGGGGCATGGGGCATATATAAGGGAAGCCCCGGGTTTTGAACAGGTTAGATCTATAATGGTTACAGGCCCAAAAAGGCAGATGCTTGAAAAGCTTTCAAAATCCGGGATCAGGACGGAGATTTCACATAAACTGCATTTTGCCGCACCTTTCGGGAGCATGATGCTTTCAGGCTGTTTTGGGCTTCTTGCAGGATTTTTTGAAAAATATCCGGAACCATCAATAAAATTTATAAACCACTAGGTAGTAGGGAGTAAGTCACATACGCCCGTAATATGTAACTTTCAGGGGTTGTAAATTTCAAGCAAAATTTCAGGCCCTGATACTTTTAAAGGGCAAGGGAACGCAGAAGTCGCCTGCTAAAGTCCACCAAGACCGGTTTACAGATAAATGTAAATACAGGCAGGTATCTCTATATGCACATATCTCATACTGAGTGGTTTGCTAAACGGTTTTTTGAGAACTTGATGCAAACATTTATATGCGGAAAGAAATCCGTTACAACAAATTTTGGTTAAACTCAATTGAATTAGACTAATAAACTAAATTAAACTCATTATCTTTCAGGAGAATCAAGCTTATGGTACGAAAGCCAGGAAGTATGTACAGAAACGTGAGGCAGCGCTCATTTACCAGAAGAAAATACATGGGCGGTGTTCCAGGCAGTCAGGTCATTCACTATGATATGGGAGACAAAGCAAACACCTCTTTCCCTATTAGAATCTCCCTGATTGTAGAAGAAAAATGTCAGATCAGGCACACTGCTCTTGAAGCAGCCCGTATTACAGCAAACAGGCACCTGAATGCTGATGCCGGAAAGATGGGCTTTTACATGAAGCTCCGCGTCTATCCCCATGAAGTACTCAGGGAAAACAAGCAGGCAACCGGCGCTGGTGCTGACCGTGTATCCAGCGGTATGCGCAGAGCTTTTGGGAAGAATGTAGGTACTGCAGCAAGGGTAAATCCATTACAGAAGATCTTCACAGTGGCTGTTGAAAAGCAAAACTTCGAAGCCGCAAAGAAAGCTCTCTGGCATGCAGGACAGAAGCTACCTACCCCCTGTAGAATCGTTATCGACCAGGGAGCAGAACTGGTACAGTAACCAGTTAAACTGTATAGTTAAACCTTTAACATCAAAAGGAGTATAATATGTACGATTACGAAGAGCTTTTGAACCGTGCAATGGCAAAAATGCCTGAAACCGAGACTACGGATGCTCGATTCGTAATCCCTGAGCCCAGACTCTTCTCCGAAGGCAAGACCACAATTCTGGAAAACTTCGGAAATATTGCAGATATCCTTAACCGGGACCCTGACCACCTGATGAAATATCTCACAAGGGAACTGGGGACTGCAGGGAAAATAGAAGGCACACGCGCAGTCTTCCAGGGAAGGTTTACGAGAGCCCAGATTTCTGATAACATTCAGGCTTATGTGGACGAATACGTTATGTGTTCGGAATGCGGACGCCCGGACACCCAGCTTGTCAGGGTGGAACGGGTGCTTATCCTGAAGTGTTCTGCTTGCGGGGCTCACAGACCTGTCAAGAAGAGAAAGGTAACCAACGTGGTTGTCAGGGAAGCTATCGAAGAAGGCGGAACCTATGAGCTCCGGATCGATGCAGTCGGGTCCAAAGGTGACGGGATAGCAAAAATCGATAAGTATACGGTTTTCGTGCCCGGAGCCGCAAAAGGCGACGTGGTCAAAGTAAAAATAAAGAAAATCAGCGGAAACCTCGCCTTTTCAGAAAGGGTTTGAGGTTTAAGCTTATTTAAAGATTTTAAGGCAGCTCAGGCCGATTACTTCCATTTTCGTGCCCGGGCAGCTTATAGTTCTTATTTTAAGGGATTACTTAATATTCGAGATATTAAAAACTAAAATTCGGTATTCAGGCATTGTTTTCTTTAATAATCTCCAGTGCTATTCAGCCCACTTTTTTAATTCAGAAACTTCCTGAATTCAGCCGCCGAAAAACCTATTAATGATTTAAAATATCTGCCAGTTAACCACACCAGCAAACAGGAAAGTGTGAGAAAATGACTTCTGAAAAAACAAAGCGTCCGAAAGCCCAATTACAAGACAAAAATATAGAAGTCCTTTCCATGCCCGGGCTGTCAGTGAACCTTCGGCATGCAGGGGAGAACCTGGAGCTTGCAGCAAGTGGAACCCTGAAAGCCGCCTGCAGCCCTATCCTGAAAAAGATTAACTCCCGCCTGAAGGAGGAAAAGCCAGCCCTTATAGAGGAAGATAGAGTCATTGCTTCAGCCTGGCTTCCGCCAATACCGGGTCCTGTATTCAAGCGGCTTATTTTTGCAGAAATGCAGATAGCCCTCGGAAAATATATTCCAGAAACCGTATCTATTGAACTTACCCGCCAGAACAGTTCCAGGTATCCTCCAGGGACGGTGGTTGCAGACGAGCTGGACACGGGCACTGTGGAAAGAATAATAGATGAAGCCCTTGAATCCGGCACTTTCATTATCACATTTACCGAAAATGATCCCCTGCTGCGTGAAGAAGTGTTTGAGCTAATCCGGTATGTGGACAAAAAGCGGGCTATAGTAAACTGTTCCACCTGGGGCACGGACTTTTCAGGAGAAAACGCTTCCCGCCTGAAAGAAGCCGGGCTGCATTCCCTTATGGTGGGGATTTACTCAACTGATCCTGAAAAACACGACGCTGCCCGAAAATCTGAGGGAGCATATAAAAGAGCGGTTTCTGCCATAAAACTGGCACTTGAAGCCGGGCTCATGGTTGTAATGACAACACATGCTTCTCCCTCAAACCTTCAGGAACTTCCTGCCCTCTACGCCCTTGCATCGGAACTCGGAGTCCAGGAGTTTTCTATATGGGAAGCCATGCCAAAAAACAGGCATGAGCCTGCACTTACGGATGAAGACCGGAAAAGCATCCTTGAAATGTACCACAGGATAAACGCCAGCCAGGACGGCCCGCGCATGTTTGCGAATACTTATTTTGAAGGTCAGATGCTGGGCGCAATGGAAGGCAGGCGCTGGATGCATATAACGGCAGACGGAGACGTAAAACCCGGTCCGTATCCACCTTTCAGTTTCGGGAATATAAAAGAGGAATCCTTAAAAAATACCTGGCAGAAAATCAGGAACTACTCTTATTTCCAGAAGCCGAAAAGCCTGAGTCCGATGCATGATCCGGAATTTCTGGAATTCGTGGATAGGATCCCGGCAGGCGCAAAACTGCCATATCCTTTTGAAAAAGTTTGTGAAAGATAAAACGAATAAGCTGTCCAGGCATCCTTTTACAGTGTTTCTCTCTGGTACATTTATTATTCCTTTTAGCCTGCATTATTCCTTTTAGCGTGCTTTTTTCAATCGGGCTACGGCAAGCCAGGAGAGTTAAAAGCAGCATATAGCTGGAAAGCCAGTTTTAGCCTGAACTGCCTGCCCGAAGATAAACATTTACATATAAGCAGGTATTTTTAAAGAGCAATTTAGCTCGAACTGCGTTCATATCTTTAATATTTCCAGCAAGAAAAAGCTGTCTGCCTGAGGCATTTCCCCAGAAGATCGGCAGCTCATGAGGGACTTTATGAATACTAAACTTGACCCGTGGAGTTCAAGCGACATTACTGACTATTCCAAGTTATTCGAAGAATTCGGAATTTCTCCTTTTGACGAGATCCTTCCGGAAATCCCTTCCCCCAGCATGTACATGCGGAGAAGAGTTATCTTCGGGCACCGTGATTACGAACAGATTGCAGAGGCCATGCGCACAGGTGCCCCATTTTCGGTTATGGACGGGTTTATGCCTTCAGGGAAGGTTCACCTTGGGCACAAGATGGTTATGGACCAGATAATCTGGCACCAGCAAATGGGAGCGTCGGCTTTTGTTGGGATTGCAGACAGGGAGGCTTTCTCGGTACGTGGTTTTCCCTGGCAGAAATGCAGGGACATAGGGGTAGAAGAATACATATTAAGCCTTATTGCTCTTGGCTTTAAGCCCGACGGCCTTATTTACTTCCAGTCAGGCTGTGAAAGCGTCAAAGACCTGGCATTTGAACTCGGAGCCAGGGTCAATTTCTCGGAACTGAGCGCGATTTATGGTTTTTCAGGAGAGACAAACCTCTCTCATATGATCAGTGTGGCAACCCAGGCTGCAGATATTCTCCAGCCCCAGCTTGAAGAGTTCGAAGGTCCAAAACCGGTTGTGGTGCCTGTAGGACCTGACCAGGACCCGCACCTCAGACTTACGCGAGGACTTGCAGGCAAAATGAACATATTCAGGATCGAGGAAAGAGAAAACGCAAATGGATGGAAATATCTTAGCATTCGGGGAAAAGGAGCTCCGAAGGAGGCTTTGCAGGGACTCAAAAAACGCATCCCTGGGAAGGTAAAACTCTACGAGGAGCACATCGATGTACTCCAGACTCCTGACTATGCATTCCTTGAAAGGTTTGGTTTACAAATAAGCCAGCCTGAGAAAAGGAAGTACTTCCTGAGCCAGATCCAGGAAATTGCTAAATTTGCTAATGATGCTAAACCACCTGAATTTTCGGAGTATGAAAAATACTTCGTTTTCAGAAAAATCTGGAAAATCACAAGGAAAATCCTTGAAGAAGTCGTGGCAGAAGTGGCCCTTGAGTTCGGAGGGTACGCTTTCATACCTCCTGCATCTACCTATCACCGCTTCATGAGCGGATTGCAAGGAGGAAAAATGTCGAGCAGTGTTCCTGACAGTTATATAGCTCTTACCGACGACCCTAAGGAAGGCGCAAAAAAGGTAAAAAGGGCAAAAACAGGAGGCTGTGTAACGCTTGAAGAGCAGAAAAAACTGGGTGGAAAACCCGAAGAATGCTCTGTTTTCGAACTGATGCTTTTCCACCTGCTTGCAGACGATAAGGAATTACTTGAGATCAGGCAGGAATGCGTCTCAGGAACCAGGATGTGCGGATCATGCAAGCAGCTTGCAGCTGAAAAGATGCAGGAATTCCTTAAAGACCATCAGGAAAAGCGGGAACTTGCAAGGGAACAGCTTGATGAATATAAGATAATCTACAAAAAGTAAACTTTACAAAATAAATTTCACAAAATAAGTTTTATTAAAAATAGATCAGTTATAAATTTGTTAAACTCTTATATTTCCAGGAATGTCAGGATGTGACTATAATATGAGTGTTCAGGAAAACCTCACGATTAACGAGAAAAAAGTCTTGCTTGCCCTTGAAAAGCTTGGGTCTGCAGCTCCCGAAAGACTGGAGGAGAAATCAGGGTTGCAGGTAGATGCGGCAATGCAGGCAGCCTTCATGCTTGCGGAAAAAGGGCTGGTTTCGGTCTCCGAAAAGGTGCTGGAACGTTATTCCCTTACAGAGGAAGGGGAAGAATACACAAAAAACGGACTTCCGGAACGCCAGATTCTCGACTTCCTCAAAGCTCCGACCTCGCTTGAGGAACTGAGGAGCCGTTTCTCTCCGCAAATGGTAGGGATTGCAACCGGCTGGCTCGTAAAAAAAGGATGGGCAAAGGTTGAAAACGGGGTAATGGTGCCGTCCGGAAAAGTGGATGCAGGAAAAGACGAAGAAACCCTTGCAGCTTTCACAGGCAAAACAAAAACCCTTGAAGAACTTGCATCTGACGAAGGGACAATAAAAGACCTGCTCAAGCGAAAACTTATCATAAAACACGAAGAAAAGTTCAGAACTGTTTCCATAACTGATACAGGAAATGCGCTTGCAGCCCAGGGGCTTGTCCTTGAAGAGGAAATTGCTCAGCTCACACCCGATTTACTGAAGAGCGGGGCCTGGAAGGGGAAAAAATTCAGGCCTTACCGTCTTGATATTACTCCCAGATCTCTTTACGGGGCCAAGCTTCATCCTTACAGGCGCCTTATAGAGCAGATGCGCCAGATCTTCCTGGAAATGGGCTTTACCGAGATTAAAGGCGGGATAATCCAGAGTTCTTTCTGGAACTTTGATGCCCTTTTCCAGCCGCAGGATCACCCTGCAAGGGATATGCAGGATACTTTTCACCTGGACAGCACCTGCCAGCTTCCGGTTGAGTACTCTGAAAGAGTTTCTGCAATGCACGAGCGCGGAGGAGAGATTGACTCCTGCGGCTGGGGCGGGATCTGGAACAGGGAACTTGCAGGACGCAATGTGCTGAGAACTCATACGACAGCCGTCACTATCAAGTACCTGGCCGACAACCCCGAACCGCCTGTAAAAGCTTTCTGCATTGACAGGGCTTACCGCAGGGAAACAATTGACCCAACCCATACCCCGGAATTCGAGCAGCTTGAAGGGGTTGTAATGGATAAGGATATGTCCTTTGCAGACCTGCTCGGCTTACTGGCAGAATTCTACCACAGGATGGGATTCGAAGAAATCCGCTTCCGCCCGGGGTATTTCCCATACACCGAACCGAGCGTGGAACCTGAGGTTTACGTGGATGGCCTGGGCTGGGTTGAACTTGGGGGCGCAGGCGTCTTCAGAAAAGAAGTTACTGAACCTTTGGGGATTAAAGAGCCTGTCCTTGCCTGGGGGCTGGGAGTAAGCCGGCTTGCCATGCTGAAACTGGGGCTTAAAGACCTCAGGCTCCTTTACCAGTCCGATATTGACTGGCTCAGGAAGAGCGAAGTTTACAGAACCTGAGATCTGAATGCAGAATCTGAGATCTGAATGCAGAGCCTGAAATAAAATTTCAGGCTCGTAAGCTGAGATTGTTAGGTTAAAAACTTTTAGTTTTAGCCTCAAAATAAAAAATTGCGGCCGGTAAGTTTATGAAACTCAAGAGAGGGGAGGGTATATACTTTACGGGATTTTAGTTTCTAAACATATTTTCTTTAGTAAATATATAATTACATAATATATTAATTTGGTAAAATCAGGCATGAATATATTGCGTCAGCAATTAAAATAAGGGAGTAAATAATGACGGAGAACCCATCAGAATCTGTGACTTCGCCTGAAGAAGTAACAAGTACCCCGGAAAGCCAGAAGACACCAGAACCACAAGCTGCGGCTGTGGGAACTGGCGTAGCAACCCGATACCGGCTTGAACTGATGTCTTACCCTCCAGGCAGTCCAAGAAGTTTATGGCTCTTTGTTAATGGGGAATGGAGGCATCTGGACAACCCGGAACCCAGCACTCAAGCTTCTGTGCAGGATGCCTTTTGCAGATGTTCAGAGCGTCTGGAGGTTCGGGTCTGGTATTCCGAAGACACAATCCAGGGACTGGTAGTAAAGACAAAATAACTGAAACGAAATGACTGGACTCTATTCGGAATCTTTTTACTTTTGTGCTGCACGGGCAATTCGGTTAGCCGGCTGCCAGGGCTAATCCCGGAACAAAACTGCATACTCCGGGTCGCAGATAGTTTTTTCGCTTTTCTAACTTCGAATCTATCATGACAAATTTTTTAAGGCCTTTTAGAACTTTACAGGTTTTTTCCATGTCTTAGGCCGAAGAGAAAGGGCAAAAATACCATTAAATAACCGCAAATCCTATTTTCCAGTATAAAATATCCGATAAAGGAACAAAACCGGGGGTGGGCTATGGACAGAGACAGGTATTGGGAAGTCTCGAAAAGGGATTGGTACGGAACGGCTCGGGTACTTTTTGCGTTCATAACAGTAATCATGATATCATCGGTTTTCCTGCTGCCGGACCGCTGGTATCTCTGGCTCACGATAATAGCCGGGGGACTTGCCCTGCTCGTGGCCTGGCACGCAAAAAACTTTGCCTATCTCTGTCCCGGATGCGGTGAAGTATTCGAGATTTCAACGCTTGAAGACTTTCTCAGCCCCAATGGTGTGAATAAAAAGTACCTTAGGTGTCCGAGGTGTGGGAAACGGGCCTGGGCTGATATTTTGAAAATTAAAGAGCAAACTGTCCTTAAGAAGTAGCCGTTATCTGAAAGCTGAACACATCGGTGTGGAAGAAGAGAACCTGAAGATCTGCGGGAGAAAGTTTCCGAAACGGACCCTGAGGAAAACATGGAAAAGGAAAAAAGAGGCCAGAAAAACAATCCAGAACCTCATACCGGAGAAAACGTTTCCCTCCTTCCAATTCTTGCTGTCAATTTCATAGGCACGCTCGGGTTCAGTATTGTACTCCCGTTCCTGGTGTTTCTTGTTAACCGGCTGGGAGGAAATGCTTTCATTTACGGGCTGGCAAGTGCGATGTATCCGGCTTTCCAGCTAATAGGTGCCCCTATCCTCGGCAGATGGTCTGATATTTACGGCCGTAAAAAGATCCTGCTTTTAAGCCAGCTTGGAACTCTGCTCTCATGGATTATTTTTCTTGGGGCTCTTTTTCTTCCGGTCATAAGCCTCTTTAAAATCGATTCCAGAATTCTGGGAGCTTTTACTATTACGCTGCCCCTTGCAGTGCTCTTTTTTGCCAGAGCTCTTGACGGGCTGACAGGGGGAAATGTATCGGTAGCCAATGCCCATCTGGCTGATGTTACCACAGAAGGGGATAGGAACCGAAACTTCGGAAAAATGTCGATTTCCGAGAATCTGGGATTTATAGTTGGTCCTGCTCTTGCCGGAATATTGAGCGTGACAGAGTACGGAGATGTGGCCCCGGTTCTGGGAGCAATAGTAATCTCAGTTATTGGAACACTGCTGATCATAATTTATGTGCCCGAAAGCAAAGAGTGCGCCTTTGAGAAAATTGAAGAAGCTGAAAAGGTACGGAAAATTTTCAGTTATGAAATTCGGGAATGCAGAACCACGACGGAGACAAGGAATCCTGACTTCGGGGAGGTCCTGAGACATCCACATATCCCCTATATGCTAGGCCTGTACTTTCTAATCGATCTTGGTTACAATGTATTCTATACGGCTTTTCCCCTGCACGCAATTTCAACTCTCAACTGGAGCATTGCCAAAATGGGCGTTTACTTTACGGTGTTGAGCGGGCTTCTGATAATCGTACAGAGTACTATACTTCCCAGGGTTTCAAGAAAATATTCGGATGCAGCCCTTATAATCTTCGGAAGCCTGATGCTCGGTACGAACTTTCTACTTCTCATCCCAGGAAATCTTTTCCTTACATATCTTGCAACAGGATTTTTCGCGCTTGGGGACGGGCTTATGTGGCCTTCTTTTCTCTCCCTTTTGTCAAAAGTTGCAGGAAGAAAATACCAGGGCACTATACAGGGGTTTGCCAGCAGTTTCGGAGGCCTTGCCAGCATCACCGGACTTATCCTTGGCGGCCTTTTGTATGAAATGCTTGCCGGAATCTCTTTTTTGATTGCGGGACTGGTAATTTACACGGTTTTTTTGCTCAATTTCAGGCTCAGACACTTTGAAAAAAAGCTGAAATACTGAACCTGGAACCCGGTTCAAGGATTTTCATCACCTGAGAGAAGGGACCCGGAGATAGATCTAAATTATCATTTAAATTGTATATTTAAACCGCGTGTTTGAATCGCATGTTTATTTAAACCGCTTGTTTGAGTCACATGTTTAAATCGAGTGCTTTAAACTAAATAAATTACATCTTCAAAACAATTGTAATTAAATGAAAAATCGAGCCGGAAAATGCCGGCAAATAAAAATGAAATCTCAGACTGAGGTTTAGTATGAGTAATACAACCAAGTTATTAATGGTTATTCTCATGGTCGTGACTGCAATAGTAATTGCACAGCTGATTGATCGCCCTCCGGGAAAAGATGGAACAGTAGATCGAGAAAATATTATGGGGAAGAATTCTCTGGACGCATTCGTAAGCGAAACCCATAGTTATGAAGACAGGTTTTTGTTTACCTACGCTCCAAGAAATCCAGGTTCCAGATTTGACTGCTACATGAGTTACGAGTTCAGGGAAGATGGAAACACCCTCGAAAGCGTTAACAAAAGATTTTACGGGAATGTCTCGGCTGAAAATCCGATTGTGCTCGAATTTTCAAGAAAGGAGAATTCCACATATGAGCTGGAAGCTACGATAGAAGATAAAGGCGGAATCAACCTGCATAAAAGCGAGATCAAAATTGGTCCTGCAGCCGTAGAGAATGAAACCACAACTAAATAAAAATGGGAAAGTGCGAGCCAGCGTTTCAGGAAGGTTGTATGGAAGCTGGAAAGTAAGAGCGACCTGCCTTGAGCGGCCCATTTCGAGAGGGAGTAACATCCGGCAGCTTTTTGTGAGTTTTCCGGTTTGCAACTTTAAATTTATCTTTTCTTTTTCTTTCCCATAAGTCTTGAAATAAATCCGATTACTGCAGAAGCCAGTGCGGCTAAAGCAATTATCTTTTTTATACTGCGGAATATTCCTATCATTAAATCACCCCATCTTTAAAGTTTTAGCATTTATTGCTACGATCACGGTACTCAGGCTCATGAAAACGGCACCCATGGCAGGGCTCAGTAAGATTCCGTACCCATAGAGTACCCCTGCTGCAAGAGGGATTGCAAAAACGTTATATCCGGTTGCCCAGAGGAGATTCTGATACATTTTGGAATAAGTTTTCCGGGAAAGCCCGATAATATCAACCACGTCTCTCGGGTCGTTTTTTACCAGGACTATATCAGCGGTTTCGATTGCAACGTCAGTACCTGCTCCTATGGCTATTCCGACATCAGCCTGGGCCAGGGCAGGCGCGTCATTGACCCCGTCCCCAACCATACCTGTGATGTACTGCGTCTGGACTTCTTTGACCTTCTCGGCCTTCTCATGAGGAAGAACTTCTGCAAAGTAATCGTCAAGCTCCAGTTCTCTGGATACCCAGGCTGCCACGTAGCGGTTATCCCCTGTAAGCATGAGGCATTTAATTCCCATGCTTTTAAGTTTCGAGATAGCCTCCCTTGATTCCTTCCTGACAATATCGGCAAGCGCAATGGCTCCGAGTATCCGGTCTCCCTCAAGCAGGAACACGACGGTTTTTCCCTGCGTTTTGATTTCTTCGATTTTCTCGTTTTTGACGGCAATTCCTTTTTCTTCAAGGTAGCCAGGGCTTACAACAAGGAATTTTTTTCCTTCAACCAGGCCATGTACCCCTTTTCCCGGGATTGAACTGAATTCTTCCACGGATTGAATTTGCAGCCTTTTTTCCCGTGCACTTTCCAGAATGCCTGTTGCAATCGGATGTTCCGAACTGGCTTCCAGGGAGGCTGCGAGGCTTAAGATTCTTTCATTATCCTTTCCGGTTTCATTTTCCTCGCCTGAAAGAGAAACGATATCGGTGACCCCAAACCTCCCTTCGGTGAGTGTACCGGTTTTGTCAAAAATGATAGCCTGAAGATTGCGTGCTCTTTCAAAAGCCTGTCTGTCCCGGATCAGAAGCCCGGATTTTGCGGCGATGGACGTTGAAACTGCAACTACCAGAGGAATTGCAAGCCCAAGGGCATGCGGGCAGGTAATGACCATTACAGTCACTGCCCTTTCCAGCGCAAAGACGAGTTGCTGGCCGAAGAGAATCCAGAGAGTGAAAGTGAGAGCTCCCACAGTCAGGGCTATGATTGTAAGATACAGAGCAGCCCGGTTTGCCAGGTCCTGGGTTTTTGATTTGCTTTCCTGAGCAGCTTTGACGAGTTCGACAACCTGGCTCAGGTAAGTATCCTTTCCGGTTTTTTCTACCCTGACGACAAAAGCCGCTTCCCCGTTAATCGAACCGCCGATAACGCCATTCCCAGGCTTTTTCGTGACAGGCTTCGACTCCCCGGTAAGCATGGATTCGTTGACGCTGCTTGTTCCCTCCACAACAGTCCCGTCTACAGGCACCTTTTCTCCGGGCTTGATCAGAACCTTATCCCCGATTTTTAGCTGGTCAACCCCCACATCGACAACTTCGCCGTTTTTCTTCAGGTGGGCAACCGAAGGCATGATTTTTACCAGTTCCTCAAGGGCTCTTGAGGCTCCCATCACCGAACGCATTTCAAGCCAGTGCCCGAGCAGCATTACATCGATAAGAGTCACAAGCTCCCAGAAAAAGACCTCCCCATGCAGCCCGAAAACCACAGCCGAGCTGTAAAAATAAGCCACGCTGATTGCAATGGCTATAAGGGTCATCATCCCGGGCGACTTTTCGGAAAGCTCTTTTTTTATCCCCCTGAGAAACGGGTACCCGCCATAGAAATAAACGACCGAGGAAAGCAAGAAGGTAAGATAATCCGCACCCGGAACTCGAAGCTCAAAGTTAAAAAAGTCCTGGATCGTAGACGAAAGCAGTAAAACCGGGAAGGTTAACACCAAAGAAACAATAAATCTCCTTCTGAAATCTTCAAGCATGTGAGCATGATGGTTACCATGTCCTTTCCCGCCACCTGCTTCATGACCTTCGTGTTCCATTCCCTGATGTTTCATTCCTCCAGGTTCCATTTCGCCGTCTTGCTCGTGTTTCATCTCTTCATGCTGCTCAGGGCTCTCATGCTTCATTTCTTCGCTCTGTCCGTGGTCCAGTGATTTCTCTTCGGTATGCATGGTTTGATCTTCGGGATGGCCCTGATGAACCATGTTTCCGGCAGGCATATTCCCGCTTTCTTCGTGAGATCCATGGGAACTTCCTGAAATTTCTCTTCCGGAGTTATGATTTTTATCGCGAGGTAAAGGCTCATTTACCTGAGTTTTAGAAATATCGGTGTCCACTCCCTTCTCTTCAGCCTGCATATCTCCCCAATTCTCCTGATTTTAATGCTATTTAAGATATTATATTTTTAATGTATTTGAAAACAAAAGAACCAAATATCCTCGTTGAAACTTATTGTTATCCTGTCTCAGCACAAGATTTTTTCATCAAATAAGCTTCTCGATATTTAGTTCTGCTCAGTACTTTTTTTAAATATAATTTTTCTGGCTACTTCTAAACCACTTCTCCGTTTGACATAATTTAAGTCATTAAAAGGATACTCTTTGTTTCTTTGGTACTCTTTTGATCCAGGTTTTCGAAATTTATTTACTTTCCCGCATTTATCGAAAAAGGTTCTACATAAGTGTTTAATCCATAACTGATGAAGAGAGATCTTGATCCTGAAATATATCTAATTGTTAACCCGTTAATTTATTGTTAACTATTACTTCACTGACCCTTAAGAGGCAATTATTAACCTAAGAAAGAACAGAATTCATCTATTTCTACCTTCATGAGGCAGTCTTTTATATTTTTTCATACACCCTTTCACTCTTTAGCATCATGAGCTAACCAGTTACTCACATATCTGATTTCGTTCCTAAAACACTGACAATAGCTTCATCACTCTAACTCTACATACCTACTTTAAGGACTATTTGATGGTAACTTATCTATATGAATGCCGTAATAAAATACTTATAGCCAAAAATGTGTTTAAATCAACAGAAAAGATTGCAAGGAAGTAGATATTCAGAAATAAAAACGCTACTGTGTAACTGAATTTTACATACATAGGGGGACAATATAGTGGGGAATAGGGAATTGATGAGATATGTGGCTCTAGCTACTGTAGCAGTTATCTCAATCCTCAATGCAGTATCCACGCAAGGGGATTTAAATATAGATTCTATTCGTTCCGAGGATTTAAATTCAAATTCTAGTTTTTATGATGACAGCCAGTCAAATTCTAGTTTTTATGATGACAGGCAAGTTAATTCCAGTTTTTATGATGACAGGCAGATAAATTCTAGCTCTTATGATGATAGACAGATAAATTCTACTGCTCAAAAGGATTTAGATCCAGACTTTACTACCATTGAAGATTCGGATGAAAGTCCTACTAATTCAGAGCAAACAAGCCAAAATCCTACTAATTTTGAAGATTTAAGTCAAACTCCTACTAATACTAAAGATTCAAGCGAAGATTCCACTAATTCTGAGAATCCAAGCACAAATTCTGCTAGCTCTAAGGGTTCAAATATAAGTGCTACTAATCCTGAGAATTTAAGCCCAAACCCTGTTATTTCCGAAGGTTCAAATAAAAATCCTGTTAATCCTGAGGATTCAAGTAAAAACTATACTTCAGAGGATACCAATGTAAAGTCTACCCAAAAAGATACAAATACCAATTCAATTCAGGAGAACCCAAATAACGATTCTTCTGAAAAAAATACGCCAGGAGTCGGCTTGGCTTTGACTGTAATTCTCATCTATATGGCAACCATTATCAAAAGACGATTTGGATGAATAAAAACATTTAGATGACAAAGAAAAGTAGAAAGGTTAGGAAATTGCAGAGACTTAGAAAGAATTTTTATAGTTTTTCTATTTTTTTAGCCTTTTTAGTATCATTTTTATGCATATATTCTCTCAAGTACGGAATATATTAAAGGTTCTTTCAAAAATGAGCTGAAAATGCAGGTATGTCAACGATAAGTTTTTTTGGAAGCTTAAACGTGTAATAATAAAATTATAAATCGGGTGGGTATTTGGCTCAAGATATTCTTCAGGAGATAAAAACTGTTGTTGAGATAGTGATTGGTATTTTTGCTATATTGTCAACCACATACGGGTGGTACAAATCCAGGTCTAAGCAATTAGAAAAGAGTCGCTGGAGATACTTGATGTTTTTTGGTATTATCCTTCTAATAACAACTGTCGGAATTATGTATATAAAGAATATTCAAGAGAATACTCCTACGGCTGAATACTGGAATAATAAGGGTTCTGCTCTTTATAACACTAATAAGTATGATGAAGCAATCCAAGCCTTTGACAAAGCCATAGAACTTGATCCAAATAATTCTGAAGCCTGGTATAATAAAGCTATGGCACTTAACGGACTGGGGAGATTTGACAAGGCAATTCAAGCACTTGATAAGGCCATAGAACTTGATCCAAATAATGCAAGAGCTTGGTATGAGAAAGGCATGTCCCTTAATAACCTGGGTAGATATGAAGAAGCAATCCAGGCACTTGATAAAGCTATAGAACTTAATCCAAATAATGCCGGACCCTTGGGTAGCAAAGGTTATGCTCTTAATAAAATGGGTAGATATGAAGAAGCAATTCAAGTACTTGATAAAGCCATACAGCTTGATCCGCAGTATCCCCAAGCCTGGTATAGAAAAGGTCTTGCCCTTGACGCACTTGGTAGACACGATGAAGCTGTTATGTGTTATAATAGGGCTAAGGATTTAGGATATGAACCTTTCTCAACGTGAAAACAGCGCCAAGAAAGCCATTTAAATCCAGAAGAAATCTTGCATAGTAAGTAATCCACTAAATTCCTAGAGATAGAATACTTTTGGTAAATATTTTGTGGAAAATACCAAGCATATAGCACATCTATTATCAGAACTGCAGTCTCAGGCGTGTTATGGGTAACTGGTTCAAGGAACAGGTCGCCAGAAAGATGGAAGTTTAAATAGAATATCATAGACAAAAACAGGGAAAGGACGCGGAAACTGAGTTACTTTAAGCCATTCAAAGGAAATAAAAGAAAAAGATGCATATGATAAGAGATTTAACTGCTCTGTGCTTTCCGGATATCACGACGCACAGCAAGGATCAAAATAAAGAACATTATGATGCAAAAGATCCCGATGAAAATAGCATCCCTAAAGGCTATGTCCAGAGGAATATTACTGATAGATCCATAATCAGGAGGTAAGTAAGTCATACTTTAATCTATGTAACCAAATATAATAAACTTACCTGATTGTCTTAACAGGAGAAAGAATGAATTAAGGTATATAAGGATTTAAAAACGCAGTATATGATGATAGAAACCGAAATCCATGCATGAGGTATTTCTTCCAGAAACCTTCTGATAATGGTTTCCACTTTGACCAGCTGCATACTAATAATGGCCTCACCATGAGCAGCACGAAGAAATCAAAGTTTTTATTATGAAGCCTTTTATTTGTAATAATATGAACAAAAAGGGGATTCAAGAAAACTTATTTTATAAATATCGAGAAATTGATAAATATACTAAAGATTTGATCCTCAATAATCAACTTTGTTTTTCGTCCCCCATAAATTATAATGATCCCTTTGATAGTGCTTTTTGGATACACATTGAAGGAACCGAGGAAGAATGGGAATGGTTTATGGGCGCAGATGAAAACGAGATGAGAAATATTCTAGAGTTTGGTCTAAAAAAAACAAGACGAAATACCTATGTACCTCCCGAAAAGTGCGATAAACTTTCAAAGGACTATCCATTACAAGATACATTTTTGCCGCTAACTTTGTGTCTAAGCCGAAAGAATGATAGTATCTTGATGTGGGCTCATTATGCTTCGAACCATACAGGAATTTGTCTTAGCTTTAAAGCTGATTGCTTTGAAGAGAATTTAGGTTTCTATTTTGATTCTGATTTTTTACCGTTATATAAGGTAAAGTATACAAAAAAACTCCCTGGCCCTATGAACCTAATAACAATGGGTATAGATAACAGCATGATTAATTTTTTTATAACGAAGTATTCTGATTGGAAATATGAAGAAGAATGGCGATTATTATTATTTCCACAAAATGCTCAATGGCAACACACAAGAAAAATAACGAAATTTAGAAAAGAAGCTTTAGAAGGTATCATATTTGGGCTTTATACACCTAAAAAAGATATTAAAGCTATACATAAACTAGTTAATAAAAATTATTTACAACTAGGTTATAATGTAAATTTTTATGTCTGCAAGTGGATTAAAGGAAAATATGCCATAAAACCAGAGAGAATTGATTCAATTGAAGACTACATAAGTTCAATTTGATACTTTGATTTTTAGAGATATAGAATGAACCAAAGCTGACATAATGAGAATATTTGAGACGGAAGGGAAAAATGTTTTTATCCAAATCCTTCCCTGATTCAGGAAAACAGCAGGTTAAATCTTGCGCTTCTACCGGAGAATCCGGAATATAAAAAGCCATAATGAATTCTGGTAATAAGATAAAAGTTAACTGACAAGGATACCTTATTTGTTTGTATCACTGTCATAAAATACAATTTTAACTTTTTCTTCCGTAATTAATCCCTGGTTAATTATCTCATCCAACTTTGGTCTGATCCTATCAATATTCTCTTCAAGATCAGCGACTTCAATAAGTATTGGAAGATCAGTTGATAAGCGCAGTATGGAGGTTGTATGAATTCGGCTGTGCTTTCCGAAACCAGTTATGCCCCTGAAAACAGTTGCTCCGGCTATACCTTCCCCTTTTAGCATTTCAACAATATGCATATATAATGGCTTGCCTTTGTACCGATCAGACTCCCCTATAAATATTCTCAATAATATGGCTGTAGATTCCCTCTTCATTTGGCCCCCTTCAATGGCTTTAACCTGACCCGTTTTCATTTTATCCACCCCAGCAGGTAGGTGCTGAAGCTCAGAGCTACAATCTTACCTAAGTATACGGCCAGCATGGAAAATAATACTGTCGATACTAAGTTTATAGCCAATAGTGTTAATTTTGAATCGTCAAGTAATCTGAAGGATTCATAGCCAAATGTTGATAATGTTGTGAAAGCTCCTATTACGCCAATTGTCAGAAAGATCCTGGTTTCTTCACTAAAAAAACCCTGGTACTCAGAAAGGTACATTATTAAGCCCAGAAAGAAACTGCCAATAGTGTTTATGGTTAGCGTACCTACCGGGAAATTGACAAAACCATCCTGTATCCATCCACCTAACGTATACCTTAAAATAGCACCTATAAAGCCGCCTATCCCTACCAATAAAACAGTATACAAATTAAAACCTCAATAATTGATGTAGAAGTCATCAGCATAAGCGGTTTAGACTGAAGAGTCCAGGCGGACCTCATCACCTTACGGATAGGATTCTACCTGCATTAAATAAATAAATTACGCAAATGTGAGAATTGAATGCAAAAAATCAGGTTATTAGCAGATTCTACCAGCTTACAAATATTCACGCAACATTGCCACTTTTATCGGCCCATAACTTACCTGTTTCCCAGATAGGAAATAAGTGTAAAATCGAAGGCCATTATTTAGGGACCGGTATAACAAAAGGAATTAAAAGAAATAGCGTGAATTTGCGAAGGAAATCGTTAATGGAAATGCACGCAGTTTTAATATTATCAAGCGTTACCGCTGCATTAATTTCGGGTGTTGCCGGCTTGCCCCAAGTGCGGATAATGGAACCGCCGTTGTTGAAAATAGGACAACTTTTTTCCACTCAATCTGGTTTAGCCCGAATGATATCCTTGACAGGCTGCCGATCAATTGTGCGATGGTAAGTACCGGAACCGCAAATTCCGCACCTGCGTACAGGGTTACTACAGGCAAAAGCAAAAGAGAACCACCATTTTGGGTTTTCAATTCTCTCAAAAATCACGGTAACAGGAAGAATCGGGGCTGTTTTAATCTTATTAGTTGTCCTAAGGTATTTCGGGAGATTAAAGTTCAGACCGAGTGATAAAACGCTTGTTTTCGGCGGGGCGACAACCGGCTTGCTATCAGAGCTTGCAGGAAGTTCCGGACCGATTGGGGCTGCAGTATTTCTTTCCTTCGGCCTGTCCCCGATAGCTTGTATAGCAAGTGAGCTGCAACTGCGACCGCAATGCACATAGTTAAAATCCTCGTATACGGAAAACTGGTTAATCTCCTTCCAGATACTATTAATCTTGGACTCCTGATGGGGCTTGCCATGATTTTTGGAACTTATGTAGCAAACCGATTTATTAAAAATATGAAAAAAGAAGTTTTTCAAAAGTATGTTGCTGTTCTCCTTTGCGTGGTTGGGGGATTATATGCTGTTTAGCTCAGTAACTTCAGATATGAAATTTGCCAGTCAACTCTGTTCCGGAAGCTAAAAGTCTCTTTACAGGCATTTCACTGTTATTAGGTTTGATTTATCTCTCAAAAGATAGACAAAACTGGAAAAAAAGAAAAAGAAAAGAGAACATGGAGGGGATAACTTTCTCTTTTCTCGCCAAAACAGTAAACTTTTCTATTGCTTAAAAAACTTTTGAGAGTTCGTTTTACATTGTCAGAAAGCTCTATGAGCTTGAAGATGTGGTTGAAAAACTGAAGAAGTTGAAAAAATTCTTTATTAGTTGGTCTGGAAACGAGGAGAAACTTCGTAGTAATGGATTCCGTAACGGATTCCATAACGGATTCCATAACAGATTCCGAATAGCAGGAACCTTCAGGAAGTGTCGAACGGTTCTAAGCGACTCTAAATTTATCCCGGTAAGGAGGAGAAAGTGGCAAACTCAACAATGGGAGTTGGAACTACTAAAAAGTAAAAATAGTTTTTCGGTTCTGGTGGGCTATCTGCCTTCAATGTTTTGAAAGAGACAACATAAATCATCAAGCAAAATCTCTTTTTGTTCGGTTTTCCCTCGCACGTATGATGATTTTGCTAAGTTCGCGCAGCCACAGCACCGAACTCGCCACTGCTGCACACAGTACCCAATCGCCAGGGCTCAAACTCACGGTCGAAAATGCCTGTTGCAGAAACGGGATGTAAACGACCGCCACCTGCAGCAAAACGGACAGAAAGACCGCTCCCCACAGCCATTTGTTTGAGAACAGTCCCACGAACGCGCTCTGTTTATCCGAACGCGCATTGAACACGACAAACAGCGAAAAGAAAACCACCGTGGTAAAGGCCATTGTTTGCGCATAACGCATGTTTCCTGAGCCTTCGACCAGACCCCCGGGTAAGCTGGCATCCAATACCAGCAGAGTCCCGACTGCCATGATTACACCGGTAAATAGGTTACCAGCCCACATACTGCGGGTGATCACCCCTTCTTCCCGCGGGCGCGGCAGTTCTTTCATAAGTCCCGGGTCCGCCGGATCAACCCCGAGCGCAAGCGCGGGTGGCCCATCTGAAATAAGATTGATCCAGAGGATCTGAGTCGCCAGCAGCGGCAGCACTATCCCGGTTCCGCCTTCCGCAGTCAGCCCAATCACATCTGCCAGCAGCAAACCGAAAAACATTATCATAACTTCACCGAGGTTTGAGGAAAGCAGGTAGCGCAAGAACTTGCGGATGTTAGAGAAAATCGCACGCCCCTCTTCGACAGCCGCAACTATGGTTGCAAAATTATCATCTGCGAGCACAACGTCAGAGGCTTCTTTGGAGACGTCCGTTCCGGTAATCCCCATTGCCACCCCTATATCGGCAGTTTTCAGGGCTGGTGCATCGTTGACCCCGTCACCCGTCATTGCCACAATCGCCCCCCCACGCTGTAACGCTTTAACGATCCGAAGTTTGTGTTCAGGGTTGACGCGGGCATAAACCGACACTTCCTGAACCGTCCGGTCAAGTTCATCCTCTGGCATCTTCTCAAGTTCGGTACCCGTGACAGCCTGCCCGTGAGTGGGAATGCCTAATCCTTCAGCAATGACTGTGGCGGTTTTAGGATGATCGCCTGTAATCATAATCGGGCGGACACCGGCAGCCATAGCGCGCGCAACTGCATCCTTAGCCTCCATGCGCGGCGGATCAATCATGCCGATAAGTCCCAGGAAAACAAGGTCTTTCTCGACATCCTCATCTAACTCTTCCTGCTTAAACGCGTCCTTCGGCAGCGTACGGAAAGCGACCGCGAGTGTTCTTAGAGCTTCGCCAGCCAATTCTTCATTATTCTTCAAAATTTCTGTGCGGCGTTCCGCAGTCAGGGGTTTGATCTCGTCTCCTACGAGCTCCTGTGTACATCGGGCAAGCAGTACATCCGGTGCTCCTTTGGTGAAAGCAAGCAGCCTTTCCCCTTGCTCGGCATCGGTATGAACCGTGCTCATCAGTTTGCGCTCGGAAGAAAAAGGCACTTCCCCTATACGTTCCAGCCGTGCATTGAGTGCCTCAGCTTCCAGCCCGGCTTTGCGCGCCGCTACTATCAATGCTCCTTCGGTCGGGTCACCGTGTACCGCCCAGCGCCCATTGCGCTCGTGCAGCACGGCATTGCTAGCACGGTCGGCAGCTGCAAGCGTACGTACAAACTCGAACTGGAGCGCACCATCAATCTTCCCTCCTCCTTCCCTGTGCACCTCACCTTCCGGGGCATAACCCGTACCTTCTAAATTAACGCGTCCGCTCGCAGTGACAACCGCAAGCACAGTCATCTCGTTCTTCGTAAGCGTGCCCGTTTTATCGGAGGCGATAATATTTGCCGAGCCGAGAGCTTCGACAGCCGCGAGATGGCGCACTATAGCATTTTTCCGCGCCATGCGCTGCACGCCAAGAGAGAGTACAACTGTCACCACCGCGGGCAGGCTTTCCGGCACTGCCGCGACTGCAAGCGCCACACCTAAAATAAGCACGTCAAAAAGGGCTGAGAAACCTCTCACATCTTCAACCAGGATGATTGTTGTGATAATCACGACAGCGATGGCGATAACGACTATCCCGAGAAGTTTGCCAACGCGGTGTAGTTCCTTTTGTAATGGCGTAGTTTCTATCTGGGCTTCTTCAATCATCCCGGCAATTCGTCCCATTTCGGTCTGCATTCCAGTTGCCGTGACGACTGCACGCCCATGCCCGTAAACAGCCACAGTGCCGCTAAAGATCATATTATCGCGGTCGCCGAGTCCGACCTCTTCCGCAATCCGGAGATTATCCTTCAAGACAGGCAGGCTCTCACCTGTGAGCGCTGCCTCGGCCGTTTGCAGCGCAATTGACTGAATCACTCGAGCATCCGCAGGGATGGTATTGCCTTCTTCAATGAGGATGATATCACCGGGCACGACCTCAGTTGCCGGAATGCTCTGACGCGTACCGTCCCTAACGACGCTGGCCTGTGCCGCTGTCATCTGGCGCAGTGCAGCCATTGCTTCTTCTGCCCGTGACTGCTGAATATAGCCCATGGCCGCATTGAGCAGTACTACAGCGAAGATCGCAATCGCTTCGTAAGGCAATGCCGAATCGCGCTCATACAGCCACAGTCCTGCCGAAATTAGTGTTGCGATAAGTAGCAGGATAACGAGCACTTCCTGGAACTGCGCCAGGAATTTTCTCCACGCAGGCACAGGCTTTTCTGCCGTCAATTCGTTCTTGCCGTACCTGTCGAGTCGCGCCCGCGCCTCCCCTTCGCTCAAGCCACTCCGCACATCCGTATCGAGCGCGGTTAATACTTCGTTAGCCGACTGTCGATAAGGGATAATCTGATCCCGCTCAATGGTCATGGTGCTCCTCTTTGATTCTGTTTCGCCTGCCCTGAGGCTTCATGCGTGCATTCGTCAGCGGATGTGCACTCATGATAACCTCCTGCAGCTGGAAATCCTGAAGCGATTTTGTAGCCGCCACGCGTGTGAGTGCTGCTCCCATGCCGGAGCCACCAGTAATCAAGGTATTTCTTCCAGCCAGTTCGCCCGGTTTGTTACAACCGGGAATTTGAGGTGAGATCGTCTCTTGAAATCTGTTTTTATTTCTATAATCCTTCTAGAATCCTGTTTCTATAATCTTATACTACAGTCTTCACATAAATTAGTGATTTTCATAAAATTTTATTTATACTAGCAAAATACGAAAAACTAATAGGTCGGCTATTTTTGAATTAATTTGTTCTGTATCGTACAGAAATGAGATAGGACTTTATTGAAAAACGGTATCAAAGGAGAAAACTATTGGGAGCATAAAAGCTTTTGGAAGCATAAAACTCTTATTGAAAGCACATACACTGTATTAAAATATTGAAAACTATCTCGAAAACTATAATTAAAAATCATACATATTAAAAATCATATATATATCTCGTTTCTTTAATGACTTTACCAGTACTATCTTTTTCCACGAATCGCATGATTTCTTTGTCGTGGGTAACCATTGTATTACAATAAGGACAGAGTTCTGTATTTTTGTACATTACAGAGTGCAGAAACGATCCTTTATCCTCAAATTGAATAATTTGTGAGCTGAACCACTTTTTGCACTCTGTACATCTAACTTCACAGCCTTTCAGGTTACTCATTTTTCTTTCATCTTCGCATTTAATTTTAGTGTGATTGAAATATTATCAAACTTATATATAATCAATATGGCTGGAATTAATTGTGGCGCAGTATCAAAAAATAGGCTTATTCATATCCTTTTATTTTAACCCTTTTTTAAATTTCCGAAATAAAAAACTATTGCGGATATTGACCAGTTATCTAAGAAAAAGAAAAACGTCGGATAAAAGGTAATAGCAGGTAAAATCCTGAAAAATTTAGCCTGAGCTCAAAAATTGGTTCTGAAATCCGACATCTGCTGAAAAAAAAGTTGAATAATCGGCACTTTTGAATATATGCTTTACCTTCGAACCCATACCCGTTGAAAAAGAATTGGAGAATTAGTATCTCCGAACTTATTGATCATTGAAGTAAATTTCCTGAACAGGAGTTTTACTTTTCTCGGCTGTACTGATCCCGAGAATGGCATAGGGAGTGCAGTGTCTCAGGATTGAACTGTAGAGCCCTGTAAAAGCTATCGCCGCAACAATCCACTTCCAGGGAGATCTTTTCACAAGGCCTGTTGCCAGTGCGAGAGTTGCAAGCACCCCATATATGGTTCGGGACAGGAGATCAAAGCCTCCTACATTTTCTTCCAGAAATAATTTTTTTAGATTCGTCGGACAAAACCCCCTTATAAGCCTTCTTACATATTTATAGATCCTTCAATATATAGCATTATTCTGTTTATACTCTGTTTGCATTATATTCGCAGTATATTTGTATTGTATTTGCAGCATGTTAGTATTGTATTTACAGTATGTTTGTATTATGTTTGTATTATGTTTAGATTTGTCAAAAAGTCTGCAGAGAAATTACATAAGATCCCCTGAAAAGACTCGATCCCCGAAAAATCACAAAATATATAACAAGAGATAGAAGGTTTCTAACTATGCCTGAAATAAAAATTGACAGATCAATTTCATATCTCGAAGGTACACAGCGAGTATATGACGAAGCCACAACCCTGGAAAACACTAAAGATGAGATAAAAAAGATAGGCGTTACCCGAATTGCTGAAATTACAAATCTGGACAGGCTCGGAATCCCTATTTTCTCGGCAATCCGCCCCAGTGCAGCAAGGGGAGCGATCAGTATCTACTCAGGCAAAGGCTCGACCGAGCAGAGGGCCCGAATCTCGGCAATAATGGAGAGTTTCGAGCGCTGCCTGGCAGAAAGACCTGGCCTGAATGCAAATATTGAAGGCGGGATTTCTGCCCCGGCTCTTGTGGAATCCTATACCAGCGTCACACAAAGCTGCACAGCGCTCGACCCAGCAACACTGCTTCTGCCCCAGCCCTATCTTCCCCAATCCCTGTTTGAGTGGGTTGGAGCATACGATTTGATTAACAGGGAAGAGGTGTTCGTAAACGCCAATGCCGTTTACCATCCATACGACTCGCCTGGACAATGCCAGAAACTTTTTCTGAGCAATACCAATGGGCTGGCTTCCGGAAACGTGATTGAGGAAGCTATTCTTCACGGGCTGCTGGAGGTTATAGAAAGGGATGCAATTAGCATAGCGCAGTTTTCCCGCAACCTGGGAAAGGAAATCGTGCTGACTGAAGAAGACGGGTACCTGTACGAACTTGCCAGCAAGTTCAGAGACGCAGGAATAGAACTCAAGGTCTGGCTGGTTCCGACTGATACCGGCATTCCGACAGTAATTGCAGCAACTGACGACTTAAAACTCAAAGATCCGGCTCTTCTTGTCATGGGGGCAGGTTCTCACCTGAACCCCGAAATTGCGGTTGCACGGGCCATAACCGAAGCTGCCCAGTCACGAGTAGTCCAGATCCAGGGAGCAAGGGAAGATACGGATAGGGAAGGTTTTATCCGAAGTGTAGGGTATGACCGTATGAAACGTTTGAACTGGTTCTGGTTCGAAGACGGAGAAAAAATTTCCCTTTCTGAAGTGCAGGATCTATCCAGGAAAAGCCCTGCAGAAAATATCGATGTGATACTCGAAAAACTTAAGGATCTTGCCGAAAGAGTGCTGGTAGTAGATCTTTCAAGAGAAGAGGTTAAAGTGCCGGTTGTCCGGGTAATAATCCCAGGCTTTGAACTTTTCACTATTGACCGGGACCGGAAAGGAAAAAGGATTGGTTCTCAAAGGAAGAAAGAATTTTCCAGAAATAAAAATGAAAAGCCGTGGAAGAGAAGATGAAAGCAAGGGCGGTAATCTTTACAGGCAACAGTATTAGCCATGAGGACGCAAGAAAGATCCTCAGGGCAAATTACCAGCCCCCTGTACGCAGGTTCCAGCTTGAAACATTCGTCCAGAAAGGGTATAAGATCATAGGAATAATAGACGGGATTTTTTTCGACAGGGCCGCTGTAGGGCACAGGGAGATTCTGTCTGCGCTCGGTGCAGGCGTAAAGGTTGTCGGAGGCGCCAGCATGGGAGCTCTCCGAGCCTCGGAACTGGATACCCACGGGATGAGAGGTGCAGGAAAGGTTTACGAATGGTACAGGGACGGCGTAATTGAATCGGATGATGAAGTCGCAGTAAGCACAAACCCTGATACCTTCGAGCCCATTTCCGTGCCCCTTGTCAATATAAGGGAGACCCTGAAAGCCGCATTCATCTCAGGACTTGTGAGCGAAAAAGAACATAAAGACCTCCTGGAGCTTGCAATTGACACCTATTACCCTGACCGGAGCTATCTCGGGCTTGTGAAAGAAGGGGCGAAACGAGGACTGATCCCGGAAGAAAAGAAAAAACTTATTCTAGATTTTTGCACAGGTAATGGAGTTGACGTAAAAAGGGAAGATGCAATCCTTGTGCTTGAAACCGTAAAAAAGTTGATTGAAGAGGCCTGAAGTTTCAAGCCTTTCAGATCAGCGGTTTCTAATTTTCAGACTTTTTTCAGCGCCTTACAATATAAAGCCTGATAATGTACAGGCTCAGGAGCAGGACAAAAAGATAATACACAGCCTTGAAAATCATGGCGTACTGGTACTCGAACCAGGTATCTATTATCCTCTCTATTGAAAAATAAAGCTGGAAGGTGGCTACAAGCAGAAGCAGCATGGAAATAAGGAAAACTCCTTTTTTGAAATTTTCCCCCAGCTCTGATACTTTTTCAGCTTTTGTTTCTGGTCTCAGATCTAGTGTTTCACTCATGCAAACCGCCTCCTGAGAATTGCTGCCGAACATAGCAGGATTGCAGATAAAGGTAAGCTGAACCCTGGTGTACTCTCTCCTTCCTCTGTATGTTCCTCTTCAGGAATCATCCCGGTTTCCACCACATTTTCGAATTCGCTTGTCTGAATCTCCCGAGCCTGCGTGACATTTCTGTTTTTAGTCTCAGTTACGGGGCTGAGCCGAATATAGCCTTCTCCGCGCTCGACGATCGTATCGTTGTTCCAGATCAGGACTTCAACAATATAATTGTACTGGTCAGGCATTGTCAGGTTGACGCTCTGGATAACCGTAGCTTCGGGTTTGATTTCTCCTGTGCGCGTCCAGACTTTATCCGCAAGAAGTCCGGCATCCATTTCGCGAACTTTAACGAGCATACGGAAATCCTTGCTGGTTTCCCTTCCTTCATTTGTCAGATAGATATCATTTTCAACAAGGACTCTTCCACCTTCCACTGCCTTCACCCTGAAGTCCATTTCAGGAATCTCAAGCCCTATTTCCTGCACTTCTGCAGGCAGAGCATCCAGATTGTAAACTTTGATTTCGCCGTTGCTTTTCTGCACACTTTCCTCAAACAGGACACAATGGAGATCATATCCTCCGGTTTTCGGAAGTGTCAGGATCTGACTCACTGATTTCGTCTCTCCTTTCTTTAGCATTCCTAATTTTATCTCCTTCTGTGCCTCAAGCAACCCGCTTTCCTGGCTATAGGCTTTAAGAAGAAGCGAGGTATTCTTAGCGGGATCCCCCTGAGATTTTTCGATATATGTTGTGACATTAAGGTCTACGAAAGCCGCTCCAGTACGGTCTGCCGAGATATCCATATCCCTGACATTGTAGTAACTTTCTTCTTCAAAATCCTTGACACAACCGCTTCCGAAGGTAAAAGCAATAATGGAAAGTATTAAAAATAAACTTTTTAAAAATGAGATTTGAGCCGACTTGGTTTGCAATTTTCTCAAGATCTGCCCTCCACTAGATTAATTATATTTTAAAGTATATGCTTTTTGCCTTCGGGGACACTTTTTCATTTCCTTGGTAAACAATTGAATGAAAATTATTAATATGAACACATCGATATTCAGATAGGGAATAAAATGAGGTGGTCAGGGCATAGAGCGCAAGCCTGAAGGATTCTAATTGCAATCTGTGGCTCTGAAGTTACTTGAAAACCCGCAAGCCTGTAAAAAAGATGGAAATCCGGAACACTGGAATACAAATCCAGGGATAATAAACGAGAACATGAGGGTAATTATGGAAGGAAATATTGAATCTAGACCGCGAAGACAGATACTGATCGCTACCGACGGCTCAGAGACCGCAAACGAAGCTGCAGATTTCGGAATAGAAATGGTTGGGTGCAGTGGAGCAAAAATATATGCCCTGTATGTCATTGATACAACCCCCTATCGCTCAGTTTCGCTGGACAAAATCTGGTCAAAAGAGACACTTGATGAATTCGAGAGAGCGGGACATGAAGCAACTTCTTATATCGAAAGGGTTGGAAAAGCTGCCGGCGTGGAAGTCGAGTCCAGAGTACTTAGAGGCCATCCGGCGGAAAAGATTGTAAGTTTTGCAGAGGATAATGATATCGATATGATCATTGTGGGATCACTTGGAAAAGGCGGGTATGAGCGTGTCGTACTTGGAAGCGTGTCTGAAAAAATCGTAAGGCATGCAAAAGTTCCGGTGCTGGTTGTCCGAGAAAGGCACAAAAGTGAGAAAAAGTTGATACAGGCATAATCCAGTTACAGGCATAATCCAATTACAGGCATGATCTGATTTTGAGCAGTTAAATGTAACAAGCTGATTCTATATAGAGGCGATCTGTTTAACGTCAGATCGTCGAATTACAGAATCAGCTTAAAGCGGGGTAAATGGGGAGGAGAGAGGGTATGGATAGAGGTCTTTACAAAAATATCCTCATCGCTACTGACGGCTCGGAAAATGGTGCACAGGCAGTAAATGCCGGAATGGAGATTGCGAAGCTAAGCGAGGGAAAAGCCTATGCTCTGCATGTCATTGATACCAGCGCCTATCCTTCAGGAAGAGGGGACCCTAAATGGAAAGGGTTAATAGAAGAACAATTTAAAACCTTCGGGCTTGAGATGACCGCCACAGTCGAAGAGGCCGCAAAAGCAGCAGGAGTTGAAGTGGAGTTCGTAACCCTGGAAGGGCATCCGGCGGAAAAGATCCTCGATTTTGCAGAAAAACAGGCAGTTGATATGATTGTTGTGGGCTCGCTAGGAAAAACCGATGCCGAACGTTTCCTTCTTGGAAGCGTATCCGAAAAGGTTGTAAGAAATGCAAAGATTCCGGTACTTGTCGTACGTGCAAAAGTCCCGTGAAAAGGATGAAAATCCAGAGCAGGAATGAGCCAGTACACAAAAGGACAGCCGTTTGATCACGAGTTTTCGGGGTTGAAAATCCAGAGCAGGGATGAGCCAGTCTCATATTTAAAATTTATTTTTTTAAACCTTGATTTTTTGGCAAGCAATTGAACTTCCGATTACGAAAATAGTTATAGAAATCTAAATCAGTTAACAATAAAATGGATTCTGGTGTCGGTTCGAGAATAAATCCAGAACATAGGGGGGATTAGTGTGGAGGAGAGTGGTGAACTCAAATTTGAACCGCAAAGAAAAATTCTGATAGCTACCGACGGTTCAGAGACTGCAAAAGAGGCAGCGGATTTCGGGATAAAAACTTTGAGATTTAGTGGAGCAAAGGTCTATGCTGTATATGTCATCGATACAACTTCTTATGGTTCACTTCCAAAGGACGAGAAATGGTCAAAAAAGATCGAGCAGTTTGAGGAGATAGGGCACGAAGCAGCCTCTTATGTTGAGGAAAAAGCAAAAGCTGCCGGACTGGAAGCTGAATCCATAGTGCTCAGAGGAAATCCGGCTGAAGAAATTTTGAATTTTGCAGAAGGGCAGGACGTTGACATGGTTGTCGTAGGGTCGCTGGGCAAAAGCCGAATTAAGCGTCTCGTACTTGGAAGCGTATCCGAAAAAGTTGTAAGGCATGCAAAAGTCCCGGTGCTGGTTGCCAGGGAATGGAAAGAAGAAAAAGCATATAAAAAGATCCTGATAGCTACCGACGGCTCAGAAGCCGCTGAAAATGCAGCGGACTACGGGATAGAAATTGCAGGGTGGAATGGGGCAAAGGTCTATGCCGTATATGTCATCGATATAAGTTCTTTTGAATCAATTATGATGGATGAAGTCTGGATAAAAAATACGTACGAGCAGTTTGAGAAAATTGGTCGTGAAGCAACATCTGAAGTGGAGAAAAATGCAAAAACTGCCGGAATAGAAGCTGCATCCATACTGCTTAAAGGAGATCCGGCTAAAGAGATTCTTGATTTTGCAGAGAAGCAGAAAGTTGACATGATTGTCGTAGGTTCTATCGGGAAAAGCGGAGTTCAAAACTTCCTGCTTGGAAGCATATCCTTAAAAATCTTAAGGAATTCAAAAATCCCGGTACTCGTCGTACGCGAGATTTTTAAATTTACCAGATTCTTCAGTCATATTCAAAGGATTCAAAAAGCTGCGACCGATGTCGTACCCGGCGAGAGAGAGTGAAAAGCTGGGACCCAAAAATCAAGAAAGCTAGATCAGGAGGAAACCTTATGAAACGAAGACCTTACAGGAAAATCCTGCTTGCAATCGACGGCTCGGAAAATGCAAAAAGTGCAGCCTGCTCAGGGCTTGAAATCGCAAAAAAGACCGGAGCTGAGGTCTATGCCGTATACGTTGCTGGCATATCCTGCTGTTCTCCTATCATGCCCGAAAGCTACGATTGGGAAATCGGAAAAGAAGGAAGTGAAGCCGTTGCTGAGATTGAGGAAATGGGAAAGGAGGCCGAAGTTTCTGTAAACCCCGTTCTCCTGCAGGGACACCCGGTCCAGGAAATTCTGAATTTTGCAGAACAGAATAATATCGATATGATTGTCATGGGAACGCAAGGAAAAGCCGGAGTTGATCGATTCTTGCTTGGAGGGGTCACGGAGAAGGTTGTGAGGCACGCAAAAGCCGAAGTGCTGGTTGTGCGCGCACCCTGTCTCTAAAAAAGCAATCTTTTAAAAAAAGCTTGACCACAAACTTTTAAGAAAAGTTTGATCAAAAAAGAGCATTTTTTAAAAAGCTTGACCACAAACTTTTAAGAAAAGTTTGATCAAAAAAGAGCATTTTAAAAAAGTTTGACCAAGAAGGCACGGTTGGGAGTGCACGAAGGCTCGGAAAAAGAATAGCAGAATATAATTGTCAGGGTATGAATTCAAGAACTGGGGAAAAATCAATGCTGAGTGAGGAGATACAAGAAGCGCTGAACGAACAGATCAATAAGGAAATATATTCGTCTTATCTGTAACTAGCTATGTCGGCATACAGTTCATCAGCAGGGCTTCCGGGTTTTGCTCACTGGTTTAGAATGCAGGCTGAAGAAAACATTCATGCAATGAAGCTCTTTGATTACATAAATCACCAGGGTGAAAAGGTGAAACTGAAGGACATTAAGGAGCGACCTATGGAATTCGGGACAGCTGTGGAAATGTTCCATCAGACCCTGAAGCACGAGCAGTTCATCACCCGCTCAATTAATTAACTGGTAGAGCTTGTCAATGTTGAGAAGGATGACACTACAGCTTCTTTCCTGCAGTGGTACGTAAAAGAGCAGGTAGAAGAGGAAGGATGGAAAAATTTGAGGGTTTTCGTTTTTCAGAAGCTTAAACAGTAATTTCGATCTTGAAGATTAAAAACAAAAACCACAGCCTTCTCCCTGTTATTGAAGAAAACTTTTTTCTTTGAGAATGGGCTGTTTTTCTCAAAAAGTTATGTAACTATTCAGGTAGCCTTGTTAGGGCTCCACAATTTTTCCTCGTTCCGAGGAAAAATTGGATATAAAATGAATTATTTTTTTCTTTTATGAAACGTGAAGAGATTCTTGCTCT
>NZ_JBNAKP010000008.1:0-115766 GCF_049706645.1 Methanosarcina sp. | reverse complement strand
CCAAAACTCAAAATTGGATCTCTAAATCTCGAATTTTGAACTATCAATAGGGTTTCCTCATGGAAAATAATTCTGAAACTTTCATTAATTTAGGAAAAACCTGGTTTTGGGACGAGCTCTATAAATTAGCCCTCTTGAGCGAACGAAGTGAGCGAAAAGGGCAGCGTACTCCCGAGGCGCAATTCGGGGCGTACTCCCGAGGCGCAATTCGGGTGTCAGAAATATTTATCTAATCCTTATCCCTTTATGTCGGCATATACTGTTAATGCTAATAACGAAAATGCTGGATTTAAAGGAATTAACTATAGAAAAACCAAAGCTTCGGTATCCAAAAAGGATTAAGCATCAGAGGCAAGGCAATGTTACCTGAAGAAGACCTTAAGATCATTAAAAAAGAACTAGGGCGAGAGCCCACCCTGGTAGAACAGGGCTGTTTTTTAAACCTGTGGAGCGAACACTGTTCCTACCGCTCAAGCGCTCCTCTCCTGAAAACTTTTACTACTACGGGCGAAAACGTAATTATCGGCCCCGGAGACGATGCTGCAGTTATTAGATTCGAAGATGGATACGTGCTTACAATAGGTATGGAAAGCCATAATCACCCTTCTTATGTCGATCCCTACAACGGGGCTGCTACAGGTATAGGAGGCATCGTACGGGATATAATCTCCATGGGAGCCCGCCCTATCGCTCTCATGGATCCCCTCTATTTCGGGCCTCTGGACACTCCAAAGAACCTTTTCCTTTTTGAGCAGATAATTAAAGGAATTGCAGGATACGGAAACTGCATAGGAGTGCCTGTGGTTAACGGTGAGACTTTTTTTGACCGAAAATACAGTGGAAACCCTCTTGTAAATGTGGTTGCAGTAGGACTCTGTCGGGAAGAAGATATTATAACTGCCCGCTCCCAGAAGGCTGGAAACAGGCTTGTGCTTGCAGGCTCAAGCACAGGAAGAGACGGACTTGGAGGGGCTTCCTTTGCCTCCAGGGACCTTTCTGAGTCAGCCGAGGCCGAAGACCGCCCAAGTGTCCAGGTGGGAGACCCTTATACTGAAAAGCTTGTAATCGAAATGACTCTGGAAGCCATGGAGAAAGGCTACGTAAAATCCTGCAAAGACCTCGGAGCCGCCGGTCTTGGAGGAGCAAGCTCGGAACTGGCTGCAAAGGGCGGGCTTGGAGCCCGGATCATTACAGATACAGTGCCCCAGCGCGAACCCAATATGAACGCTTATGAAATCTTGCTTGCAGAATCTCAGGAACGCATGCTCTTTGAAGTATCTCCTGAAGATGTCGATGCCGTACTTGCTCTGGTAGCAAAATATGACCTTAATGGGGCTGTAGTAGGGTATCTGACAGAGGAACCAAATTATACAGTTGAGTTTAAAGGGGAAATTGTTGCTGACATTCCAATAGCTTTACTGACAGGTGGAGCTCCGACCTGCGAAAAACCCTCAGTAGCCCCCATTCCCCAGGTTGAAGAAAGTAAAGCACCCGAAACTCCGGAAGACCTGAAAGCAGCTTTCCTGAAAATCCTGTCTTCGTATAATATTTCCTCAAAAGAATGGATCTACAGGCAATATGACCACGAAGTCCAGTTGAGAACCGTTGCCAAACCCGGAGAAGACTCTGGCGTGCTCAGAATTACGGATAAAAGAGGAATCGCGCTTTCCTGCGGCTGCCAGCCAAGAGCTACCCTTCTTGATCCCTACAACGGGGGAAAGACCGCAATCATTGAAAATGCCATGAACCTTGCAGTAAAAGGTGCTGACGGGCTTGCAATTGTAAACTGCCTGAACTTTGGAAACCCCGATCGCCCGGAAATTTACTGGCAATTTAAAAACGCCGTGCTTGGGCTTGGAGACGGGGCCAGGGAGCTCTCAATCCCGGTCGTTGGAGGAAATGTTTCTCTGTATAACGAAAGCGATGAGTTCAAGACTGCAATTCTCCCAACCCCCTCAATAGGAATGATAGGGAAAGTCGACCTTGAAACTCCTCTCCCTTCAGGCTTTTTTGCAAAATCCGGAGATACCATTATCTTGGTGGGAGAAACAACTGCGGACATGGGAGGTTCCGAATATTATGCCTGTCTCGGAGCTCCGAATGCCGGAAAAGTTCCTCCGGTCCCGAAAAATGCCCCGGAAATGGTAAAAGCCGTGATCGAAGCTGTAAGGAGTGGAAAACTCAGTTCGGCCCATGACCTTTCCCTTGGAGGAATTGCTGCCGGGCTTGCAAGGATGTGTAAAAACGCCGGTGCAGAGGTAGACCTGAGTGAAGTTGCAGAAATGAAAGCTGATGAGCTGCTATTCTCAGAAGCTCCTGCAAGAGCTCTGCTTGCTACATGCGAGCCAGAACCTGTACTGGAAATTCTCAAAAACGTACCTTATATCATAATCGGCAACGTCGGAGGCAGTTCACTTAACGTTAAAGGAAAAGATTTCGAGATTTCCCTCTCCCTCAAAGAAATCTCCGATGCGTATGGCAGCCTTACAAGGTTTATGATTGGCTGAACCTACCGAGTTCCGCTTCTTTTCTGAAGAGGTTTGATCGAAAACGGCGTGACGGCGTGATCACAAACCTTTTCAAAAAAGGTTTGATCGAAAAACCCCTGGCAACGGCGTGATCAAACGGCTCAACGGTTGCGGCTCAACGCCTTCACTCAGGCAAAAGAACTTACAGGGCTGCGGCTTTTCCGCGCAGGTCTTGTTCTGGGTACGAGATTTTCTTTGCTTCCAATTTAGGTGGGAGCCCATCCCATCTTACCTTTTAAGCTGTCTTTAATCTAAACTGATCTTTTTAACCCCTGAATTATCCTATCTTTAGTTTTTTCTAATTTCTTGCAAGTCCGGGTTTGACATAAAAATAGTTTTGAGTTAAGCTAAATAAACAATAGTTTTTAGTAGGTTTCCGCACTAGATTACTTTGTTATGAAAGCTGTATGCATCTGTATGGGAGTGCATCTGCCTTACAGTCCCAAGTGGTACTGGCCTGTAGAGGGTTTTTCCGGGGTGCCTGAAATGGACCGGTATTTTGACCGGAACAATATTTTTTCAAAATTTTTAAAAACAAGCCGGCAGTTTCTACGCCTTAATGACCTGATTCTGGAATCCGTGGAAAGGGGAGGGAAATATTCCTTTGATCTATCCGGGCCGTTTCTGGAACAGTGTCGATGGGATCCCGAACTTCTCGAGTCATTCCGCGAACTTGGGGAAACCGGAAGCGTGGAATTCACAGGGAGCTGCGGTTATCATTCCCTGAGTTCGCTGTACCCGGACCTTTCCTGGTTTAAGGAGGAAGTGCTCATGTACAGGGAAACGCTTCAGGAATTGTTTGGGATTACCCCCGAGACATTTGTAAACACAGAGCTTCTATATACTGAAAAGGCAGGAAGAATTCTTACCGATCTTGGTTTTAAGTGTCTTATCGCCGAGGGGTCCAGGAACCTTATGAATGGATACGAGCCTGTATATGTTTTTGAAAATCATCTTCCGACTCTGCTAAGGCATATAAACCTTAGCGAGGACCTTGAGCTGCGCTTTTCGGAAAAAGACTGGCAAGGATATCCTCTTATTCCGGAAAAGTTCGCGGACTGGATTGCCAGCATGGAAGGTGACGTGCTGACTCTTTATTTTAATTATGCAAATCTCTGCCTTCATTATAGAAATAAAAGTCTGATAGCCGACTTTATCCGGACGTTTCCAGAGACCCTCAAAGCCAGGGGCATTGAGATGTTCACGCCTGCAGAGGCTTTGAAGAGATTTGAACCCTTAAAGCTTCCTACGCTGGGAACCGAACAGACAATCCGTTATGGGATGCATAACGCAGTAGGAAATCATGCTCAACAGCTTTACCTGCGAGAACTGGTCAGAGTTGGAGAAGAACTCTCAGGGCTTAAAGAAAATAAGGATTATCGGAAACTTAAACAGGTATTCGGTTACCTCCAGCAGAGCGAAATCTTTTTTTCCATGAATCCTGGAAATATCAGGGAAGGCTATGAAAGGGCTATAAATTATTTTTCCATCCTGTCCGATTTCAGGAGAGCTGTGCTGGAGGAGGGAGCATGACCTCGGTTTGTATGTATTTCCAGGCGCATCAACCGTTTAGACTGCGCAGGTTCTGGCCTGATGACCGATCAGGTTTTTTCCGCTATTTTGATGAGAGAAGCAACAAGGAGATCTTTGAGAGAGTAGCCCGGAAATGCTACGTTCCTGCAAACAGGGTACTCCTGGACTCTCTTGACGAGCATAAAGGGAATTTCAGGTTTTCTCTTTCTGTTACCGGAACCCTGCTCGAACAATGCGAACTCTGGGAAAAAGATGTGCTCGAAGGCTTCCGACAGATGGCGGAAACCGGAGCAGTGGAATTCCTGGACGAAACCTTTTATCACTCCCTTTCAAGCCTTTTTGAAGACAAAACCGAATTTGTTGAGGAGATAAAAGAACACAGAGAACTTCTGTCTGACCTTCTGGGAGTTAAACCTCAGGTATTCCGAAATACCGAACTGCTTTACAATAATACAATAGCAAAGCTTGTTTCCGATCTCGGGTACAGGGCGATCCTTACTGAAGGCGCGGATCATATGCTTGATGGAAGGTCTCCCAACATGCTTTACAGGGCAAAAGGTTCGGGACTTCCCATTATTTTCAGGAACTATAAGCTGAGTGACGATATAGGTTACCGATTTTCAGCAAGGTGGTGGGAAGGATATCCTCTGACTGCGGAAAAATGGGCCTCATGGGCTTCAGGGATTAATGAAGATTGTATTAATATCTTTATGGACTATGAGACCTTCGGGGAGCATCAATGGGAAGAAACCGGAATATTTGCCTTCCTGAGAAAGCTGCCCGAAGAAGTGCTCAAGACTCACCTTAATTTCAACACCCCTCTCGAGCTTGTCGAAAAATACTCGCCTGTAGCCGAAATAAATATCGAGGATTTTTCCACAATTTCCTGGGCTGATATGGAACGTGATACCAGCGCATGGCTTGGCAACGACATGCAAAGGCGCTGCTTTGAAGAGATAAAACTGCTTGAACCCTTTGTAAGGAAGACCGGGGATCCTGAGATCCTGCGTATATGGAAGCACATGCTTACCTCGGACCACTATTACTACATGTGTACCAAGTGGCTAGGAGACGGGGATGTACATTCGTATTTCAGTGTCCACTCCACACCCTACGACGCAGCGGTTAATTTCATGGCCGTACTTATGGACTTCAAAGCGCAGGTATTCAGGAAACTTAACTCAATAGTTTAATTAGATGTACACATACTAATTCATGGGAGTAGAGTACATGGTAAGAGACTTATTTATGTTTGCAGGCTTCAATGAGAGCTCTCAGATCGTATGGTTTAAAATTATTTATTTGAAAGAACCCGGATCTTTATCCTCAATAATCGATTTTCTGGAAAAAGAGAATGCATTCGTCATGTTTGGCCATCTGGATAACATTACACAAAAAACAACAGGAGAATACTCAGTATTTATCGAACTTAATAAAGATGTCGATCCAGAGAGCTTCGCCCGGAAAATAAAGGAACTTGAGGTCGTAAGCGAGGTAGAATATGGAATTTCAAAGTACGGGATGATTTATGCCATGGACTTTCCTCTCAATGTTGTAGGAGTCAGGGGAGTTGCGGCAAGGGCACTTACCATTGTTGATATCATTAAAACTTTCAACCAGAATGCGCCGCATGCCGAAGGACTTCTCACAATTTCAGGACTTAAGGGTGGGATTCACTCAGCAAAATATTTTAAGAGTATTCTGAACCTTAATGATAGTAATTTTGCAAGCGTGCTTGCGGAACTCTATAGGGCTGTGGGTTGGGGAATTCTGGAAATTGAATGTGATCCAGCGACCTTTGAAGGAAAAATCATTGTGAAGGACTCGTTTATAGCTGATGTTTACGGAGGGTCGGACCAGCCAGTTTGCGCCTTTATGAGTGGCTATTTTGCAGGTTACCTGACCGAATATTTCGGGAAAAACATAAGTGTGAGGGAGGTAAGCTGTAAAGCTACAGGAAAGAAGGTCTGCGAACATATAATCTCGCCGGCGCCTTCCGGCGGTACAAGCCAGGAATACCAGATGAGAGGGGAGACACGGTGATAAGGCAACCCAACGTCATTCTCGGAAATGAGGAACTGCTTGTAACAATGGGGAAAAAGGGGGAGATCTTAGGCTTTTTTTACCCCCGCAGAGACCATGCTCAGCACGTTGAAGAATCCGTCGCCTGTATCCATACAGGAGAAAAACTTCTCTGGACAAACGACAACGATTGGCACTGCATTCAGAATTATATTGAGGACACCAATATCGTATCCACAAAACTTTATCATGATTCAGGCATCCGGATTTCCATTCTTGACCTTGTACATCCCGACGTGCCTGTTCTCATCCGCAGGTTTAAGGTTCAGTCCCAGAAAAAAATTTCAGGAAAATTCTTCTATTATTCGAATTTTAATGTAGGGGAGACCTCCAAGAAAAACTCCGGCTTTTGCGATACCGATGCTCGTTTGCTTGTACAGTACTGGCAAAACTATTATTTAGGAATGTATTCCCTGCCAGAGTTTACAGAGTGGCAGATAGGAAAGGCAATGGATACCATATGGTGGACGAATTCCAAATACGATATGGAAGACGGAAAACTCCAGGGCAATAAAGAAGATATAGGGAATATTAATAACGCGGCTGGCTGGGACCTTGAACTTGAGGCGGATGGGGCAAACGAGTTTGTTATCCTGATAGGAGCTGCATCTTCCAGACGCCTCCTGTATAAGAGAATGCACGAGCTCTCAAAACTGCCTCTGGAATATATTTTCGAAAAGACGCGGGAACACTGGGTTATGTGGCTTTCCAGAAAACAGGTGCTCAAAATGCCAGGGATCGAGGGGTACGATAACCTGCGCCAGGAACTGTTTAATGCCTATAACCGGGCTCTTCTTGTGCTTTATCTCCTTAATGACCACGAATATGGATCCTTTGTGGCTGCTCCGGAATTTGATTCCAATTTCGAGAAATGCGGAGGTTACGGCTTCTGCTGGAATCGAGATACTTCAGAAATCGTGCTCGCACTAAAGCATTCCGGATATCCGGAATACTGTGACACTTTTTTCAAGTGGTGTATTCGGACTCAACTCCCTGATGGCTCATGGTTTCAACGCTACTGGCTCAATGGGGACATAGCTCCTTCCTGGGGCAATTTTGATTATTCGACTCAGATAGATGAAACCGGATCCACGCTCTATGCTATGGATGTTTATTACAAGATTCTCGAAGGCCTGAAAAAAGCCGAGTTTCTCGAAGAGGTCTGGGTTTCCATACTCAGGGCTGCCGAATACCTGATGAAGCGGACAAAGTCAGGAATTCATGAAAGCTGTATGGATCTCTGGGAGACTTACTACGGAATTTTCACATATACGAATGCTTCAATCTATGCCGGGCTCATGGGCGCTTCCCACCTGGCTGAAGAAAACGGGGAAGCTGGCATGGCAAGGCGCTGGAAAAAGAGGGCAGAGTTCATCAAACAGGCTACGATTGATCGTTTCTGGCTTCAGGAAGGCTATTTTGCAAAAGGAGTTATTAACGAGAAACTGGACAAAACCATTGATGCAAGCATTCTAGGCACTTATATTCCCTTTGGAATGCTGTCTCCGAAAGAGCCCATAGAGAGGGACATGATCCAGTTTATGATAGAGAATATTCAGAAAAAACTCTCAGTACCCATCAATCTCAATTACGGTATTAAAAGGTATGAGAATGACAGTTACATGAACGGAAACCCGTGGGTAGTAACAACTCTCTGGCTTTCGGAAGCAATGTTTGCCCTTGCCCTTGACCTCCCCTATGAAAAATCAATGTTTGCCCCCACGCATGAGATTCCCCGTGAGAAAGAAGAAAAGTATGATGAGCACGTAAAAAAGCTAACCGGTGAAGGAATTAAATGTCTTAAATGGGTTCTTGCCGGAGCAACCAGTACAGGACTTCTCCCGGAACAGGTGGACCAGTCCACAGGCAAACCTGCCTGGGCAATCCCTCTCGGATGGAGCGAATCTCTGATGCTTGATAATATTCTGCTGCTGGACAAAATCTGCAAGAGAAAAGCCGGGGATTCAAAGGAAAGCTAAGGAAAAAGAGAATTAAAAAATAACAACGGAAAGAACTGAAAAGCAATTGGAAAGAAGAATTGAAGTGTAAGGGCGAAAATAGAAATTATGAATAAAAGTCGTAAGAAAAGTTAAAAATATGAATAAAAGTCGTAAGAAAAGTTAAAAAATTGAAAAGGAAAAGGAAAAGAAAAGGGGAAAGGGTAGGGAAAGGAAAAAAGGAGAAAAAGAGAAAGGAAAAAAGGAGAAAAAGAGAAAGGAAAAAGGAAATTAGGGATTTCTTAATTTTTCTGTAATTGAGTTATTTGCCTGTTACATGGATTCCTTTTTAAGGTTATATGCTTTTAAGCGGTTTCAGGCAAGGATTTTTCCATATGGGTTTTCTTCAAAGTAACTGACAAACTGCTCAGCGGTCTCGTTAGATCCTCCGGAACCCGAACCCAGAAGCAGCCTTGAGAGAGTTGCCCTGTTCATATATTCGATTCTTGGTTCCCCTTCAATTCCTCCGAGTTCCGCAGCTTTGTCAACTGCATCATAAAGATTTCCAAAGCCATCCACAAGCCCAAGCTCTTTTGCCCTGGCTCCGGTGTATATTCGGCCGTCGGCAAGCTCTTTTACTTCACTTCTGGACATGTTACGTCCTTCGGAAACCTCGGTTATGAAATCCTCATAGCTTTCCATAACCACAGCATCAGCGTACTCTTTTTCCTCATCAGTAAGCCCTCTCCAGGTACTTCCCATGTCCTTTAATTCTCCGGACTTTGCAATGTAATGATCTACACCTTCTTCCTGATAAGAGGCAGACATATTCTGGAAGACCCAGATAACTCCTATAGATCCGGTATTCGTTGAAGGGTTTGCAATAATATAATCAGTCGGCGCAGAGATATAATATGCAGCACTGGTTGCAAGATCCCCCATAGACACAACAATAGGAATTCCTTTTGCCCTGGCTTTTTCAATTTCTCTTACAATTTCCTGCGCTGCTGCAGGAGATCCCCCAGGACTGTTAATTCGAAGCACAATTGCCCTGACTCCGCCGTCTGCCGCAGCCTTGCGGATATTTTCGGAAATCTCTTCAGAAGTCGCATAGCCAAGCCCTGCAGGAACATTTCCGGAGAGTATGGTGCCCTGGATATAGATAACTGCCACCTTCTCAGAACTCCCCAGGTCCCCTCCTGCACCGAAACTGAAGGAAATCGCTGCAATACTCACCAGTATAACGGTAATCAGAGCCAGTACTACCAGCAGGTAGGGTATCAGGCTACGTTTTTTTTTCTGTGGAGACAGATTGGAATTCATGCTTAGACTCTTGTTTTCGATTTCTTTATTTCCAAAGGAAGCTCCCTGATCACCTTTTTTTCCCGAAACATCAGGGGCAAAGTCTGGAACTGAGGAGTTACGACCTGAGGAGTTATCGCTCGTACCGTAAGCTCCTTTATCAGGGTTGAAGTTCTCTCTTCCATCGTGAGAACTGCTTTGCAAGTTCTCATCTCCAGATAACTCCTCTGAGTTCGTGTCTTCAGGATTTGTGCTTTTATCGTTCATATCTTATAGGACCGTATATCTTAGATTCGTCGCTTTAATCTGCGGTCTTGAGCGTCGTTGAAATTTATAATTAAGAGAGCAGATATATTACGGTAACCGGCAATGCAGAAAGGAGAACCTGCAGAAGCATACGGGCAATAGAATTTGCTTAGCAGCCTGAATTGTCGGAGCTATTATTTATCTGTCTCTCATTCCACCCTTCTTTATATAGGATTATTAACTATCCCTCAAATAGGTTACCTTGTAAAACACAGTAAGCGAAATATATTTTAGAGTTGCAATCGTCGAAGAGGAATATATTCACAAAAAATATATGGAGATAAGAATGCCAGAATCATCCAGTAAACCCGTACTTGTCACCTGTGGCCTGCCTTATGCTAACGGCAAGGCTCATATCGGGCATCTCCGGACCTACGTGCCCGCTGATATTTTTGCCCGTTCCCTGCGAAAGGAGGGGAGGGACGTTACCTTTGTCTGCGGCTCGGACACTCACGGCACCCCAATTGTCGTAAACGCCGAAGAACTCGGAATCACCCCTAAAGAGCTTGTAGAGATATACCACAAACATTTTGACGAGACTTTCAAGCAGCTTGGCGTTTACTTTGATGCTTTTGGGACAACGGATGATCCTGAGAATCACAACAGGACCCTGGATATTGTCAACAGGCTGATTGAAAAAGACTACGTGTACCCAAAAACCATTGAAATTGCCTATTGCCCGAAATGTAACCGTTTTCTCCCTGACCGCTATGTAGAAGGTTCCTGTCCCCACTGCGGTGAAATTGCAAGAGGAGACGAATGCGATCAGGGATGCGGAAAACACCTCGAGCCCGGAGAACTTCAGAGCCCTGTCTGCACTATCTGCGGAGGGCCTGCCGAATACAGGCAGCAGGAGCATTTCTTTTTCAAGCTTTCCGAATTCAGCGATTACCTCATGGACTATCTCTCAAATGATCTTGGCGGAACCATAAATGCCAGAAACTATGCACTGGGCTGGGTAAAGCAGGGGCTTACGGACTGGTGCATTACCCGGAACCTGGAATGGGGAGTTAAATTCCCCGGACATGATGATCTCGTGGTCTATGTCTGGGTAGATGCCCCTATAGGATATATCGCTTTTACCGAGGAGTGGGCTGCAAAAGCCGGGAATTCCTGGGAAAAATACTGGAAAAACGATGGGGAAATTGTCCATTTCATAGGAGGGGACATTACCTATCACCACTGTATCTTCTGGCCGGCAATGCTTAGAGGTGCGGATTACTCAGTACCTACGGCTGTCGTAGCTTCAGGCATGGTCAAAATCGAAGACAAAAAGTTTTCCAAGACCCGGGGCTATGTGGTCTGGGTCGGAGAAGATTACCTTGACCACGGTTTCCATCCCGATCTCCTGAGGTATTATCTGGCAAGTTATACTTCCCACACAAAGGAGCTGAATTTCTCCTGGCGCGTGCTTCAGGAAAAGATCAATACCGAACTTGTGGCCGTACTGGGAAATTTCCTGTACCGGACAATGCTTTTCGCTTTCAAGAACTACGGGGAAGTTCCAGCCGGAGAACTCGAACCTGAAGTAAAGGAAGAAATAGAAAAGGCTTTAAAAGAAGTAAAAACAGCAATGGCAGAATACGAGTTCAAAAAAGCCGTTGATTCTGCAATGGCTCTTGCATCTTTCGGAAACACTTACTTCCAGTCCCACGAACCCTGGAGCCTGATAAAACAGGATAAGGCAGCCTGCGGACATGTGCTTTATAACTGCCTCCACCTGGCAAAAGCCCTCAGCCTTATTTTTGAGCCCGTGATCCCGGAAACCATGGAGACCGCCTGGAAAGAGCTAGGGCAGGAAGGAGACCTGCATACTATCCCGTATGATGAAGCTCTCGTGCCCATAAAAGTAGGCACAAAGCTTGCAAAACCCCAGATCCTTTTCACCAAACTCGAAGATGACAGGATCGGGGAAATGGAAGAGATCGCAAACCAGAGGGTAAAAGCCGCCGATGCTAAGAAAGCCGCAGGAAAAGGAGAAGAAAAAGAACCCTCCAAATCCGAAGGAATGGGCACTGCAGAAGAAGCCGCAAAATCGGAAAAAGTCGAAGCCGAAACCCCCGAGCCGAGAGAAATCCTCCCCACGATCGAGTACGAAGATTTTGCAAAACTCGATATCCGCGTAGGAAAGGTTTTACTTGCCGAACCCGTGAAAAAGTCCAAAAAACTTCTCAGGATTGAAGTGGATATAGGCGAAGAAAAGCCAAGGCAGCTTGTTGCGGGCATGGCTTCGTATTACACTCCTGAAGAACTTGTAGGGAAACGTGTAATCGTACTCGCCAACCTGAAACCTGCAAAACTCTGCGGAGTGGAATCAAACGGCATGATGCTTGCAGCCGACGACGGCATGGAAATCGTAGCAGCCCTGACTCCGGACAAAGAAATAAAACCCGGTTCCAGGATATGCTGAAACACCCTCCGGATGAAAAATACTTTTACTGATTCAGAACCGCCTTTAATCTACACCTTACAGGATGACCCCGCCAGTTTATCTGGCGGCGCCTCCCATAAAAAGTAGAAGTGAGTAAAAAAGGATGAAAAGGCAGTTTTGAAAAGAATACTGTACATCAGGTGCATAAGTTCTATTTAATTTTACTTTGGGGTTTGTAGAAATTTTCTAAATCAAGTTGCGGTGGCGCAGCCGTTCAAATTAACTCTTGAAAGGCGTTTTGTGGCTGTGCTTTCTTGCGACACAAAGAGCATGCTCATTTTTTAAACCGACTATATTTTGGTTATTTGTTGGCTAATAGTAATTCCTGCAACTCTTGTAACGAGAGGACTGAATCCTTTCTTCTGTGAATTATACGATGACAATTGGCACAAACGCATATTAATAGCCACAAGTTAACCAGCTTTGAACCTAATATACAGTTAGTGAACATTCAAAAAAAGCGTCAGGAAAAAGTATTACGATTTGTAATGTTTAACTGCTAAATGTAAGATAGAAGCATCAATCAGAAATTAATCTTTATATTTTTCCAGCACCATTTCAAGGTAAGAAGTCCGAATAGAATCTTTTTCCCCGGCGCCAAACTGTTTTAGCAATTCAAATAACTTTGCCCTTGAAGTTTCAAGTTCTTTTTCGTTTTCAGCCACGATTTCTACTTCAAGAAATTCTCCAAGGCTTTCGACGGCATCAAGGCAAACGGTTATCTCTCCTGCGCTGAAAACTTCTCTTTTTTTGCGGACTACTCCGGCTTCCGAGAAGCCTAGGGCATGCAGGATTTGTGTTGTGGTGGCCTCGTCTACAGGAGTTTCGAATTCTTTTCGGGTTTTGGAAACGCTATCGAGTTTGGGGCCTTTATAGGTCAGGACAGCCTTGCCGTCCAGTGAACGGATCCTGAGCGCTTCGTCGGTTTTAGCAAAATCCCTGTAAGGAGCTGCAAAATAGATATCGGACTGGCTCTCAACCCCGAGCTGTACTGCTCCTATCGTTTTAAGGATGGAGCGGGCTTTCGAATGCTCTAGTCTGACCTTGACCTCGATTTCGATCATATTTCCAGGCATCTCCAGTTAAATTCGGTTAAGATTTGTTAAATACTTAAAACTAAATGTTTGCTTGCTAGAAATTCACTTAAGAACTAGCTTAATTAATCGAAGAAAAAAAATGGAACCCGGAAGATCCGGATCTTATTGTGGATCTTTATTGATCCTATTACGTATCTGCAGGGACAAACTTGGTGCCGTAGTAAATCATACCGCGTTCGCCGTCTTCACCGAGCTTGCGGAATACGGGTCTTACCCTCATTCCTATATGCATCCTTTCGGGCTCACCGACAACCTGAGATGTCAGACGGGGCCCTTCATCCAGCTGGATTATTGCAAGGGTGTAAGGGGACTGATTTTCAAAACCTTCTGCAGCTGTGTGGATTAATGTATATGTTACGATTTCGCCAGTGCCTTTGAACTTGAAGGGCTCAATCTGGCCTTCACGCCTGCAGTTTACGCAAACATTGCGCGGGGGATAGAAATGTTCCCCGCATTCTTTACAGCGGGTACCTTCAAGATTATACCTGCTGCCGAGGCTTCTCCAGAATCTTGGAACGGAAGACATCGAATATCACCTCTCCCTCGAAAAGATATGCACTACTGCTGTTGCGCCTGACCCTCCGACATTGTGGGTCATGCCGTACTTTGCGCCTTCGACCTGGCGCTTGCCTGCTTCCCCGCGCAGCTGGGTCGTGATTTCTACGGCCTGTTTTATGCCTGTTGCTCCTACTGGATGTCCACAGGCTTTGAGACCGCCGGACGTGTTGACAGGAATCCTGCCTCCTATTGCGGTTTCTCCGTTTGCCGTGACAATTCCGCCTTTGCCTTTTTCTGCAAACCCGAGGTCCTCGATTGCGCAAATCTCGGCAATGGTAAAGCAGTCATGCACTTCCACAAGGTCAATATCCTCAGGCTTCAATTTTGCCATGGAATATGCCCGCTCTCCAGCCACTACGCTTGCATCCAGGGTTGTTAGATCGCGTCGGTCGTGAAGCGCAATCGTATCACTTGCCTGAGCAGTTGCCCTGATAAAAATGGGAGTATCGGTATATTTGTGGGCAATATCCGCAGGAGCAAGCACAAGGGCTGAAGCCCCGTCCGTTATGGGAGAACAGTCAAAAATATGCAAAGGATCGGCTACCATAATGGAATTCAGCACATTTTCAACAGTAATTGCATTTTTGTACTGGGCAATTGGGTTTAGACATCCGTTTTTATGGTTCTTTACGGCAACCTCGGCAAGCTGTTCGCTGGTAGTCCCGTACCTGTGCATGTGCAGCTTTGCAATCATTGCATAAAGTCCGGGGAAAGTTGCCCCTGCCATACCTTCCCATTCCCGGTCAGCTGCTGCCGCAAGAGCTGAAGATGCCTCTTCAGACCCGACATCAGTCATTTTCTCTGCTCCCGCTGCAACCACGATATCACTATAACCGGAAGCTACAGCCATGATAGCCTGCCGCAGGGCAAGCCCGCCCGAAGCACAGGCAGCTTCCACTCTGGTCGCGGGAACGTGCAGGTTCCTGGAAAGCCCCGAGTAATCCGCAATAAGAGCCCCTATGTGCTCCTGCTCAATGAAGCGGCCTCCGCTCATATTTCCTACATAAAGAGCATCGATTTCTTTTCCGCTAACACCTGCGTCTTCAATTGCTCCTATTCCGGCTTCTACCACTATGTCCCTCAGGGAACGCTCCCAGAGTTCTCCGAACTTAGTGTTTTTTACTCCGACAATTGCTACATCTCTCATTATACTCACTCCGTTTTCAGGCCAGGCGAATCTTGCCTTTATGTCTGGCATACCTGGCGTAGTCGATATATATAGGGTCCTTAATCAGCTCGGAAACCGTCGGAGCTCTGTTTCGGATTTCCTCGATCCTGTCTGTAACTGTTATGCTGAAAGCGTCAGACCCTGCACCTGACCCGAAGGCAGTTGCAAAAATCCTGTCCCCAGGTTTTGCCTGATCCAGAGTCGCGGCAATTCCCATAAGACATGAACCTGAGTACGTGTTCCCGATTTTTGGAACTACAAGCCCGGGAGCAATCTGGGCCTTAGTGAAACCCAGGGTTTTTGCAGCTTTGGTAGGGAATTTCCCGTTTGGCTGGTGGAAGACTGCATAATCGTAATCAACAGGCTTCGTCCCTAGTTTTTCCATAAGACCTTTTGCGCCATTGGTTACGTGCTTGAAGTAACCCGGTTCTCCAGTAAAACGGCCTCCATGCTCAGGATAGGGCATTCCTTCCCTTCTCCAGAAGTCAGGGGTGTCAGTTGTAAAGGAGTAAGTGTCTTCAATTATTGCAGCAAGCTCGGATTCTTTTCTCCCGATGAGACAGGCAACTCCACCTGCAGCTGCCGTGTATTCAAGGGCATCACTTGGAGCTCCCTGGGAAACGTCTGCCCCTATGGCCATACCAAGGTCAATCATTCCCGAGCCCACCAATCCCATACAGGCCTGAACTGCGGCTGTACCGGCCTTACATGCGAATTCAAAGTCTGCTGCAGTCATATCCGGGGTCGCTCCTATAGCCTGCGCAACAATTGTGCTTGTCGGCTTAACGGCATAGGGATGACTCTCCGAACCAGTGTATACTGCCCCGATCCGGCCTGAGTCGACCCCGCTTCTTGCCATCGCGTATCTTGCTGCTTCCACAGCTATAGTTGCTGTGTCTTCATCGATATCAGGCACGGATTTTTCATATACCATGAGGCCTTTTTTAAGAGCCTCTGCGTTATCACCCCAGAGCCGAGCGATTTCTTCGATTTTTATACGGTATCGGGGGACATAAGCACCGTAGGATACTATTCCAATAGTCATTATTTTCACCTGTTTTTGAGTTTTTCAGGGCATCAGTTCTTAGAGAGTTTATTCCCTGGCATAATATTGACTGTATTTTTTCAATAACTGGACAATCTGGTCAAGGTCCATTGTAGTTGCGACCAGTGGAATGCGGTCGACTTCAGCCATTTTGATTACAACGGGTTCTACCTCTTCTTTTCGAAGCCCGTGGAGTACCACAGCGCCGGGCTTAAGGTTGGTAACCCGGATGGCTACCATTGGGGATTTCCCGGTACTGACCTTCGTAAAGACCATAGCCCGATCCGTACTCCAGCCATAAAGCTTCTGGAACTCGTGGGAGGAAAGTTCCAGGATTGCCCTCTGGCTGTCAACAATGGAGAAACCATAAAGCGGCCTCTCAATTCCTTTGTAGACAATCTCTCCTTCAATAAGATTGACCAGTTTAGCAAGCTGTATAGGGAGGGTATACTCGTACGTTGAGTAGATTGACTTTGTACTGCTTTCGGCGTTAAGTATTGACTCATAAGCATGAATCTTTTTGCCTCCCCTATCAACGTCAATTTCAAGAAGAGACTCCACAATTTTCTTGATAATCAGTGTCCCTGGAGACTTACGCCTCCCGCTTTCATAATCGCTAATAACAGAAGGGGAAACCTTAAGGTAATTTGCAATATCGGTCTGGGATATCTCGAAATTCGATCTCCATTTTTTGAGTGACTCTCCCGGTTTTTCCGAAAGAGTGATATCTCCAGCCATTTTTTCCGCTAGACGGTTGCGCAGATTTTCTGAGGATTCATTAGATGTCATGACTCACGTACTCTAAGAGGAAACATTACCATATATATCTAACGAATATGAGTTCGGCAATTGTCGCAGAACATCTGTATTGAATTACGGCGAGTACTTTCGAAAAAATATATAACATTTGTAAAAGAAATATTATCTGATGCCAGCCGAATCACCCAATCCGGAGATAAACGTCTCAGATCTTCTTCTGTATGCCAGCTGCCCACGAAAGATATACTTTGTCAATCGGGGCTTTGAGCTGTTTCCAGAAATGAATGGGCAAAGGCTCGAGAGAATGATCCTGAAAGAACTCTCCCTGACTTACCCTGAAATTTTGAGAAAGTGTTCGTTAAACGCCGATACCCTCCGTAAAGAGCTTGAAATTTCCCTGGCACAGGCGTGTACAGATCTGCCGCTCCTGTTTCCGCGGGAACTTGCAGAGGTTACAAGGGAGATTCTTGAGGAAGGAGAAGCGCGGGCGAGAGCTAAAATTCCCGAAATTGCAGCCAATCTCCTGGGAGCACTTGAAGAATATGGGAAAGAGCCCATGCTTGCGGCACTCACGCCTGTTAAAGCCGAGCCGTTTCTTTCTTCAGAAAGACTCAACCTTAAAGGTGTTCCCTCCAAACTTGTTTGCTTTGAAGGCGTGCAGGTTCCGTCAATCTTAAAGCCGGGAAGCTGCCCTGAGCAGGGTGTATGGGCTTCTGACCGGATGCATGCCGCAGCTCTTGTGCTGCTTCTTGAAGCCGAGAATGGGAAAGAAATTCCCTTTGCCTTTGTTGAATATGTGAGTTACGGCCTGCTCCGAAGGGTGGTTGTTCGAAGTTCGGATAGGCGGGAAATTCTCAAAACCTGCAGGGAGGTAGAGAAAATTAAAGCCGGACTCATGCCCGAGAGAAAAGAAGAGAAATTCTGTAAAGAATGCAATTTTTTACAGCATTGTACTTCAGATTCGTCCCTTATGTCGAAGTTTTTCTGAAACGGCATAAATTTGAAAATTACCAGAATGAGTTTGACTTCGGAGTCCTTACCCCTACACCTTCAGAACTCAAGAGAACACCGGAGAAGAGAAGAAAAGCCAGCCAGGAAGCCAGGAAAAACGCACACTGGAAAGGAAGAGGGAACCCTGATTAAGAAGTTATGTAAAAAACTGTAATCAGCCTTTTGAGACTTCGAACCCCAGAAAAGAGACATGTAGTGATAAATGCCGATCCGCTTATTCACGAAGGAGAAAAGTAAGTTTCTGAAGATTCCGGAGTCTTTTTGAACAAATTTAATACTCCCATTGCTTTTTCTAAACTTTGCTCCAAGGAGTCCTGAATGTCTCATTGTGTAGCTGTCGAACAAATACAAATGAAAGCAAAAAAAGAAACGAGAGCTAAAAAGAGACAGGAAGAAACGCATGAAGACGCTATAAGCACAAAGCTAAAAGCGCATGTTAATGCTTCGAAGAAAAAAGCATATAAAACTTCGGAGTGTGGAATTACGAAGATAGAATTTGAACCGAAGGAGCTTTTAGAGCTCATCATGGTTACAGCCATTCTCGTAAGAATGATGCTGTAATCACAAAAGGGCTCTCCTGACAACAAATTTTCTAATCGTCTCGAAGAAAGAAAAGAAGCCTAAATTATCGCATAGAAAAGTAACACGAGACGTTAAAATACCGTGTAATTATTATAAAAGACCAACCAGGCCAGTTGGGAAAATGGTAGATGGTGTATTGATAACAATACAACCAGAAAAACTCGAAAAACGTTGTATAGCCCTTCAAGTAGAATACTATCCATAAGAAAGTGAGAAGAAAAAACGCTGCGACGGCGATGATTTCAAAAAATGCAAACGCTATATGATGTGACACGGCAGGAAACCTATAGAAGAAAAATAAGAAAGGGTAAGTGAGGAAAAAGAGTTTAGGATTATTTAAAACGATTGTACTTCTTATGCGCCTGTTCAGCCGTTATTATATTAAAAACAAGAACTTCGCTTCGTTCAAAATCAATTTCGTATAAAATGCGAAAATCGCCTACGCGAAGCCTATAAACTGTTTTGTTACTTCCTTTTACTTCTTTTTTGTTTCCCCCTGGAAAGGGGTCTTTTAGTTCTTGAAGTGCCTCTTTTATTTGATCCCTACGATCTATGGGAACCTTTTCGAAGACCTTGGGGTGGATCAGAACTTTAAAGGTCATCGATGCTCACGAACTCGTCACGATGTTCTCTTATGAGCCTATCGCCTTCGTCTATAAGTTTATTGCAGTTGTGTTCATGGATCAATTTTCGTATAACGGTATTGTAGTCATCACCCATTTTCCCAATGTTTTTTAACTCATCACGAGTGTCTTTGGAAATCTGTATGGTTGTAGTTTCGGACATAATAACCATTATAGCTATCATAGTATTTATAACTTTAAATGTTCAAAAAACAGAGCGAACTAATGGTTTCAAAAAATATTAAAGGGTAAGTCAAAAGTATACATTTTTCGAAAATATTCTAATGAAAGCACAAAAAGTAAGGAAATGGAGAAAAACCGGCAGTGTGACGATTTTCTCCTTGGCACACAAAAAATGACTTCAAATTTACAGCAAATTCACGACAGTGCACCAAAAAAGGAAGAAAAAACAGAAAAAGGCGAATTACAGAGATGCGAAGCTTCGGTTTTTAATTTTTGATATAAAGTCCGTATTTTTAGCGTAAAACCTCAACTCTGAGCCCTTTTTTCGAGCCAATTACAGTATTGTACAAGCCAGCTGCGATACGCCCTATAAGATAACCCGAGACTCCGTAAAATAGCGGTAAGCTGAATACAGCCTGCCTCCCGAAGATCAGGGAAAAAATCCCAAATCTTTTTGGCATCGAAACCCCCATAAAAGTGGCAATTGTTGTGAAGAATCCGAAAACGAGACCCATTGTCCCGTGAACGATCAAAAGAGTTTTTCCGAATTCGGCAGGATCAATTTCTTTTATAATTACCATTAAATTCCCCCAATATCTCATGTTTCTCGTTTTAGTGTATATAATTTAACTATTGATCTCGAAACGTATCGGAAGATAAAACCTTTCAAATGGATCTTTGATCAAGCTTTTTTGTAAAAAGCCTGGGATGAAAGCCAAACCTTTCAAGTTGATTTTGATCAAACTTTTTCAAAAAAAGTTTGAGCCAAAACCTTTTAAAGGGGAACCTCTCTCAATCTGCATGACATGTCCAGACCAGCATATCTTGGCAAAATGCTTCTGCACTGGTGCGAGGCCTGTAATGTGCCTTTACTGGGAAAACGGTGCGGATGCGGCAAAAGTACAAAAAAAGTTGAGGTCACCCCGCCTGGGGATATCCGTCCGGCTTTTGATTATGATATAAAACGCATAAACGCTGTTTCTGAAAAACAATTCAATGCGTCCCTTATACCCGAAGGGCACCTTGTAGTGCTAAATAAAGCTCCGTATGAAGACCGCATGGATGAAATCATAGTTGACGGGGAAGTGCTTGCATCTCTCAGGTTTGAAATCGAGAGCTGTGAATGGGTCCTGCTTCCCAGGCTCGAAGGGGCAAGAAGGCTTTTCCAGGGCAGGGATAGAAAAGCCCTGAAAAAATGGGTTGTTATCGAGCAGGCAGTTGTACCTTTTATTCTGGAAAAGGGAGCAAGTGTCCTGACGCCTGGCGTTCTTGATGCCGATCCCGAAATCAAAAGAGAAAACGAGGTAGTTGTGCTGAATCCTGCAGGAGAAGTAATCTGCTGCGGGCGTGCCCGAATGGCAGGAAAGGAAATGTGTGAGGAAAAACGCGGTAATGCCGTAAAACCGCGCTGGAGTGGAGAGCCAGAGCCTCAAAAAATAAATTCTGCTGGCCAGAACTGGGAAGATTCTGTGAAAGCCAACGAGAAAATCCTGGACGGCATGATAGAAAAATCCCACGCCTTCATCAAAAACGTAGCAGGGAGCATGAATATGGAGGTAAGCGTATCCTATTCAGGGGGAAAGGATAGCCTTGCCGTGCTCCAGCTTGTTGATGAGAGTCTTGATGATTATGAGATCATGTTCGCAGATACCGGACTTGAGTTTCCGGAAACCCTTGAGAACGTCAAGCAGGTTGCTGAACATTACGGGAAAACGCTCAGGACTGCGGGTGCAGGAGACTCATTCTGGGACTCGATAAGCGTTTTTGGCCCTCCTACCATGGATACCCGCTGGTGCTGCAAGATTTGCAAGCTCGGGCCAATTGCCCGGTTAATTGATGAGAACTACGAAGGAGGGTGCCTGAGTTTCATAGGGCAGCGCCAGTACGAATCTCACGCCCGCTCAATCAGCAAGAAAGTCTGGAAAAACCCCTGGGTTGGAAACCAGGTAGGAGCCTCCCCTATACAGGAATGGACAGCCCTTCATATCTGGCTTTATCTTTTCAGAACAAAAGCCCCCTACAATCCGGCTTATGAGAAAGGATATGACAGGATGGGATGCTGGCTCTGTCCGTCTTCCTCGCTTGCCGACTTCTTCCAGCTCGAAGAAAGCCATCCCGAACTTGCAAAAAAGCTCAACTCCCATCTTCTTGCCTATGCCGAAAAAATGGGTCTCTCTGCTGAGTGGGTAAAGTACGGCTTATGGCGCTACAAGCGGTATCCCCGGGTTCTCCAGACACTTGCCGAGAAGAAAGGGATTTCCCTTCTCCCGTCCCAGGAAGCTCCAAAAGAACTCCATTTTGAAGTGGCAACCGGATACAGGCCCTGCAAGGCTGGAGGAATGTCTGCAGACGGAAGTTTCGGGCAGGCAATCGACATAGAGACCATGGAAGAAAGCGGAATGCTTTCCCCGATCGGAAAGGTTTCTTTTATAGAAGGTGCTGCGTCGGTCGCCTTCGGAGAATCCAGGGCGCAGGTTTTTGCATCTGGAAATGTTAACGGGAGAAGTGACAATGAGAGAATGCTAAAAAAGCTTATGAGAGTTATTGAGTTCTCGGTAAGAAGGGCTCTACTCTGCCAGGGATGTGGAGTTTGCGTGGGGCACTGTGAACACAATGCGATTGAAATGAAAGAAAAAAAGGTAAGGATTAAAGAAAGCTGCATTCACTGCGGTGCATGTATCGAAGTCTGCCCGCTTGTTAAATTTATATAATCTTTTCAGTTGCCGCGAATTAGAACAGGAACAATTTGCAAAAAAAGGCTAAAGGAAAGAACAGATGAAGGAGATGGGGTAGTAGAAGAACTTAGAAAATCTGAAAAGAAAATAAAATGAGCCTCCGGCAAAGTCGGGCAGATCTGTCTTTGCCGGAGAAGGTGCCCTTAGCAGGGCATGGGAACTTCGGAGGATCAGGAGTATTACTCAGCATCAATAATAATTTCAAAACAACTTGCTATCTGCTTACCCCTGCGGTATGTACCCGTGAGCTTTTGACTTCCCTGGCAAGTAACCTGAATATCCCATACGTGGTACCCGCCGCTGCCAATTTTTCCCTCGTCCTCAGGAACGAACCTGTCCCTCATTACCTGCAGTCCGTTACTGGTTGCGATATCCCAGCTAAACCCGCTGACTGGGTTTTCCGGAAACTGGATGGTAAACGGTTTTTTAATCATACAATCTTCTCCTAACCGTCACTGTCTGCAGACGTCCTTTCCTATCCCAATTTACACATTCTGACAAAAATCTAAAATAAAAATAGCCACAGTTGAAAATATGGGAGTAGAAATTCAGGTCATGGATGCAATTTTGAGATATAGCTCATAGAAATATAACTCATATTATTATTACATTTCTTGTTTGATAAATTTTATGAAAAAAGAAGCTTTTTGAGGTTGACAGAAAAGAAGAAATGCAACATTAGATTCCCCGAACTGAAGCCGAAGAAGTATGAATAAGCTATTTGGAAATATAATTACTGTTAGGGGCCAACATCGTTTTGCACCTCAGATAAAGGTAAACATAAAACTTCAAAATAGGTAAACTCAATAATCGAAGAGACTTTTCTGACCCATTCTTTTCTGGAGTTCCCCTACCCTGACGCCTACACGCCTGAACTCAGTCCGACTTTCCGAAAGGAACTCGCCCAGGATTTCGCGAGCCACCTCAAGAAGGACTTCCTTTGAATAGGCCGGGTGGTTTAATGTACGGCTTTTTGTGTACATTCTGAACTTTGAATTTATGACCGTAACGGTTACAGTCCTGAAGGAAAGTCCCCTTGAATCGAGTTTTAAGATTACATCCCCTGCCAGCCTGTCAAGTAACTGAGAAATAATGTTAATGTCAAGGGTATCCTCAGGCAAGGTTGCAATCCTCCCTATCTGTTCGGAGCCTTCCCTTTCTTTGACTGGAGAATCATCGAGTCCTGCAGCAGCCTGTTTAAGCCAGATTCCCCGGGTTTTTCCGAAATTAGAAATCAGGTCGATAACGTCGTATTCAGCAAGATCTTTTATTGTGATTATGCCCATTTCCTGCAGTTTTCCTGCAGTTACGTCCCCGATCCCCCAGAGTTTGGACACATTAAGGGGCCAGAGAAAACTCTCGAGTTTGTCCGGACTTATAACTGTAATCCCGTCGGGTTTCTGTACAGAGGAAGCCATCTTGGCAATGAGCTTATTTGGGCCTATTCCCACCGAACAGGTCAGCTTCTCTTTATCCTTTATTTCATTCTTAATCCTGATTCCGGCCTCAAAGGCCAGGCTAAAATCTCCACCTGTCTTTTCAGTAATTTCCAGGAATGCTTCGTCTATGCTGATCTGCTCAAACGCATCCCCGGTCTCCCTGGCATCCGCATAACTCTTGAGAATTTCCATAACCCGGTCCGAAACCGAAGTGTAGAAATCCTTTCTGACAGGAAGAAAGACAGCTTCAGGATTCAGCTTTTTAGCCTTCGAACAGGACATACCTGCCCTGATCCCGAACTCTCGCGCAGTATAATTGCAGGTACTTACAGCCCCACTCAGTCCGCTTCTTCCGGAGAGCATGCAGACAACGACGGCTTTTCCCTGAAGTTCAGGGTTTTCCCTCTCTTCGATGGCTGCAAAAAAATAGTCCATATCCACATGGAGAACAACACGCTGCATCGAAAAAAATATGCCGGGAAGATTTGTATAATTAACTAATCCTATATACAATTAATAAAAAATCCATTTGTCAGATAATAATGCGAAGAATACACAAAGTTTAAAAATTAGAGTAATGTTCTTATAGCGAAAAATAAATGACAGGTAAAGACAATCCAAGGCATCTAAATATCAAAGAGTATTATCGCGATTTGTACCGGCGATGTGGAGAAATATTAGAATTATCTCTTGAATCGGAAGAAATCGATTTCAATCGGAGCCACAATTTTTTGTCCGATTTAGAAATATGGATGAGAGTATTATCTCTAAGACCTGAAGTTACCATTCTCCAAGCAGCTTCCCGTGAGTATCAGTTTTCCCTTTTGGCATTAGCTTTAGGTCAATATAGACAAGCATTTATGGCACTACGTCTCTTTTTGGAACTTTCTCTCACATCAGTGCATTTTTCAGCCCATGAACTTGATTTCAGGATATGGGAAAAAAAGAATGGGGATATAAAATGGAATATTTTGGTTGATAACGACAATGGAGTTTTTTCTAAACAATTCGTCGAAGTGTTCTGTGAAGATCTAGCTGATGAAGCTTTACATTATAAAACCCTTGCAACGAAAGTCTATCGTGAGTGCTCAGAATATGTGCATGGGAATTCAAACACTCATGATTCGTTACCAGAGAAGTTACAGTTTATTTCAAATGTACATTATGCTTGGCTTGATAAAGCAAAGTCTGTTCGTCAAGTAGTATCTTTTGCACTCAGTGCGAGATATCTAATGACTTTAGACAATGTAGGTAAAAATAATTTAGAGCATATTGTTTGTGACGAATTAGGACATCTAGAGTTTATTCGCCTTTTCTTCGGGAACGACACGGAGGAAAAATAATGCAGGAATTTATTTATAGAACAGAGAGTATAAAAAATGAAGAAATTCTCGATTTTTTTGTAGAAACCGAAGATAATCGGTTAATAATTGATTCTCTAAAAGAACGCAATCCTATTATATTGGTAGGAAGTCGTGGAGTAGGAAAGTCATTTCTCTTTCGTGTAGCAGAAGCAGAACTCACAAATCAATTTGAGGAGAAGCGAATACTTCCAGTATATGAATCATTCTCAAAATCCTCTTTTGTCGTTTCAAAAGATAGTGAACGATTCCAACATTGGATGCTAGCACGTTTATGTAGTAAGATTCTGAGAACTCTTAAAAAATTTGGGTTTCTCTCAAAAATATCTCCAAGTATTTCGATACTCGGTGGAGAAGATTCTTTAAATCTTGAAGAAAAGACTAAAATTGAAAAAATAGCAGAAGAGTTTGAGAACTCTTGGAAAAATCCTACTCGTGAGATTAATACTGATGCTCTCCCAACTACCGATGAATTGAAAGACATAATCGAAGATCTGTGTCTGGACCTAAATATAAATCGTTTTGTTATCTTTTTTGATGAGGCTGCACATGTATTTTTACCAGAACAGCAAAGACAATTTTTTACTCTATATAGAGACCTTAGAAGTCCCTATATAACATGCAATGCGGCTGTATATCCAGGAGTAACATATTATGGAGAATCGTTTCAACCAGAGCATGACGCGACTATGGTATCTCTTGACCGCGACATTAAGTCACCAGAATATATAAATTATATGAAAAAGATGGTTGAAAAACAAGCTGATAGCTCTATTATAAGAGATATAGGCAAAAACGAAGCAAACTTTTCTTTGCTTGCATATGCTTCTAGTGGCAATCCAAGAATATTGTTTAAGACACTTTTAAGCGCTAACAAGGTAAATAGCGCTCAAGTCAATAAAGTAATCCGTGAATATTATCGAACTAATATATGGTCTGAGCATTCAGATCTTGCTGAAAAATATAGTGGGCATAAGTTATTAGTTGATTGGGGACGCAGATTTATCGAAGAAGAGGTCCTTCCAGGCCTTAATGAAAAAAATCAAAAAAATATGAAATCAACGTGCTACTTCTGGATTCATCGAGATTCTCCCCAATTAGTAAAAGAAGCATTGCGCCTTCTAGCTTACACAGGAATAGTGCGCCAGCATTCAAAAGGAATAAAAGCTACACGTTCTGAGATTGGCACTCGTTATATGGTAAATTTAGGATGTTTATTTGCGCTCGAAGCGACACCTACTTCTACTGCTATCGAAATAGTAAAAAACCTCTCTGTTAGTAGAATGAGTGAATACGGCTTAAATCATATTTTTTATCAAGATCTTCTCAATGATGTATCTAATTTAACTGAATCTTTGGATATGTCAGAAGTACTGAGGCAGCAAATGAGTAAGTCTATTGAAGTTTTGGATATTACAGAATGGCAAAAAGAAAGATTAAAATCTATAAATATTAACACAATAGAAGAAGTTCTTAGAGCTAAAGAAGAGAAACTAAAAGAGGCGCGCTATGTAGGAGATAAGAGAGCTAGAAGAATGTATAGCGCTGCAACAACAGCAATTTATGAGTACTTATCTGGATGAAAATTATATAAATACTTTAAAATTTAATGATTCGGGATTTATGAGAAATTCTATTTATCAAGTTTCTCGAATTATTCACCGTAGATTTCTTTATCTGCATTTAATGATCTCAAATTGGGCTCTATACTATTGGATAGTTTTAAGAATAATAAGATTGAAAGGCGAAAGAGATGGAGTATTCCCATTCCGCTCTCTTTTAGCACTGCGGCTTCCCACCTGACTTTATATATACAGGTGAGAAAACCAAAGTTGCAGGCTCTTTAAACAGATTTAGGAGACATATCTGTTTTTGTCGGTTCGTATGACATATTAAGTTACGATGAGGAATTATTTAATACTTTGGCATATGAGCGTGTTACTTATTATGGAGAAACTGAATTTAGATGTTACCCCTCAAAAGAATGAATTTATTTTTGTAAGCTGATACGGAAACGTAAAAAAGTGCAAACCATAACGCATAAAAAAGATAACTTCATTAGTTGTAACACTATTTTGAAAAAAGTTAGTTTTCAGCAGTTAGACGCGATTTTCATACAGGACGTTTTCAGAATGAGCATTTCGAATTCCCCACATAATTCCGAAGAAGCAGCAACCTTCCCGAAAGAAAACGCAGGCATGAGGAGCCATAAATCCGAAGCCGGTTCCGAAAAATCGGGCCAGGCTCCTGAAAGAAGCGGCGTTCCTGTACTGGAGGTCAGAGATCTCTGCCATAGATATCCTCATCTTGATTCAAACGCCCTGGATAAAATCAACCTCAAGGTGTTCAAAGGAGAGAGAGTGGCAGTGCTTGGGGCTAATGGAGCAGGAAAATCAACTTTATTTAAACACCTTAACGGAATCCTCCGCCCTCTTTCAGGGGAAGTCCTGGTAAAGGGGGAAAAAGTAAGTAAAAAGAATGTCCGGGCCTGCAGGGAAACCGTAGGAATCGTCTTCCAGGATCCTGATGACCAGGTGCTTGCTCCGAGTGTTGAAGAAGATATCGCTTTCGGGCCTATTAATATGGGTCTATCCAGAAAAGAGGTCGAAACAAGAGTCAAAGAAGCCCTTGAGATGGTCGGACTCACAGGTTTTGAAGAAAGAGCCCCGCATCATCTAAGCGGAGGGCAGAAAAAACTTGTGGCAATTGCAGGCATCCTTGCCATGCGCCCTGAAGTCATAGTCCTTGACGAACCAACAGCCGGTCTTGATCCTCTCAGTTCTGCCCGCGTTCTTGAACTGATTATGAAGATGAACAGGGACCTTGGAATCACCCTGCTCCTTTCTACACATGATGTGGATGTTGTTCCTTATTTTGCGGAAAGGGTTTTTGTCCTCCACCATGGGAAACTTGAAGCCGATGGAAGCCCGGATGAGATCTTCAGCGATCCCGACCTCCTCAGGAAAGCCCATTTAAGACTTCCGAGGGTAGCTGAAGTGTTCGAGATGCTCCAGCAGGAAGGACTCGAGGTCAATATACAGATAACAGCCGAAAAAGCCAGAGATGAAGTATTGCGGCTCATAAGCTCCGGACAGCAAAAGGCAGGGATGAAGTGACAGCCAGAGAAAAATCTTCTGCACAGGAGAACTTTTAATGGTAACGCTCACGGACATTGAACGTGAATCCTATAAAAACAGTCCATTACACAGGCTTGACCCCAGGATAAAGTTGCTTTTTGCGCTTGCGATAATCATTTATGTAGTTAGCCTACCCCGGATTCACGAAAAAAATATGTTCCGCCTTCTTGCCATAGAAGTCTATTTGATGTTCCTTGTGCTTGCCGCAGGGCTGGATTTAAAATATTTTTTCCTTCGCATTCTTGCGATTTTACCATTCGGGCTCGGAATTGCCCTTATCCAGCCATTCCTAAGACCTTCCTTTATAGAAAGTTATACTCCATACCCTCTTGACCTGCCTTTCGGACTCGGTATAACTTATGAGGGACTTGCCTTTGGAAGTACGCTGCTTGCGAAATTTTTGGTCTGCATAACAGCTGTCGTCCTGTTATCTTCCACTACGCGGCTGAGAGATATGGTTGCAGCAGCAGACAGGATAGGCATCCCAAGGGAATTTACTCTGCTCCTGAGCATGATGGTACGTTATCTCTTTCTGTTCTGGGCCGTCCTCAAAAGGATAAGGATCGCACAGCAGACCAGGCTCTTTGATATCTGGAACAAAAACGTGCCAAGAAGATGGGTCATCGAGCAGGTAGGAAACAGTATGAGCGCAATTTTCATACGCTCCTACGAGCAAGGAGAAAGGACCTATATAAGCATGCTTTGCAGAGGCTACGGAAGTGGATACGAAAAGGCGTATTACAGAACAAAAATCAGAACTCAGGACGTCTTTTTTCTGCTCCTGAGTGCAGGCTGCATATTATTCATCCATCTTTATGTTTAAGACTGCTTCCATTGTTTCCTTAACTCTTCTGAGAACTGAGTATTAATGGCTACAGGTTTAATGGCTACAAGTTAATAGCTACAGGTTTTTGAAAACCACTTATGCAGTCTCAGAAGTTTTTATCTCTAATACAAAAAATGGAAAAGAGAGTTGTTAACAATGGGAAAATAAATGTCCGCATTTTTTGTATAGCTTATCCAGCGTAGCAGGAACTTATTCTAACTTTTTCTGTCCCGATATCAGAAAGATCGAATTGTTTCCAAGAATTCTTTGTGGGAGTGATTGCCTGTTTTTTTTAAATTTCTGTACCTCAAGAAGAGGATTGACTGAAGTATTTACAAATCCGGTTTCTGAAAAGAGGAGGGAGGCATTTTCAGGACTTATTTTCTCATAGAGAGGTAGAGAACTCCGAATTGGCCCATAATGATGTTTGAAGATCGAAGCGTTCGAGTTCTTTTTCACAAACTTCTCTGTCCACTCAGAGAGTGTTCTTTTAACGCGTCTGCTTGGTCGGGGATCAAACCAATCTCCATCTATGGCAAAAACCATTCCTCCCGGTTTAAGAACGCGCTTCCATTCCCTGACAGCAAAGGAAGGCTGCTGAAGAGTCCAGAGCAGGAATTTATTCGTGACCAGATCGAAAGAACCGTCTTCAAAAGGCAGGTTTTCCGCATCCCCATGGAAAAAATCAATCTCAAGGCCCATATTGTCTGCGTTATGCTTCGCTTTCTCGAGCATGCCTGCGGAAAGATCTATGCCTGTTACGTTATGACCCATCTCAGCAAAGAGAAGGGCGAGAAAACCAGCACCTGTGCCTACGTCCAGTATTTTCAAACGCTTACCTGAAGGCAGAGAATTTTCAAATATTTGTCCCCAGACCATGCGTTCTTCTTCATCAAAACCATTTACCCCATTTGTGTATGTGGAAGACCGTATGTTCCAGTAACTGGTAATAACTTTCTTGCAGTCTATACAAACTCCTCCAAAGTTTCCAAAAAAGAATCGTATCTATCTTTATTTTTCATAATCTTTGCTCTTTGATTTCTCAGGTCTCCTTTATATAGGAAAACTTTCCAGAACCACTAAAATAATAATCTTTCACCTGCTGAGTACAATTCAGCGGGAAATTTACCGACTATCACCCAAAAGTTAATCAGGATTACAAATTTGATGTAAATTTGAAGTCAATTTTCATGCATGTCAGGATTTGACTCTATCAAATTTGACATCTTTTAGTGTCAGTTTCTTTAAGACAAAAGGTTTTGATTTAAGACCCTTTATTTTCAGGTTTCTTATGCGCGTATTTTTTAATCTAATAACTTTTGTTCTCGCAATTTCTTCAGGCATATTTTACTCCTTTCCTTGCCAGACAGGATTTTCTCAATTTCTGGCTCATACTAGGTATTGTTTTCTTAAAATAAATTATTTCCTATTCGTTATTAATCTGCATACAAACTGATAAATATATTCATAAAAATAACACAAAAACACAATTTAATGATGTTAAATCAGGTGAACAGTTAGTATCAAGAAAATAGAAATATCCCAATAAATCTGCGTAAGTTAGTTTGAGATTAAAAAGTTTAAGTTCTCCGGTTCCTGTAATCCACAGGGTTCTAAAAGATCTAAAGCAATTGAGCAACAAAAGAAAGCAAATTTCAGCGTAAAATCTGCAAAAAGATATTGAAAAAGCTATTACTAGAAGAGGAAATAAGTGAAGGAAACTACAGGAATTTCCTGAGGTTAGGGTTGAGAAACAAGTTAGATTATGGTTCTCACATAAATTATTTACAACTATTTACTTTTTTCAAAGGATCTCAATTTCTTTGTTACCCAGTATATTAATACTAATTTTTATTTTAGTACGACAAAGTATTTATTATTTAACTTATTTTATTATTAATTAATACTAAAATAGAATTTAGTATTACTACTAACTTAATAATATGGGGAGGATAGGATCATGAGGGACAGATTTATGATGCAGGGAATAAGAGCAAAAAAAGTTTCACCAGGGGAAAAAAACAGTTTGCTGGTACACAGAGCGTGGGGCAAGTTATTCCCTGCATCTTCACTGGCTCCTTCACCGGTCCCTTCTATTGTCCAGTGCTCTCCTCCTGTTTTTTATCCTGTTTCTTATCCTGTTTCTTATCCTGCTTTTTCTCCTGTTTCTGACTTCTCGTTCTTTCCTCCAGGGCTTCTTTATCTTGACCTGAACATTTATCGGGAACCCGTGATAAAAGCTCTCATCAAAGAACAAAGCGAAGATCTGTACCGGTTAATAAAAAGGGTCCACTTTGACGGAAAATATTATCGGGTGAAATGTGTGCATTCCGGAGAATGGGAACACTGCTGGGATCTGGCGGTCAGTGTGCAATTTTTCGGAATGATGCAGGGGCTAGCCTTCGAGCCGGAGAAGATCGTTTCCAGAAAAGACAGGAAAATCATATATAGATCCCTTGTCCTGGTAAATCCGTATGAGTTGTAGGAAAGGGAGCTGGTCGAAAGGTTATGGAACCTTCAGGATAGAATTGAGTTCCTCATAGCAAAAATCCTCTTTCACGAGTGCATCCATATCCTTATTTTCCTCGGGAAAACTCTACCCTCAGGTTTTGGGCAGACGGATATTTTCCTTGAATTCAGAGAGATGCTTAAGTTTGCAAACTCGGAGAAACTGTGCCCCGAAAGCTGTGGCGTCCAGTCTCATCTCCGGAATCTGGTTGGCCTTGCCCCAGACTTTCCCGAGAGTTCCGAAAAAAAGCTGAATCAGGTTCCTGAGCTTTATGAATTCCTGATCCACGAAAAATACAGCATCAAAAAAACCGATCTGGCTTTCGGCCTTTCCTGGAGCAACAGAAAAGTTTCCCTGAACTATGCGAAAATCGCAGCTTTGAAAATGGGCTCCTGTCCGGAATCCAGTAAAAAACTCTGGAAGAATGAAGTTAACAGGTTACGCAAGGATTTGAAAGAACTATATGACAGGATCGATAGTAGTCAGGGTACAAACGTGAGATAAATTGAAAAATATCCTTGAAAGGCTTGAACCCTGTGGTGCCATAACAGGTTTAAATTTATCTTAATGCGCTTTATTCAGCTAAATGTGTCTTCTAAGTAACTTGCATGAAGAAAGTAACCTGCATGAAGAAAAATTGAAAAATGCATATAGATGAAAATAAATAAGATGAAGTGCGCAGGTATTTTTAGAAATAATGAGAGAACGATCAAGAAATCGTAAGTTAAAATCTATAAATTAATACTAGTTGGCCTTATAAGAATATATATTCGATTTAGTTGTAGAAAATAGAATACTTAATCGGACTTGTACAAAAAATTGTCAAAAAAAGTAATACCAAAATGTATTTATGTAATACTGAGTTATCTAATTTATATTAAAATCTTTCACGATATTCATATGGGAATGCATATCGTGAACAGTCATAAGGGATTATAGGTCAGCTTTCACTAACATTAATAGTCGGCAAACTTTGACTTTTTGGGTATTTTTACCTTATTAAAAGGGACACTTTAAGAAATTATTGGCTTATATCAAAGTCAAATAAGAGAATAAGAAATCGGATGTAAGAGAGGGAAATAAGAATGCATATACCTGATTCTTTTATACCTTTAACCCAGGCATTGGTTTATTGGGTAATTGCCCTCCCATTTATAATAATGTCAATGAAATGGGCAAAAAATGAACTTGACGAAATGAAAGTACCTGTTCTTGCCGCCCTTGCAGCAGGAATCTTTGCAATCCAGGCCATGAACATTCCTATCGGAATGGGGACAAGCGGGCACATGGTAGGAGCAGCCCTTGTTGCTATCGTCTTCGGAAGCCCCTGGGCTGGAGTCCTGGTACTTACTCTGGTGCTACTTGTACAGGGATTCGCCTTTGGTGACGGCGGGATCACTACAATGGGAGCAAACATTCTGAATATGGGCATCGTTTCCGGGTTTGTTGGATATTATACCTATGCTGCCCTTCGCAAGAGTACAGGCACAAGCATTGCAGCCTTCGGAGGTGCCTGGTTCGGCCTGTTTATCTCGTCAATGGTCTGTGCAGTTCAGATGTGGATTGCAGGTACTTTCCCACTGGTTCCAGGTCTCATTACCATGGGCACCTATCACCTGATAATTGGCTTCATAGGTGAAGGGCTTATCACCTCAGTTGCGATCACAGCTATTGCAAAATCCCGCCCTGACCTTCTTGAGGATAATTTCATTGCCAGATCGGATAAGTACACAAAGGAGGCTCACGCATGAGCAGAAACTCGAATATGAAATTCCTTTATACGGGAATTGCAATTGCGCTTTTGCTTTCTGTTCTGGCCCCTTTCCTTGCATCTCCTGACCCCGACGGACTTGAAAGCGCTGCTTCAGGCGTGATCGAGGAGTCCAGATTATCCGACCTTGAGGAACAGGAACCAGTTTTAAGTTCTCCAATGGCTGATTATTCGATTGAGGGTATGGGCAAAAGCGGAGAAGTAGCAGCAATAGCAGTTGGAACGCTTGCAGTGCTGGCAATCAGTTTTGGGTTTGGAAAAGTGTTTAAAAAGAAAGCCTGACTTTTCAATGCTCTCATAAATAATACCGGGTCATAAATATTACACTCGAAGGGCAGAGCTGGTTCACAACGCAGGATGGGCATTTTGGCTTTTTTGCCTGGCAGACTTTCCTCCCATGATAAATCAGGGTCATGGAGATCGAATCAAGGTCTTCCTTTCGAGCAAGCGAAATAAGATCCTTTTCAATTTTAACAGGATCGGAATTCTTAGTGAATCCCAGCCTTCTTGAAACCCTTTTTACATGGGTATCCACAGCAACTCCCTCAGCTATTCCAAATGCCCTGGCAAGCACTATATTAGCTGTTTTTCTTCCTACTCCCGGCAAACTGATCAGTTCTTCCATAGTGCTCGGAACTTCTCCGTTGTATTTCTCAACAATAATCTGCGCAGCAGCTTTGATGTTCTTCGCCTTGGTTTTGTAAAAGCCTGTGGAATAAAGATCATTTTCAAGCTCCCTGAGGTCTGCAATGGCATAGTCTTCTACAGTCCTGTACTTTTTGAACAGTTTTTCAGTCACTTTATTGATCTGGACATCGGTTGACTGGGCTGAAAGCACGGTTGCCACAAGAAGTTCAAGGGGATTGCCGTAATTAAGAGAGGGTTTTACATCAGGATACTCTTCCTTTAGAAGAGTCCAGATCCGGTCGAAATTCTGTGTATTGTCAGGGATGTCGTATTCGGAAACAAAATCCTGCATATAAGGTTTTTCTGGCTTTCTTTCAGGCATAATAACTCCATTTTCGAATTTGTTATGGGTGTCAGTCAGGAATGATATGTTTGCAGAGACCGGATTTTCTTGAGTAAACTCCAGACAAGTTTGAGTGCCTGTATCCGGTCCTGCAAGTTACAGCATATAGGGAATATCCGAACACACCGTAGGATAGGTAAAGATTACTTTCTTTATGTCCGATACGCTGAGGTTAAGCCTTATTGCCATAGCGAAAATATTTATAGCTTCTTCAGCATTCGGGCCAAGTATATGAGCTCCCATTATGCGGTCGCCGGCTTCGTCAAGAACCACTTTTGAAGCCGCGAACTCGGTCCCGGCCCTGCGGGTTGTATTCCAGCTGCGTCGGTCCCGAAAGATTACCCTGTACTTATTGCTGTCCTTAGAGGCATTGACTCCTACCGAAGCCAGGACAGGAATGGTAAAAACCGCACTGGGGATACCGGTGTAATCAACTTCTGCGCCGTCTCCATCCAGAATGTTAGAAGCAACAACTTTTCCCTGAAGGGTTGCTACGGGAGTGAGCTGCATGCCGCCAGCCACACAATCTCCTCCGGCGTAAATATGCGGGTTTGAAGTCTGCATGTGTTTGTCAACTATAATACCTTTTTTTTCAGCCTTAACGCCTGCATTTTCAAGTTTCAGGTCTTCGATATCAGGAACCCTCCCGGCCCCGTTCACAACCATGTCCGCATGAAAAGTCCGGGTTTCTGACCCTGTCCCGGTTTTAAACTCAGTTCTGACCAGAAAGCCGTGGTTTTCTTTTTCTACAGCTACTACCGGGTTGTTTGTAAGGATTTTAATGCCTGCGGTTTCTGAGGCTTTTACAAGCAGATCGACCATATCGGGATCGAAAGGCCCGAGCGGTTTTTCACTCCTGTGCAGGATTAAGACTTCAGGCCCTGCCCTTCTCGCAATATGTGCAAACTCAAAAGAAATGTAGCCGCCCCCGAGAAAAATAATCTTTTGAGGGAGCTTTTCAGTTTCCATGAAACCCTCACTTGTTGTAAGGTATTCTTCGCCAGGTATGCCCAGTCTCCTGGGCTTTGAGCCCGTGGCAATGAAAATATATTCTCCTTTAAGTCGGTCTTCTCCTACAACGACTGTATTTTCATCGGCGAAATAGGCTCTCCCATGATACATATCAATTCCCAGATCCGTAAACATTTTTTCAGCTTCAAGGGGATAACCTTCAGTAAAAGTTCTCTTGAATTCGATAAGTGAAGGCCAGTCGACCTCTAAAGGGTCTTTTGTCCCTGCACCTTTTCCTATCAGCCTGTTATTCCAGTCCGTAGCTTCAGATGCACTTGCAAGCACCTTTTTTGGATCGCAGCCCCTGAGAGGGCAGGTCCCTCCATACTCCCTTGAGTCAATAATAGCAAATTTCAATCCTGATGATCGTGCCCTGCCTGCAAGAGTCCTGCCCGCAGTACCCGTCCCGATAATTATAATATCATATTTCCTTTCCATTCAACTCCCCAGCCCTTTGAGATTATTTCCGGAAATGGATTAAAAAGAGATTTAAAAGCCATATTTTATATGCATTTCCTATCCATTCTGATTTCAAAGAATAAGTATTTCACCTGAATTCCGGTTCCAGATAAGAAATATTTCACCTTAATATTTTCCTGAAAGAAGCTAATCATGGTATAATTTCAAGGAGTTATGCATACAAAGTACCAAAAACTTAAAGAACTATACCCCCAGAAGAGTTCTGGCAGCACCTTGATGGAGATACCGGGTTTGCAGAATTGAAGTCCGGTTTTCCAAGAAAAAGACTCCTTTTTAATATAATAACATATAGACCATAAGTTTTATAGCTAGGAATTTTTAAAGCAAGTATATTGGTGATTTTTTGGTAAAAAGGGCACTGCTCAGCGTCTCAGACAAGACCGGAATTGCAGAATTTGCACGCGGGCTTGAATCACTTGGCGTGAAGATTATTTCAACAGGCGGGACCGCGAAAATTCTTCGCGACGCCGGCATAGAAGTTACCGATGTCTCGGAAGTTACGGGCTGTCCGGAGATGATGGGAGGGAGGGTCAAAACTCTCCACCCGAGAATTCATGGCGGGCTCTTATGCCTGCGAGAAAGCAAAGAACAGATGGCTGAAGCTGTAAAAGAAGATATCTCCCTCATTGATATGGTCGCTGTAAACCTTTATCCGTTTGAGGTAACGGTCTCAAAGGAAGGTGTTGAGCTTGAGGAGGCCATCGAAAACATAGATATCGGGGGCCCAACCCTTCTTCGTTCGGCAGCGAAAAACTACCGTTCGGTTACAGTGCTTTCCGACCCATCGGACTACGGGCATGTTCTGAAGGAACTGCGTTCAACCGGAGTGATTTCTGAACCAACCAGGGCTGCCCTTGCAGTTAAGGCTTTCAAGCATACTACGGATTACGATGCAGCCATTGATACCTACCTGAGCAGGACCCTGCTCGGAGAAAACATACTCCGCCTGAATTTTACCGAGGGTGTAAAACTCCGTTATGGAGAAAACTGGCATCAGAGAGCCTTTTTTTATAAAGACCCCAGAGTAGAAGGTCCTACCCTGGCAAAAGCCGCCCAGTTGCATGGAAAAGAACTCTCCTATAATAACTATGTGGACGCCGACAACGCCCTTCAGACGGTCAAAGAACTCGGGAACGCCTCTCCTGCAGTGGCAATTGTAAAACACAATAATCCATGCGGGCTTGCTACCGGAAGCACACTCCTGCAGGCTCTGCAGGCTGCCTGGGATGGAGATCCTATTTCGGCTTATGGAAGTATAATCTGCACCAATGAAATCTTTGACCTTGAGGCTGCGACTTTTCTGAATGGGAAATTTGTGGAAATTATTCTTGCTCCTGACTTCAAGCCCGATGCCCTTGAATACCTGAAAAATAAAAGTGAAAATCTTAGACTCCTTAGACTGCCTGAGCTCAGAGAAGTTTTCGGGACAGATTACACGTATAAGTATATAATCGGAGGCATGCTCAAGCAAACTCGTGATATCGGCCTCTACGAGAAATGGGAGTCAGTCACAGACATCTCGTATCCCGAAGAGAAACGCTCTCTGTCGGAATTCTGCCTGAAAGCCTGCAAGGCAACTAAATCCAACGCAGTGATCCTTGCTCACGAATACGAGCCAGGATTTTTCATGGTACTTGCTATGGGTGCAGGACAGCCGAACAGGGTTGACTCGATTCGCAAACTGGCAGCTACAAAAGCTGTGGAAAATCTCAGGATAATTTACGAACGGGAACATCCTGCAACCTCTTTTGAAGCTTATTGCCAGAAAATTATGTCAGAGTGCGTAATGGCATCGGATGCCTTTTTCCCCTTCGATGACAGCATAGTTTATGCCGCAGAGAATGACATTCGTTACATAGTCTCTCCAGGAGGATCAATTCGGGACGGCGAAGTCATTGCTACTGCAAACCGGCTCGGAGTTGCCATGATCTTTACAGGCATGCGCCACTTCCTCCATTGAGAACCTTTTTCAAGGTATTTATAATAACAAATAATGCAGACAGAATCCGAATAACCCTGCCGTGCCTAGGCAGGGAAAACTTTAATTTCCACGTTTAACTTCGAGGAGCCTTCGCACTCAATTGGTACCGTTTTGAGTATAAAAGGAAAATCAATCACTTAAAATTCAACAGAAAATAGATATTTTTTGATTACTATTTTATAGTTTTTTAAGTGAGATCCGCAAGTAGATCTGTAAAATCTATCAGGGCCATAGAATTAATTAACTGTTCTCTTAACGGTCTTTCTATTGAATATACTTTTATTACCAATACTACTGATGTTATCACTAATGTTACTATTACCACGAATGCCACCACTAATGTTACTATTCCCACGAATGTTACCACTAATGTTACTATTTAATAAATTGGAAATTATACAGATAAAATTTATTTACTACCATTTTTAATATATTTTCCATTTAAGTATTTACGTACTCTTTTAAATTACTTAATATATATCTCAATTTTAAATATTAATTTTTTAATTATGAATTTTGTTATATTTCACGGCGATCAATTCTGAACTTTATATTAGTAAAATAATTTGATACCATTAACATATAAAGTTTCTTTTAATATTCAGAAAAGTTATTCAAAGAGATGGCCTGCATTTTCGGAAGACAGGTACGTACAATTCTAAATCGGAGAGAAAAACTACTAAAAATTAATTACACTTTCGAAAAAGGTAATATATATTGAATTCGTATAGCATTCTAGTATTGCTATATCATTCGGATATAACTGCCCCTTAATTCAATATAAAAAATAAGAGGAATATAAAACTTAAATTTTATTTATTGTAAATCAAAATCAAAGGACTTATTTAAGGACATTAAGCTCCGAGTACCTCCAGAAACATACAAAAAATAATGAGTTGATAGAAGTGAAATCCAGCGGACTTTTAAGCATTCTCACCTTTTCTGAAAAAAGGAAGGATATTCTATTTTTACTTCAGGAGAATCCGAGAACTCTTTCCGAGATCAAAGATTATTTTGATGTAAGGTCACCTGAGATCCTGCCTCGTCTTAAAGAAATGGAAGCCGCAAATTTGATTATCAGGCAGGAGGGAATGTATAGGTTGACATGCCTGGGAAAAGTTTCAGCCATATATTACAAACCCTTCCTGGATACTCTTACAGCTATAGAAACAAACGAAGAATTCTGGAGAGATCATGATCTTGCTGCAATTCCTGAGATACTCTTAAACAGAATTCTGGAGCTTAAAGAGTGTAGAATCATAAGAGATGAACACGAGCATATTTATGATACTCATAAGGCCTTTCTGGAGAATGTGCTGTCTTCTACTCGCTTTATGGGCTTTTCATCCATTTTTCTTCCAAGCCATCCCCCAATGTTTCTGGAATTGGCCCGCAAAAATATTCCGATTTCCATAATTGTTACGCCCAATGTATTTTTCAAAATAAAGAGTGAGCATAGTGCCGAAATTGAAGAATTCCTTAAATTTAAACACACGAGTTTCCATGTATACGACAACGCAAAGGTAGCCTTCGTGGTAACAGATCGCTTTCTATCCCTTTCGCTCTTTTTCAAAAACGGAACCTTTGATCCTCGAAATGACCTGATAGGTTTTGACTCGTCCTCAATCAAATGGGGAGAGGATCTTTTTAAGCATTATAAAGAGAACTCAATTGAAATAAAGAATCTATAAAGCCTGTTGAAGATTTCCTGAAAGCAATCTTAAAACCGATAGGGAAATGGGATTCGGGTTTTCGTCCCGGTAAATTTCCGGGGAACTGGATCGTTTTCTCTGAAATATTTTGCCTGCGTTATTGCTTTCGCACCTGAGCATAGACCCCATTCCGGATACATATTTTATGCGAGGAAAGCACCCGCAATTGTTCTCAGTCCGACAATCGAGGTTGATTCTCCGTCCACAAGAACCGTTCTTTCTAACTTCCGGAAAGAAGGCTCCTCATCATCAGTTTTTGTATAGTTCTGGATGCAGATCAGCCCACAAATGAAGCTGTAGAAGACGATAAGAGGCTCGAAAGCAAGAACTCCGTTAATCAGCGCAATACCAAGTATCAGATGGGACAGCAGGTGCAGTCCGAGAAGGAAATTACGGGTATTTCGTGCCCCAAGACTTACAGGAAGGGTTTTGATACCTGCGAGAGTATCTCCTTTAATATCTTTGAAGTCATACACGGCAGAATTGATAAAGAGTTTGACACCAAAGAAAGTGAAAACTAGAATTATAGGGAGCATGCTTTTACAGGTACTGCCTGCAAGTCCTGAGATAAAAGCGCCCCAGGTGAGACCTACAACAAAGTTTTTGACTCCAAGTCCACCTTTGAGTTTCAAGGCGAATTTTCCGATTTTAATCCCTTTACTGTAAAGGAAGCCAGTTATGAAAGGTAAGAGTGCAAGTGCAAGCATTTCTTCTTTTGCCAGTATATAACTCCCTATAATAAAGGTAAGCATAGAGGCTGCAAGCCCTATTTCCTTTCTTGAACCACTTAACTCCTTCCGGTTTACAATATCCTCTTCGGAGCCAAGGGCCCTATCGAGCGTATATACGCTATAGATTACAAGTCCTCCCGCAATGCAGGTAAATATACTGGAATGGATTTGAAGCAGGAGGAAAGCAATGTGAATTCTTAATGCGCCTGAAAACGCAACTAAAACGGAACTTTTTAAGAGTTCTAGTGTAGCATTCTTTTGCTTAAATTCGGGGGCATTCTTTCGTCTGTACCTGAGAAAGCGTTCAAAACTTCCGAAAAATACATTGGAGCTCATAAAAGTAATACTGGAGCACTTTCAAATATTATTTACTCAATAGAAGATTTTACAATGTGTATAAGATATGAGGAGTTAACTACGTTTTAGAGAAATGAACTAATACTAGCTGAGTAAACTAACAATTATTTTTAGAAGGAAATTATGTTCTCGTTATTCCATAAAAAAGATATTGGCATACGTCCTATAAGAAATCAGAATATTTACAGGCGTCGAAAACAATAAAATTAAATAAACTTATCGAGTGGCACCAATGGAAATCCTGGAAAAGTTATTCAAATTACGCCAGAATAAAACTGATCCCAAAACCGAGGCTCTTGCCGGGCTGACTACGTTTGTAACAATGGCTTACATCATTTTCGTAAACCCCACTATCCTCAGCAGCACAGGGATGGATTTCGGAGCTGTCATGGTTGCAACCTGTCTCTCAGCGGCGATCGGAACTCTTATTATGGGGCTGTGGGCCAATTATCCTTTTGCCCTGGCTCCCGGAATGGGCTTGAATGCCTTTTTTGCGTTTACTGTCGTTCTCGGCATGAATATAAGCTGGCAGGCTGCCCTTACCGCAGTTCTTATCGATGGGATTATTTTTGTCCTTCTGACCCTGACAAAATTCAGAGAGACCGTAGTCAACGAGATTCCAAAAAACCTTAAGATTGCAATAAGTGCGGGTATCGGCTTCTTTATTGCTTTTATCGGATTTACGGGATCAAAGATTATTGTTCAGGATCCTAACACCTTTGTAACTCTGGGGAACCTGAGGGAAACAACAGTACTTCTCTCTATACTTGGTTTTACTCTTATGATAGTTTTGCAGGCTTACAGGGTCAGGGGGGCAATTCTCTGGGGGATAATTGCAGTGACAGTTCTGGGAATGGTTTTGGGTATTACCGAATTTCCTGACAGATTCTTTTCAATGCCCCCTTCTCTTGCTCCCATTGCTTTCAAGTTTGATTTCTCGCTTCTTGCCAATCCTGACTTTTATGTGATAATGTTCACCTTTCTCTTTACGGATTTCTTTGACACGGTGGGCACTCTGGTTGGAGTTTCTTCCAGGGCGGATTTTTTGGATGAGGAGGGAAGACTTCCCAGAGCCAAACAGGCTCTTATGGCCGATGCCATTGCCACATGTGCCGGTGCAGTTATGGGAACGTCTACAGTGACTACCTACGTTGAAAGTGCATCAGGAGTTGAGGAAGGAGGAAGAACAGGGCTTACTTCAGTTGTAGTGGCAGGACTGTTTCTGCTTGCGGTTTTCATCTCCCCTATAGCAGCCGTTATTCCGGGATATGCAACCTCTCCTGCCCTTATCATGGTAGGGATTTTCATGATTCAGAGCTTAAGAGATCTCGATTTTGAAACCTGGACCGAAGTTGTCCCTGCAACAGTTACAATTCTGGTGATGACCTTCAGCTATTCAATTGCCGAAGGAATTGTCTGGGGCATAATTTCCTACACCGCGATAAAAGTCGGAAGCGGAAAACTTAAAGATATAAGTTTAATTATGGTTTTTCTATCTCTGGTCTTCCTGTTAAAGGAAATATACCTTTAAGAAATCCCGGGACTTAAAGAACTGAAAGTGAAAAGCTCAGGATTAGTATTCTCCGAAATAAGTTTCAGGAAGGCAAAAAGCCTGGTCAGGATCTCAAGTTTTAGAGCTTGCATAGAGTTATACGGAGAAAGCCGGGTATAACCCCCCTTTTTAAAAATATTTTTGTTATTGAGTGAATAATAAATATAGTTTTGAAACCGGCTCAAAGATAATGCAATCAAAACGTTATTTTAATTTTTATAATTTATAAAAGTTGCAATTATCAAAATGCGATTTATATAATAAGCAATCTATGTAGTGAAGGGGGATTAACTGTAAGTGTGCTCAGCTAATTGCAAATCTATTCGATTTCATGTGGTACTTCTGTCCCGTATAAAGGAATTTAAAGCCACACCATAGACAGCCTCAATCAGTCATTTTAGCTCGCCTAAGTATGAAAATAATCTCTGGGGGTATTGCCTGAATCGTATAATTTCTCTGTGTGGATGTACTCGGGAGGCTTACTGGAGAAGAGATCAGCTAGACAAAAAACTAAAGACAGGAAGGCAAAAACAGGATCGTATTTACATCATATGCCTTAAGAGAGGAGATATTGGAAAGGGGGGTATTTATGTTCCAGATAGATCCGGATATCCCTGAAGAGGATCGTAGAAAACCCGATCCAAGAGAAGAGAGAGATTATAGTTCCTCAAAAAAACTTCCGGAGGCTTTTGACTCTTCAGAAGATGGCTCGGCACATGCTACTTCATGGCATGCCCTGCAAACTGAAGAAATCTTCAAAAAACTTATTACCTCATCCGAAGGTCTGGCACCTGAAGAAGCAGCTTTAAGGCTGGAAGAATACGGAAAAAATACCCTTCCGACAAGGAAACCTCCAGGAATGGCAGAAATAATCCTTCACCAGTTCAAGAGTCCTCTAATTTATATTCTTCTCATAGCAGGGATTATCTCAATTCTTCTGGACGATATCAAGGATGCTGGGTTCATTTTCCTCGTGGTGGTAATCAATGCAATAATTGGCACCATGCAGGAATGGAAAGCAGAGCAAAGCGCATCTCAATTGCAGACCATCTTGAAGATAACAGCTCGAGTCAGGAGAAAAAAAGCCGAACTGAAAATTCCGGCTGAAGAGATAGTTCCCGGGGATATTGTCTTGCTCGAATCCGGAAACCGTATCCCTGCCGATCTCAGGATTCTTTATGCAGCAAACCTTACAATTGACGAATCACTCCTTACAGGAGAATCCGCCGCCGTGCGGAAAACTGCAGATATCCTGATACAGGACACGCCTGTAAGTGACCGGCATAATATGTCATATGCAGGGAGCACTGTAATTACAGGGCGCGGCTGTGGGGTCGTGACTGCAACCGGCAATCGGACTGAAGTTGGTATGATTGCACGCGCTGTCACAGAAACCGAGCCGGCAAAACCACCTCTTCTTATACGAATGGAAGATTTTTCCCAGAAAATAGGAATCCTTGTAATCGCGGCAAGTCTTTTGATGAGTGCAGTTGCCCTTTTACAGGGTATAGCGCCTGTTGAAGTTTTTTTCCTTGCAATAGCCCTTATAGTATCAGCTATTCCTGAGGGATTGCCAGTCGGGGTTACCGTTGCCCTCTCGATCGCATCCACCAGAATGGCTAAAAGAAATGTTATAGTTCGCAGACTCTCTGCCGTAGAAAGCCTTGGGAGCTGCACTACAATAGCGACGGATAAAACAGGAACACTGACTGTCAATCAGCAAACCGCGAAAATAATTCTGCTGCCCCCAGGAGATTATTTTGAAGTTTCAGGGGAGGGCTATATACCTATCGGGGAAGTCAGGAGAGAAAATAGAGATCCTCCTGATACCGAGGACATGGAAAGGCTTCGAAGGCTTGCACTTGCGGCTGCTGTATGCAATGAAGGTGCACTTTTTCAGGAAGATAAAGAGTGGGTGCACCACGGAGATGCTATAGATGTTGCTTTCCTTGCGCTTGCATCCAAACTGGGAATCGATCCTGGTGAGGCCAGGAATAAGGCAAGGATAATTGCTGAAGTTCCCTTCGAATCCGAGAGGATGTACTCTGCTGTATACTATAAGGAAGATAAGAGTGATTCTCTCAGGATAGCTGTCAAAGGAGCTATAGAAGCTATCCTTCCATACTGTACAAAAATGAATACTTCAGAAGGAGAAGACCCGATTGATCCCGAAATTCTCTATCGGGAACTGAATTCCTTGATGGAAAAGGGATATCGCGTACTCGCAATTGCTGATGGTTTTCCGGAAAAAGCAGGTGACGATCCTGGCCTTGAATCCGCCAGGCCAGAGCTCACTTTTCTGGGCATTACAGCATTCATAGACCCTTTAAGGCCTGATGTCACAGAAGCGGTAGAAACCTGTAAAAAGGCTGGAATTGATGTTGTGATGATTACCGGAGACCATCCCAAAACCGCACTTGCAATAGCCAGTGAGCTTGGAATTGCCAATTCGATGGAAGAGATGATTACTGGCAGACAAATGGAAGAGCTTGGGGACCCGGAAACTCCTGCCTTTATCGCTACTCTCGAGGAAGCACGGGTTTTTGCAAGAGTCACACCAGTGCAGAAAATGCATATTGTTGATGCGCTTGTAAGGAGAGGTCATTTTGTTGCTGTCACAGGGGACGGGGTCAATGATGCCCCTGCACTCAGAAGGGCAAATATTGGTGTGGCTATGGGCTCAGGAACGGACGTGGCAAAAGATACGGCTTCAATGATAGTAACTGATGATACTTTTTCTTCAATTGTTGCAGGCGTTGAGGAAGGAAGAGTTGCATATGATAATATTAGAAAAGTCACCTATCTTCTGGTCTCAACCGGGCTTGCAGAGGTGGTTCTTTTCACACTGGCGCTCTTTGCGGGCCTGTCGATACCCCTGCTTGCGGTACAGCTTCTCTGGCTTAACCTGGTTACAAACGGAATTCAGGGAGTAGCTTTAGCCTTCGAAGCCGGTGAACCCGAAACAATGCGTAGAAAACCGAGAAAACCGAAAGAGGGAATTTTTAATAGCCTCATGATTAAGCAGACATTGACTTCGGGGATAACCATAGGCATTGTGGCTTTTGCAGCCTGGGGATGGTTTACGAGCAGAGGCTATGACGAAGTAGAAGCACGCAATCTACTGCTGCTTTTGATGGTGCTTTTCGAAAACTTCCATGTATTTAACTGTCGTTCTGAATACCGTTCCGTGTTCCAGGTACCATTAAGAAATAATTATTTGTTGGTCACCGGAGTGATCCTGATGCAGGGACTCCATATTCTTTCTATGAACATACCTTTAATGCAGGATCTTCTGGGCATTAGTCCGGTTTCGCTTGAAAGGTGGTTTAGCTTTTTCATAATAGCTGGAATTATCATTGTTGTGATGGAGATCTTTAAAAGAGTGGGAGCTGCTCGTAAAGCCAGGTCTTAAATGAGAAATCTTCCAGAAAATAGTAATATACAAACTGGCTCTCAAGAAAGTGTTCCCGGTAGGAAACCCTTGCATTCTGAGAAAGATAGCCTGCACACGCACAAACAGCCCAAAAAGGAAATAAAAAAGGGATTTCTCAGGAAATCCTGACAGGTAACTACCAAAAATTGGAAATAAAGGGCAAGAAGCCCAGAATAATAGACTATAATTATTACAAAGGAATCATTTTCTTTCCATACATCTCGTTCAGTACCTGACCCATAGCAGCGTAAATTGCTGAAAGTCCTGTAAAAATTCCTTCATAGCCAGCGATTGTAAGTATTTCCGTGCTGCCCAGATAATTCCCAGCTGCAAGCAGGAAGAATAGGATTGTAAGGGTCAGGAAAACAACCTGTAGAGCCCTTGTTGCTTTTAGTGTGCCTATGAACATGTAAAGGGTGAAAAGTCCCCACATGAAAAGGTATGCAGCAAAGGGAAACGACTCTGTGGCAAACCCGGTAAAATTATCTCCAGCCTTAGGTAGCAGGACAAGTCCTACCAGACTGAGCCAGAAAAGCCCGTATGAGGTAAAAGCTGTGGTCCCAAAAGTATTACCCTTCTTCCATTCCATGATCCCGGCAATAACCTGAGCCAATCCGCCGTAAAAGAAGCCCATAGAAAGGATCATCGCGTTCATCGGATAGAAGCCTGCATTATGTATATTCAAAAGCACGGTTGTCATTCCGAAACCCATCAAACCCAGAGGAGCAGGGTTTGCGGATAAATCCGTTATTTTTATATCACGAACACTCATAATATCTTTAATATTTTGACTCATAAAATCAAATCCTCCTTCCCGTTAACCGGAGATTTAGCCTGAACTTCCAGTAAAAAATTTGTATTAAGATAATAAACTGTTTTTGAAGTCTGTTTTTTTACATTTCGGAGATATGTAATTGTTAATACTTATAATTAAGGACAGTAAATATATTTTCAATACACTATAAATATATAATATAAAATTTCATAAAGGCTGTTGAGAGTTTTCATAATAAGCTATTTATGAACATATGCGGAACTTGCTTCATATGATTCAGGCAAGAAGACCTCTTATGCTCATTATTCTCGATGGCTGGGGCTATAGGGAAGCCAGCGAAGGAAACGCTATCCTGGCAGCCCGAACCCCGAACCTTGACCGCCTGATAGAACAATATCCCTGGTGTTTCTTAGAAGCCTCAGGGGAGGCCGTAGGCCTTCCGGAAGGCCAGATGGGAAACTCTGAAGTAGGGCACCTGAATATAGGAGCAGGGCGAGTTGTGTACCAGGACCTTACCCGAATAAATCTCTCCATCAGGAACGGAGATTTCTTCGAAAATCCGGCTTTTCGGGATGCAATTTTAAACGCCAGAGCCAGTGATTCAAGCCTGCATCTCATGGGGCTTGTCTCTTACGGAGGCGTTCACAGTTATATGACGCATATTTATGCTCTTATAAAACTTGCACATGAAAAAGGGTTGAAAAAAGTTTATATACATGCTTTTCTGGACGGCAGAGACGTTCCTCCCAGGGCCGCTCTCAAAGATATAAAGGAGCTTGATGCTTTTTGCAAGGAAAACGAGAGTGCTAAAATCGCAACCGTATCAGGGCGTTACTATGCAATGGACAGAGATCAGCGCTGGGATAGGACAAAACTTGCCTATGATGCCCTGACTATAGGAGTTGCGCCTTACGAAGCTCCTGATGCAGAGACTGCGGTTTCTGAAGCCTACAGCAGGGGAGAAACTGACGAATTTGTGAAACCAACTGTAATCACAGATTCAGAAGGAAAGCCAAAGGCAGTTATACAGGATAACGATTCTGTAATCTTCTTCAATTTCAGGCCTGATAGGGCACGGCAGCTTACCTGGGCCTTTGTGAATGAAAATTTTGAAGGTTTCCCCAGGGAAAAGCGCCCGAAGGTTCACTATGTCTGTATGGCGCAGTACGATGAAACCCTTGATTTGCCTATAGCTTTCCCTCCTGAAAAACTGGAAAACGTACTTGGTGAAATCCTGAGCAAGCATGGACTAATCCAGCTTCGGATTGCCGAAACTGAAAAGTACGCCCATGTGACTTTTTTCCTGAACGGAGGACAGGAGAAATGCTATGAAGGAGAAGACCGTTGCCTCATCCCGTCACCGAAGATCGCTACCTATGACCTCAAACCCGAAATGAGTGCATATGAGGTTACGGATGAAGTGACAAGGAGAATTCGGTCAGGAAAGTACGATGTGATCATCCTTAATTTCGCAAACATGGATATGGTAGGGCACACTGGAATTTTTGAGGCCGCAGTAAAGGCAGTAGAAGCCGTGGATAGCTGTATGGGCAGAATTGCAGCAGCTCTTAAAGAGACAGGAGGTGTTGCACTTATAACTGCAGACCACGGGAACGCCGAACAGATGGAAAACCCGACAACAGGAGAAGCGCATACCGCACATACCTCAAATGTGGTAAAATGCATTTACGCAGGAAACGATGAGGTAAAAGCTCTTAGGGATGGAAAACTGTGCGATCTTGCACCAACTCTTCTGGAACTTCTCAAGATTCGAAAACCTGAAGATATGAAAGGGGAATCCCTTATCTTAAGAGAGGAATTAAGCAGAGAAAAAGTGTAGAAAAAGGAATTAAGTGAGAAAAACTAATCTAAATTTTCAAAAATTTTAATTTCTCTTCAATTCCTGCTCCCCTACTGTTTTATTTCTTTTTTTATTCTTATATTCTGATCATTAAATTAAGGCTTAATGAAAGATAATTTTTAAAAGATTAAATATCAGCAGCTACAATAAAGGAGCGCAGATACTTAGGAAGTTATAAAGCTTTAAGCCCAGTTTCGGAGTTTAACAGGAATGATCAAAATAACCACTCCTTGTCGAATTCATATGACTCTTATTGATATGAATGCAGAGATCGGAAGAGTAGATGGAGGAGCAGGACTGACCCTTTCCTCTCCCAATATAAGGATTACGGCTGAAGAAGCCGATGAAGTCAGGATCGAGGGCCTTCAGGGTTTTGCCGATAGAATGAAAAGAGCTGCAGAAGCCCTGATCCCTGAAGGAAAAGGGATCAGGATCAACGTACAGGAATTGTACCCAGCCCACGTAGGTTTCGGATCAGGGACTCAATCTTCCCTGGCCGCGGCAGCAGCTGTGAATGAACTGTATGGGCTTGGGAAGAGCGTTAGAGAACTTGCACTTGCAGTAAAAAGAGGAGGAACTTCGGGTATAGGAGTAACTGCTTTTGAGAAAGGTGGATTTATAGTCGACGGAGGGCACAAATTCAAAGATAAAGGTGGTTTTATGCCATCGGCTGCCAGCCGAGTGCCCCCAGGGCCAGTGCTCTTCAGAGAGGATTTTCCTGATTGGGACATGGTGGTAGCGATTCCCAATGAAAAGGGAATGCATGACCAGGAGGAGATTGATACCTTCAAGAAATTCTGCCCTCTTCCTATAGAGGAAGTCAGGGAGATTTGCCATGTCGTGCTCATGCAAATGATGCCTGCTGTAATAGAGGAAGATATCGAGAGCTTCGGAGCCGCAGTAAATCATGTCCAGACTGTAGGCTTCAATAAAAGGGAGAGCCTTATCTGGCCTGAGTTTGTGAAAAATATCGCCTCTTTCATGCGCAGCCAGAGTTATGGGGCCGGAGTAAGTTCCTTTGGGCCTGTAGTATATTCCTTTGTAGATAACAAATCGGAAGGCAGGCAGCTTCAGGCAGAGGTCCAAAAAATGCTTGATGAATCCGTTGGCGGGATTGTCATGCTTACCAGGGCAAAAAACCGCGGCGCAGAAATATCAAGAGTTTAAAACCTTACAGGTTCAGTGAGAGTGAGAAGGGAGACTGTCATGCTCATGCTCAGGCAGCCTGTGAAATGATTCGCCGGCAAATCCGAGCGGGTCCACATGTACGACCACGTTTGAGAGATATCCCAGGCTGTGCATCATTCCATGCCGTACCTCTACGGCAATTGCATGCCCTTCTTCAACCGAAAGCAATGGGTCTACCGCGATATTTACTTCCGCATACAGCCTGTGCCCTAGCCAGCGAACCCTTACTTCGGTTACATCTCTTACCCCTTCTATTTTATTGACTACCTGGTGAATTTCGTCAACAATATCCGGTTCAACACCATCAAGCATACGGGAAAATACGGATTTGCCCGCATCCCAGACGATCCTGAGAATTGCAATTGTAATGAGAAGTCCTACAAGAGGGTCCGCGAGGGGATAACCCAGCAGGATCCCAAGTGCCCCGAAAAGCACGGCAAGGCTCGTAAAACCGTCTGCTCGCGCATGGTAACCGTCAGCCACAAGCGCTGCACTCCCAATTTCCGTTCCTATTTTAATCCTGAATTTAGCAACCAGCTCATTTCCCAGAAATCCGACAATCGAAGCTGCAATTACCCCTCCAAGAAACTCCACGGGCTGCGGGAAGAAAAATCTGGAAATGGATTCATAGGCCGCGACAGCTGCACTGAAAAGGATTAAAAAGACGATAATCAGACCTGCAATATCCTCTGCTCTGCCGTAGCCGTAAGTAAAACGCTTATTCGGTTTTTTCCGGGAAAGAAAAAAGGCGAGACCCAGAGGTACTGCGGTTGCGGCATCCCCGAAATTGTGGATTGTATCAGCTAGAAGGGCTACACTTCCCGAAACCCAGACAATAAGGATTTGAAAAAGAGCTGTGGCCATCAGCCCGGCAAAGGACCATTTAACTGCATAAAGTCCCCTGGATGTGGAAAGAAGTTCAGGGTCCACAACTCCATGAGTATGGGCTTGTGAGTGCTCTTTATGAGAAGAATTCGGGCCTGCTTTTGTCAGCCTCGGACCTCCTTGACTGAAGATTTTGCAGTAAGCTAGTATAAAGAAAGAATCTGAGGTAAAAATGTTTTTGAACGGAAAATTCCTTAAAACCACTGATCAAGGGTTTTCTGTCTGGCTCCTGAGGCTGATTTAAGGCGTTCTGCAGCTTTTTCCACCCTGTCAACCGAGAAGTCGTGATTTTCACAAAGGAATTCGAGGAGTTTTTCGGAGTCAGGTTTGCCCCATTTTATTTCATAATTGTCCGTCACTTCAGGCTGGAGAAAGATTTTTCGGATTCTGTCCACAGCTTCGATTTCTACTCCCTTTTCGCGGAGCACGGCATAAATATCCCCATGTTTTTTAATAAGTTTGAGGGCTGTTTTAGGACCTACTTTTTCCAGTCCTTTATTGTAATCCGTCCCTACACAGATGGCGATATCTATAAGCTGCTCCCTGGTAATTTCCAGGGCTTCGAGAGTCCCGTCCAGCTCGATTATTTCGGGTTCGACGTCAACGTAAATATTCTTTCCCGGAAGCTTGCGTTTTCCTGTTACAGCCAGGTTCCGGACAACGACCGGAGCTCCGAAAAGGAATGAATCATAATCCTGCGAAGCAACGCAGCTGGCATCTTTTTTGAGAACCAGATATGCAGCCTGTGCTTCCCCTTCACACGGAGCCTGAACAAAGGGAATTCCCATAACGTCAAGGAGATACTTGGAATCTTCAACGATTTCCTGATTTACCTTTGAAGAAGCCTGGGCATACTTATAAGCCGATTCGAGATCCCCTACAGCCTTTGCATTCTCCCATTTTTCCCGTGAAGATTCCCTTATTTCTTTCCTTTTATTCAGAGTTTCGGACTTCAGATCCGGAGGCTTGCCGTCAAAAACAAAAAGAGGTTTGATACCGGCTTCAACAAGGCTCGCTGTCCGGTAGAGCAGGCCTGAGAGGTGGGAGGTCACTCTCCCTGCGGAATCGACCAGAGGACTTCCATCCCGCTGGCGAATAATGCTTAAAAACTGGTGAAGCGTGTTAAATGCATCAATTGCAACCACCTGGTTTGTAAGATCCGAAAGCTCAACTTTTCTTTTCTGAAGCAGGTCGCCTATATCTGTTCCCATATTTTCCCTCGAGTATCTGAAATTTTCCTGAAAGCTTCAGAGCTTCCTTTACCTTCTTTCTTGCTCTGTTCTTACTTTTTAGTTTTTCAACGTTTCGTAGAAAGTCGACATCAAAGATTTCTTACCGCAGGTTAATATCCAGAGTACTTTACCATGATTCAATATTCACGATACTTTACTGCAACTCCTGTTCAGGATGCTTTACCGCAATCCTGTTATTTATTGATCAATACGCTTTATAGGCACTGAAGTTTTATACTTACCGCGCATTCGCAGTTATCCTCAAACGCCCTGTTGAAAGATAGAGCTATTGAAAAACTATTGCCGCTCAGGGGAAAAAGAAAAAGTAAAGCAATGTAATCATGTACATGGATTTCAGTCTAATTAATTGAGTCTCAACCCAATTAATGAAGTCTAAACCCATTAACGGGTCTAAACCTAATTAACGAATTAACGGGGTTCAATCCAATAACGAGTTTTAGTTTAGATTCGTAAAGCCTGAATCCCATTTATGAAGTTTATATCAGATTAGCCCTTCCTGGCGGCCAATCAAATCTATCCAGTAAGGAAGAGAAAAGGGACGAGATTTAATAAGCTTTATAAGTCTCTATAGAGACTTCAGAAATCAGGCGGTAAGGTCAAGTCGGACATCGATTACTGAATCTTCATTTGCTTCTATTTTAGATATTGTCAGCAAATTGCCTTTTCTCTCCAGCAAGGTCGCTTTCGTGACCTGAACCTGGTGGCCATCTACCTGTTTTTTGCTGTTATTTTTATGAATGACCAGGAGTTTCTGTCCCTTCTCGGCCCCTTCTCCTATTTTGGACACAATATTTCGTATGACCTGTTCAAAATCAGAATAAATCAAAATTTCCGACTTATTTGCAACCTTCTTGATAATGCCAATCGGTTCCAGATTAAGGTGCATATTAGCTTTCCTTCTTTACCTGCTTACACAAGTAATCAAATAATACTAACTCTGAGTAATAATAACTTGCGATACGTAATAACTGACTAATTATTTTTATAATTGTTGGAATTTAAGATATTCCTCTTTACTACAGAAGAACCAATATATATACTTTACTAAATCACTGAGCCTGCACCCGAAATGCCTTTAGGGGGCATGAATTAAATTGGAAGTATTAGAAGATATTACGAGTAAGGTGAAGATAAATAGTAATAAATTTATATTCAAAACCGAATTAGACCCGAAGATCTGTTTAAAAAATCGTCGAACTACTTTTCATTTTAATTAATTCTGTGCATGGAGAAAATTCGTGCACTATAAAGGGCATACAGCTAAACTATTAAATACTCCTAAATCAAAAATTATGTTTAATTGTTAGCAAAATTTGAATATTCAAACCATAGCTTTTTTTAAAGATAGAAAATGAAAATTTAGTCTTTAATAAAAAATAGAATTATAAGTAGAGTTTAGTGGTACTTCCTGCGGTTGAATTCGTAAACCGCATTATCAACTTTGCTTGAGAGCTCATTCATCCTTTCTTCGATCTTTATTCCCGTACTCTCCATGTTGACCTTGAGGGTGCGGTCCTTCGCTTCCATTTTATCTTCGAGCTCCTGAAGCCTGTTGTTAATAGAGATGAGCATAATAGCCAGCGTTCCGACCAGAACCATAACCGAGAGAATAATCAGGGGGTTTGTGGGTTTGTATGCAAATCTTCTAAGCCACTCAAAGGATAGAAGAAAGGATGACAGAACCATCACAACAAGAAATACTGTATCTCTAGTCTCCATCGTATACCTCTAACATACCTGTAAGATTTTTCCGCATTATACAAGCTTTCTGTGATAGCATGTTTCAAACTCAAGCGGAGATACTTCCGTTAAAGTATTTACTGCTTTTCTATTTTTACTATTTTCTACTTTTTACTATTTTCTATTTCTGTTTATTTTTTAAACAGATATAATATATAATTTTTTTCACAAACTATTTATGTATGGTTCTATCCCGTTAGCTTTTATATCATTCATGTGAAAAAGGAGCCAGAATCTCAGCGAAATGCTTCCGACATATATCGCTGAGAAATTTCCTGCGTCGAAAAAATATGTGAAAAGAAATAATATTTTTCAGGCAGAGTTATTATATAAACAGTTCAGAAGAATCGGAGATAAAAATACAGTAAATATATAAAGGAATAGAAAAGGCATACTGTTAAGAATTAAGGAGTTTAGCACTTGAGTTCCAGCGAACAATCCATTAAAGATTATTTACCTATTCTCTCCATGGGAGGATTAATCCTGATAGTGCAGGTTCTTGCACTTTTTTTGTCCACGCCCATGGAAGTTAATGAAATGCAGGCTTTTGAAGACCCGACCCAGGTGTCCAATTCCATATATTATCTTGTACTGATCCTGGTTTTTACCCTGTTTGTCCTGATGGCACTGAAGAAAAATATGAAATGGGTAATCAGCATCTCTATCTACCTGGCCATAATAAGCACTCTCTATTACGTATTTTTCGCCCTGTTTACCCTCATTCCATTTCTTTCAGGATTTGAAATCATTGCCTCAACTGTACTATCCACAGGAATAACGGTACTGCTCTATAAATATCCCGAATGGTACGTAGTTGATATTGTGGGCGTTTGTATTGCAGCCGGGGTCAGTGCCCTGATAGGAATTTCCCTTTCGGTTATCCCCGTAATAATACTCCTGCTGCTACTCGCAATCTACGATGCTATCTCGGTATACAAAACAAAGCATATGATTGCTATGGCCGAGGGAATAATGGATCTGAAGCTTCCGATCCTGTTCGTAATTCCGAAACACTCGAATTACTCCTTCTTGCAGGAAAGTTTTAAACCGGGAGAACAGCGCGAAGCTTTTTTCATGGGTCTCGGAGATGCGGTTATGCCTACCCTGCTGGTAGTCTCAGCAAATGTCTTCATGGAAAGCAATGGGATCTCATATCCAGTCCTCGGGGCCATAATAGGCACCCTTGCAGGGCATGCGGTACTTTCGGTCCTTGTAATGAAAGGAAAACCGCAGGCAGGGCTTCCCTTTTTGAATTCCGGAGTGATCCTGGGATTCTTTGCTGGTTTCCTGCTCTCAGGGGCCTCAATAATGTGAAGTTAGCTTTTCTTCACACATTTTATTTTTATGAAATCTATTGTATTTTCGGATTTTCGCAAAGATTTTTTTATTTTATAGCGTAATCACTTGATATGTCCAAAAGAATTGCAGTGGTCTTTGACAGCGCCGGAACCCTTCTGCATATGTACAGAGTTGCGAAGGAAGCCAGCACCGGGAATATCCTTGAAAACATAGAGAGCACTGCTATTGTCGCGCAAAAGAATGGATGCGGGCTTGTAGTCCTGAATGCCGAAAGTGATATAATCCTGCGCTCAAGAAAAGATATGCCTTTATTTGAGTTTATAAGAGAGTACAGGGTTTCAATAGGCATAAGCTGTTCAAAAGGAAATTTTACCCCGGAGATTGCATGTGAAATTATAAGGAGAACAGCCCCCAGCATGGGTGATGTACATGATGTTCTGGAAGCAGTCGCTGCCCGCTGTCCAAATGTTTTTTACCTTGCAGCAGGCCTGATAATTGACTCTGAGGCCAGAAGCGTGCCGTATGTACTGAGCACAGGCGGGCATGTATTCAGTACCACGCTACAAGCGGTCCAGGCTCTCCATGCCATGAAAGTGGATATGTATATAGCTTCCGGAGATAGTTTATTCGCTCTCGTGCAATTGGCTGAGTTCGTAAACATCCCCCAGGAAAGAGTCTTTGCCTTTTCAAACGCTGTGATGAAGGAAAAAATTGTGCTTGAACTAAAAAGGAAATATGAAAAAGTAGTCATGGTAGGGGATGGTATCAATGACATACTGGCGTTCAGGGCAGCAGACGTGGGGATAATGACAACACAGCAGGGTGACAACAGACCCGAGGAACTCAGAGAAGCGGCAGACGTGATAATTGACAATATAATAAAGGTTGTGGATGTGGTAAAAGCGCTGTAACTAGTATATAAAAGAAATTATTATATAAAACGAATTAATATAACACGACGGGTCAATATAATAAGAAGAATCAATATAACACAAAGAGTCAATATAACAGGACAAGATCAATACTGATTAAGCAAATTCGCCAGATGAATTTGACTCTAAATATTACTTTAAATGTTAACAGTGAAAAAATAATGCGTTATGTTTATGTAATCTTTACTCTTATGTACTTGTTGCCCAAATGTGTGAAATTCATTGTTTATATCACTGTGTTATTCACTTGTAGTAATTGCTTTTCACTCTTGAGCGATATGCCCAGGCAGGCAGGAGCCACCAGAAAGTTTTGCAGCTCATAATTGCGGAGGAAAATTCATGCCAGTATTTATTGAAGTCAAAAACTTAACCGTAGATTTCGACGGTCACAAAGCCCTGAAAAATGTAAGCTTAAGCATTAACGAAGGGGAAATCGTTGGAGTTCTGGGAAAAAGCGGGTCCGGGAAAACGATCCTGATGCACGTACTGCGCGGTACAGAATCTTTTGAAAACATTTCAGGTGAAGTAATTTATCATCTTGCCCGCTGCCCGAAATGCGGATACATAGAGCGCCCCAGTAAAACAGGCCAGAGATGCCCGGTATGTGGAGAAACGCTGGAAGCTTTCGAAGCGGATTTCGTAAAACTTTCCCTTTACGACCCGGTAAGGAAAGATACTGCCAAGCGTATAGCTATCATGCTTCAGCGCACCTTTGCCCTTTATGGAGATGAAAGAGTTCTCGTAAACGTCATAAACTCCCTGAATGAGATTGGGTATACGGGAAAAGACTCCATGAGAAAAGCGGTCGAACTGCTGGAAGAAGTAAACCTGAGTCACCGCATGATGCACGTTGCAAGGGAGCTTTCAGGCGGAGAAAAACAGAGAGTTGTGCTTGCAAGGCAGCTTGTAAGAAATCCCCTGCTCCTGTTAGCCGACGAGCCCACAGGCACCCTTGACCCCATGACTGCAAGGCTGGTCCATGATGCTATGATCAGGGCAGTGAAGAACTATAATATGAGCATGATCCTGACTTCTCACTGGCCTGAAGTTATTGAACAGATGGCAGATAAGGCTATCCTGCTTGAAAATGGGGAAGTCGTCCAGGAAGGGGATCCGCTTGAGGTTTCTGCGATTTTCATGCAAAGTGTGTCCATGGTAAAGCAGGAAAAAAATGTAATGGTTGGGGAACCTATAATCAGGGTAAGGAACCTTTCAAAGCGTTATATCTCGGTTGACCGTGGCGTGGTAAGAGCTGTAGATGATATCTCTTTTGATGTAAATGAAGGAGAAATCTTCGGGCTAGTCGGGGTGAGCGGAGCAGGCAAAACCACAACCTCAAAGATTCTTATGGGAATTTTACCGCCCACATCCGGGGAAGTTGAAGTTCGCGTGGGAGACGAATGGGTTGACATGACAAAGCTGGGAGTGGAAAATAAAGGAAGGGCAACCAAGTATATGGGATTTTTGCACCAGGAATATGGTCTCTACACTCACAGTTCCGTAATCGATAACCTTACCGAGTCTATCAGCCTTGACCTGCCTTTCGAACTGGGAGTCAGGAAAGCCGTAATCACACTCAAGGCTGCAGGCTTTGAGGAAAACAAGGCAAAAGCTATTTTACCCAAAATGACTGATGAACTGAGTGAAGGGGAGCGGCATAGGATTGCACTTGCACAGGTCCTGATCAAAGAACCGAGAATCGTCATTATGGACGAACCGACAGGGACTATGGACCCGATTACCAAGGTATCGGTGACGAATTCCATCCTGAAAGCCAGAGAAGAGATCGGGGAAACGTTTGTTGTCGTTTCTCACGATATCGATTTCGTAAACGAAATCTGTGACCGTGTAGCACTTATGCGTGACGGGAAGATTGTAGACATAGGTCAGCCGAAGAATATCCTATCTCAGCTCACTGAAGAAGAAAGGATCAAAGCTGCAGAAGAAATATAAATATGCTGCCACCTCTTAGTATTGAAAAATACTAAAATGAGGTGCCGATTACGAGTAATGAGATCAGCGTAGAGGTGAATGGGCAAAAATATACCTTACCTGCAGGCTCTACCCTTGGAGATGCCCTTAAAGTTTCCAGAGCCCCTTACATGGAAGGTACAGCGATCGGAATTCTGAAAGAGACCGCTGAGGAAAAGACAGGAATAATCACCGAATACGCTATCAATACTCCCAGAGGAGAATTCAGGATAGAAATAAAAGATCCTGAATCACCTTCAGGAAAATTATGGGCTGAGCATTTTAAAGAGTACGAAGGGAAACCTGTTCACTGGGCAAGCCCTGAAGCTCTGGCTTTTGGACCCTTTGAAGCCGAAATTAAACCTTCGCGTGAGACAAGGGGGTTTGAAGCGTTTGAGGTGATGTTTGGAGCAGGAGGGTTTGATCCCCGTAACACTCATCTTATCTTTTCACTGAAAAGACATACTGCTGAGTATGGGACTCCTGAAGACGGAATTTTTGCAGAAGTTGTGACCGGAAGAAAAATTTTGTTCAGGCTTTCAAGAGAGGATACAATTCTCAGTATTGAGCCAATTATAGAATGGGAGCAACTCTTAGAAAAGACCTGCACAACTGATCTTTCTATTCCGCTTGAAGATGGAAACGGAATATTTACTTATTTTGAGGTAGAGCTTTCCAGAAATGCTCCCCGAGGGGCAGAACATTTTTATGCCCTGACCCGTGAAGGAACTCTTACTGTAGATGTTACTACCAGTTCATTTATTTCGGACGATGGCCTGAAAGGAGAAACTGTTCCTTACGAAAATTTTGAGCCGAAAAGAGAAGGGGCGATCTCTGTCCGAACAGTCGGATATGGGCTGGGCAGAACATACATTTCAAGAGAGGAGCGGCCTTCGAGCCTTGTGCATTCGGTTGTAGGGCAGGTAACAAAAGGCATCGAGCTGATCAAGCTCGCAGAAGAAGGGCAGAAACTCTCGGTTGAAAGCCTTCCTCCCCAGCTAGTTCTTCTGGGGCATAGCTTTGATGAAGTTGAGCCCGTACTTTCTTCCATAGGGGTTGAACTCGTAAAGGACGGGTACACCGGAGAGGATGCAATAATTGTCAGGCAGGACCCGCCGACAACTCTGGAAATTCTTGGAGAAGCAAAAGTGACTGCGTATGCAGTATCCAGAGCAAAACTAATTGAAATCGAACTTTATCCTGAAAAAGCCCCCAAATCTGTGGATTTCTTCCGGCATGCCCTTGAACTTAAGATAAAAACTGTCGGAAAACTGCCTGTTTATATGATATACGACGACACCTACCTTTTTAAAACCGAAAAGGAAGTCGTCAAGTATAAGGAAATCCTTCCGGAAAACATACCCACGGATACAGTATTCGGAGGAGAAATAGGAATTACAAATCAGGCGGCAAAGAGAATGGGGACTATAGGAGTAAGAATTGGAGATGATGAGCTTTTCGGCCCCACCGGAGAAAGATTTTCCTCAACTAATATTGTCGGCCGGATAATAAATCCTGAAAAACTCCTCGGTATCAAAGAAGGAGATGCGATATACGTAACTGAAATTGTGCGCAAGTAAACTTAAAAATATAAGTAGTGAAACAATTGGATAAGTACTGAGGCGTACATAATAAAGATAATATATAAAAGAAGTAATATACGTGAGTGCAGTAATAAATAAGTAGCCGTAATAAGTACCAGCCTAATAAATAACTCAAAAGTTAATAAATAACTCAAGCAAAAAATCGGCTTGTCGGTATCAGGTTAAAACCTGGCTGATATATAAGTCAACTCATTATGATACAGCCGCTTTAATGGATTCAAACACTTGAACGAATTCAGATTTATTGATTTATCGCAGGTGAAGTCTCCCGGGGCTAAGGAGAGACGAAAGATGACGGAAACGAAAAAAGAAGAGATTACGAAATACATTGTAATCAGTTCGGATGAAGTGCTGCCTTCAGATGCAGCTATGAAAATCTACGAGTCAGAGTTCCCGGTTACGGTAAAGGAGACATGTTTTGGACTTATCGTATCAGGAGCTAAAGATGATGTCGAGATCGTTGTCGACAGAATCAGGCAACTGGATAAAAATCATATTTTCGTAAAGGATAGGGGATTCCCTCCAGGAGATGAGAGGCGCTGCCGTGCAAGCAGGGGTGGAGGTCCGCGGCCTGGGTTCCATTTTTTGAGGGAAGAAGTGAAGATGCTTCCTGCAATAGGGGCTGCACTTGACGAACTGGAAACAAAGGAACATGTAAAAGAAAAATGCAAAACGAAATGCAGGCTTAAAACTTCGGACCTGGAAAAAATTATTGAAGAAGAGCTTGCGAGGTGAGTTTTTTGGCAAAGGTTTTCATTTACCCTCTAAATAGTCTTATTCTGGCGGACCTGGTTGAACGTTTCGGGCACAAACCCCTTACCATGATGAGCCAGATACGAGAAAAAGTTACAAATATCAGCCTGGATTCCCCCCCTGTAAATATTACTCCCGAAGACCCTAAATTAGGTCTTAAATACGCTGCAATTGAAGTGCCGGCTGGAGTAAGGGGGAGGATGGCGCTGATAGGTCCCCTTATAGAACAGACCGAAGCTGCAATTATAGTTGAAAACCCACCTACGAACTTTGGATGTGTGGGTTGTAACCGCACAAATGAGCTGACGAAGTATCTGATACGCTCAAAAGGTGTCCCTTTACTTGAGGTAAAGTATCCTGAGTCTGACGAAGAGGCCCACGATTTCGTAAACAAAATCGCAGAATTTCTGGAATCACTACCTAAGGAAAAGCCTGAAGAAGAGGAAAAGGCGAAAGAGGGAGAATCGGTAGAAAAGGAGGACGAAAAATGAGCGCTGAAGAATCTGCACTTGTCAAAATTGCGCTGGTATCCTGCGGCTCTGAGTATTCCGGGGTTCAGCCCGAATTTGAAGAGGCCGCAGCCAAAGTAAATGCAAAATTTGTTTTCCCTGAGATTGATGTTGCGTCCATAGATACTATAGGTAGAGATTTCGGGCTTGAGGTTGCGAGCGGAGATCTCAGGCTTATGATGGCCAGAGCAAAGGCTGTCGTTGAAGGCACGACCAATGTGGATGGAGTTTTTATTACCACTTGCTTCCGCTGTGCAGAAGGAGCTATTGTACGAAATGAAGTCAGAAGGTACATCCATAAGCACTCCAGAATCCCGGTAATCAGTTATTCATTTACCGAAAGCACCACTGCAGGTACCCTTCTCACTCGCCTGGAAGCCCTGACTACCATTGTCAGACGCAGGCACCTCCTTACAAGGGAGGTTCAGACGGGGCTAACTGCGGGAATAGATTCAGGGTCAACAACTACAAAAGCCGTGATAATGAGGGACAATAAAATAATAGGCAAAGGCTGGGTGCCCACAACGAAAGTCCTTGAAAGTGCTGAAGAGGCATACTCTATTGCCCTGAAAGAAGCCGGGGTCTCCAGGGAAGAGATTCAGGCTCTGGGTACGACCGGATACGGGCGCTTCCTTATCGGGAACCACTTAAAAGCTCAGCTTATCCAGGAAGAAATAACCGTCAACTCAAAAGGAGCGGTCTATCTCGCAGGCAGGCAGAAGGGCCCTGCAACCGTTATTGATATAGGCGGTATGGACAATAAGGCGATCTCGGTTGAGGATGGAATTCCCGGAATGTTTACAATGGGTGGGATCTGTGCAGGCGCCTCAGGACGCTTCTTTGAGATGATCTCAAAACGTCTTGGTGTGGACATTACCGAACTCGGAGCCCTGGCAGTCAAAGGGATGCACGAAAAGGTATCCATGAATAGCTATTGTATAGTTTTCGGGATCCAGTCCCTTGTAAATTCCCTTGCCAAAGGAGCTACCCCTGAAGATGTGGCGGCTGCGGCTTGTTATAGTGTGGTAGAGCAGATCTATGAGCAGCAGTTGCAGGAAGTGGATGTAAAAGAACCGCTGATTCTCGTGGGCGGATCTTCCCTGATTGAAGGGGTTCCAAAAGCCCTCGGAAAACTTCTCAAGATCGATGTCCTCGTGCCCGAAAACTCCCACCTGATAGGAGCAGTAGGAGCAGCTTTGCTTGCTTCAGGCTTTGTGGAGGAGTGAGGAAAAGATGGATTCGCTTGAGATTTTTGCTGTTGAGTCCGCAATCGCTTCGGAACAGGAATTTTACAGGAAAATTATCGAGGACAACCTTGCAAGTCTCAAGCTTGCCCCGGCAATAGGGAGAATAAAGGTAGTACTGAAACCTGAAGATTCACTCTTTCAGATGGCAATTATCCTGAGGGATGTAGGCACCAGGGTTACAACGATTGATATTGCCGACGTGGAAGCAAAACCGGTTGCCGGTGAGATAATAATTTCGATCAGGAAAGAGCAATATATTCCAGAGTTACTGGGAAAACTCTGGGAACGTTACGGGAAAGCGAATATCAGCCAGCCGGACCGCTGGACTGTAGCCATAAGTACGGATAAGCCAGAGGAAGAAGCGATTTTTCTTAAAGATATGATGGTCGCAGACCCAAGGCACAGACTTCACGAAAACCTTGTTGATTTCGCAATCCGTGTCACTCCCGAGGGTTTCAGGGTTCGGTACCACCTATATAAAGGTAACCAATTTATTTTCGTAGCGTCCGAGGAAGCGTTAAAACGTGAATGGATCGAAGAAGCAGGGATAATGCTCGAAGAATTGATGAAAGGAGGGAAAACGTAAGATGGCTGTACTCCGACCCTATCTTTATACAGGCGGTGTCCACAAGCATGGGCTTTTAATCGAGCTGCTGGAAGACCTGGGAGGTTACATAATCCAGAAAGTGGTTACAGGGACTGAAGTCAACCTTATAATGCTTATTCCTGAAAAAGATATCCAGATAGTAAAACAGCAATCTGACGAACTGCTTGGGATTCTGATAGAAGCTCCCCTGACCGGAGTTGAGATCGCAGTTGTTTCTCCAACCCTTGCCTCTCATCACCTTCCGCATTCAGCCTGTGATATAGCAGAGTATCTCCGCCACCCCGGGGCCAACACAAACATGGTAGGACTTGCAAGAGGAATGGGGCGTAGAGTGTCTCTATCTATGGATTATGAAAGAAAGCTGATTAATGAACATGATATTGCGGTTTTCACATTCGGTTCATTCAGCGACTGCATTATAAACAAAAAGCCAAAACTCTTTGAAGGCATAGAGATACCGATCGTGGTTACAGGCGGGCCGGACCTGAAAACTGAGGAAGTCCCCGGGGCAGACCTGTATGTTGGGAATATCGGGAGAACTTCCCACAGATTAAGGAAAACAGAGGAGGTTAGCGCCCTTGATAAACTCAATGAAGAGGTTGGGAAAATTGCTGACAATATTCGTAAACAGCAGGCAAAAGACCCCCTCGCAGTGCTTCCTGCCAGAGTTATGAAGGAGATCGAAAACCAGGTTCCGGAAATCCGAACAGTACTTTCACCTGCCCCACTTACCCTCCAGCTTAACGGGCTCAGGGTCAAGCTGCCTTATGATGAGTTTCACGAAAAACTTGAAAAACTGGAGTTTGATGAAGGAGTTACGCTTTCCGAGCTTGCAAATATTTCGAGATCAAAAATGAAAAATTATATATTGATAAAAATCAAATCTAAGTCTGACGTTGGTTTTGCAATTTGATCCGGATTCTGTTGCGTTAAGAGTTGTCAGCTTTACATTTTTACTGGATTCGTGCCCTTTCACTTATCCTTTTAAACTGTAGAGCCTGACCCGGAAAACGGTGACTGAACCCTTTTTCCACGTTAATCTATGCTGGTGGTTTCGTATGGAACTTGAGGATATTGTGGAAATTTTGAAAAAGGACCCTGAGAGAGCTGTTCCTGAACTCCTTGAGGATGTCCGGAATCAGTATGGCGAAGTTCCTTATATAATGAACTTTATGAAGGATCTTCCTGAGATTTTCATTCCGAAAACACTTTATGATAACTCCATAATGAGGGAATTCAAGAACCTTGACCCGGAAACAGTGGAACTTATTTCTATAGGTGTAGCTTCTGCCCTTCGCTGTGAGCATTGCCTGAAAATGCACATCAGAATTGCAAAAAGAAGAGGGATAAAGAAAGAAAAAATATTCTATGCCATTATGATAGGAGCATCCATTTCCAATGCTGCCGTGCTTGCCGAAAGTACAAGAGCACTTGCATCCGAGTTTCCGGGTGACGGAAGTGAGGTAGAGGACGAAAACGAAAAAAACTGCAGGGATCCAAACTGTGAGATATGTGACATCTCCAGAGCAACTCTTAAGTAAATAGAGAGATCCAGTAAATATGTCAATTCGAGTTTTGTGGATTTTGTAAATTCAACTCATCAGGACCTTTTTAATTTTGTAAAAGTAATTCCCTGACTAAACTTGACCAAAGTTACTGTCTGATAGTATCTCCATTAACAGTTATCTGTCAGTACTTATCCGTCAATAAATATCCGTCAACAATTATCCGTTAACGTAACCAGGCTTTTGCAGTGAATTTTATGAGAATATATTCGAGAAACATGTGGAATATATGCGGGATATATTCAGGAGATCGATACTGTTACGTCAGGATTCCAGGTCAAATAACATTTATTATGGAGGCAGATTTATATAAATAAAAAAAGTATGTACGGAATTAGACTGTTCTTTGTGCTGTTACTGATAGTTTCTGTTTTACCCACTGTCTCGGCCACGTCCGAAGGGAATCCAGAAAAGATTCTGGAATATCCGTGGGATCATTCCCCTATCACTGTATATATAGATGACAGCAACGTGCCCGAACATTACAGCCCTACCTATTATACGCAAATCGAAAAGGCTATGGAATACTGGGAGGAGGGAGGAAACGGAGACCTTGAATTCACGCCTGTTTTCGAGCTTGTGGATTCGAAAGAGGCTGATATCAGAGTGAAATGGGTCGAAAATCTGGAGAACGTCGAAGGGGCTCCTTCAGGCGTTGCTGGCTATGCAAGCCCCAGGGTATCAGATGGGCGATTTGTAAGGGTGGATATAGTGCTTGAGGTAGGGAACTACAAGGGGAAAGCCTGGCGCCAGTATGGGGATGCAACAATGCTCTCTATTTCAAAACATGAATTCGGGCACGCCCTTGGCCTGGGGCACAGCAGCGACAGGCGAGACATCATGTATCCCGAGTACGAGCTGAGAGACAACATAAATCCTCTCCTCCTGAGCAAATACGGGCCCTTACTGCGCGTGGCAGGTTTTGCAGCTCTGGCGGTTCTCCTGTATCTTGGGGTAAGCTGGCAGCACAGCAGGAAAAAAAGGAAAATACTTGAGGATGAGTACTTCAAGTAAAAATTTGTATGAATTAACCTCAGAGTAAATCCGGATTAAATAGGTAACTCTGGAGGTTCTTTATTTTCTGTAGCGAACCTTTTAAAGAATTCTTTGAAATGACCAGGGAGATCATTCATTTCCAGAATACTATCAAGAGGGCTCCATACATATTCCATATGTTCATGGCTCAACTTTACATCGGCGATAACATATCCTCCATCATATATTATGGCAATCACCTTTTTTTCCGGAAGCTCAAAGGTGGCATATCCTGCGATATCTCCAGGAACAATTGAAATCCCGGTTTCCTCCCAGACCTCCCGCACAACGGCTTCTTCAAGGGGTTCCCCACGGGTCAGCTTTCCACCTGGAAAGTCCCATTTTCCAGGATTGCTGTGAGAGTTTTCCGACCGCCTGAGGAGCAGAAATTCACTTTTCTCGTTCCGGAGAACGGCATATACAGAAACGATGTAAGGTTTCTCCAGATTCATATAATAATATTTGAGATTTCCCTGTCTTAAAGGCTGGCTCTTTCAGGATTTTCAGGATATAATCTCTTTTTAGAACTGATTTTAAAACTAATAAAAATTTCAGAGGGAATGAATACCGAGGTTATTTTCAAACTAATAAAACGAACATATTCATCTCTTTTAAAATACCTATGGGAATTCCGAATTTTATTTATTGCTTTAAATTATTAGCCTAAAATATTCGATGTTAACTTAAATAGGAAAATATATATATTCTATAATACTGATATTTTTTTAGAATGGAAAGAAGTAAATATCCATTCTTTCAATCTGGTTTCCTGGAACCAGTGAAAAAGCTGGGACTTTTTTTGACCTTTTTTTTGAATGTCACAGTCATAAATAGGCTCCAGAATTCAGCGCCTGCAGTAGATTAAAAGGCTAAGTTTGAAGGTTGTGATTGCAGTTCTAAAAGGCTTTTAGAGTGGAGGCTGCAAGTTTCGTACACCTGGATAGTTGTAAGAAACTCTTCCTGCAAATTTAGAACTCAATGCGTAAAACGAATATACCGGATTCTGGAACAGATTCAAACCAGGGGTAAAAATCCTTTCTGGATTAAGGGGTAAGTTAGATGAAAATTAATAACAGAACGGTAATTTGTTTTGGAGTGTTTCTTGTTCTATTTTTGATGACCATAGGGAGCGCATCTGCAGGTTCGGAAAGTAACTCAGTTATCTACGAAGACCGGATAGTCTGGCAGGATGATAGTAATGGAAATTGGGATATTCAAATGTACAATATTTCCACTTCCACTAAGATTCAGATTACAAACAATGAAGCAGATCAGCAAAATCCTGACATCTACGGGAACAGGATTGTTTGGCAGGATTCCCGTAATGGAGGAGACAGAAGTTACTGGTGGAGTCTTTCTGGGAACTGGAATATTTACATGTATGATATTTCCACTCAGAAAGAAACTCAAATCACCAAGAATGAATCAATACAAATCAATCCTGCTATTTATGGTGATAAAATCGTTTGGCAGGATTTCCGTAACGAAAACTGGGATATCTATATGTACGATCTCTCCACTTCTACAGAGACCCAGATAACCCATAATTCCTCAGATCAGACTTCACCTGATATTTACGAAGACAAAATAATCTGGGTTGAAGAAGCAAAGATCCACATGTATAACCTCACCACTTCCGAGGAAACCCGAGTCTCACAGGGTCCTGGCTGGACACTCGATTTTGACAGCGATCCTTCTATTTATAAAGATAAGATTGTCTGTTCAGCTGAGACAACTTCTACTAATTATGTAATCAAAGTATATGACCTCACTAATTCTACCGAAAACGTGATCAGTGACTATATTGACTATTCATCTTCGCCGGATATCTATGAAGATAAGATAGTGTGGATAGATAACCGTAATATGATTGACATTGGTCAATGGAACTATGATATTTTCATGTACAATCTCTCCACTTCCAAGGAAACTCAGATTACTACAAATAAATCAAATCAGATGAATCCTGCTATATACGGAAACACAATAGTCTGGACAGATGAGCGGAATGCTGAGACTTACAATGATATGTCGGAAATCTATATGTACGACCTTTCAACTTCAAAAGAGATCCAGATCACTACCGTTGGAGAAGAACAGCTGGCACAGGGTACGGAAACCCGGATTACCACTAATGAAGGAGAGCAGGAATGTCCTGCTATCTATGGGGACAGGATAGTCTGGAGGGATTGGCGCAATGGAAACCAGCATGACTTCGAAAACGGAGATATCTACATGTATAATATCCCAGCTTCTACGGAAACTCAAATAACTGCTAATAAGTCATGCCAGGTGAATCCGAATACCTATGGGGATAGAGTGGTATGGGCAGATGACCGTAATGGAAACTGGGACATCTATATGTATGAGCCTTCCACATCCAGAGAGACTCAGATCACTACCAATAAATCAGATCAGTGGGACCCTGCTATCTACGGAGATAGGATAGTATGGTTAGATCAGCGCAACGGATACCCAAACAACGATATTTACATGTATGATCTTTCAACTCACGAGGAAACTCAAATCACCACCGATGGATCAAATCAGCAGTCACCTAAAATCTACGGGAATAGAATAATATGGGATGATTGGCGCAACGGTGACGATTATAACAGAAACTGCGATGTTTATATGTACGATATTTCTACTTCCAGGGAAATCCAGATCACTACCGATAAATCATTTCAGGGAGAGTCCGCTATTTATGGAGACAGTATAACGTGGACGGATGAGCGTAATGGAACAATAGAAATTCAGATATATGATCTTTCCACTTTCAAGGAAACTATAATACCCATAAAAGGGGAAAAAGAAGGCGGTTCTGCTATCTACGGGGATAGAATTGTCTGGCATGAGAATAAAAAGCTCGATACAGGAGGATGGGGATGGGGAGATATTTACATGTACAATCTCTCTACTGACACTGAAACTACAATCAGCACCAGCGGATCTGCAATTCGCCCTGCAATCTACGGGAACAGAATTGTGTGGGAAGATAGTCGTAATGGAAATCCCGATATCTACATGTTTACTCTTGCTTCGGATGAAGTGCCGCCTCCGGATGGCAATGATACAGAAACGGATACGGATACAGATAACGAATCCCAGATTCCTGACAACAACACCGCTAACGGAGATGACACCGGAGAGATAATGGTACTGAAGTCCCTGACAATAACTCCTGTAATGGAGATGACACAGGAATAGATAATGGCACCGGGATTCCGGATAATGAATCCGATACAGGAACAGACAATGGTACAGACAACGAATCCCAGGTTCCAGACAACTGTTCTTCTGAGTTAACTCCTCTTGACAGGATGCAGGCTCTCAAGGGATATGTGGAATGTACGTACAAATGCCACGTGAAGACAAAAACAGGTCTGGCTACCCTGCTGGATACCTCAATGTGCCACTATGAAAAGTGTGACAACACTAAAGCCGTTTCCATGCTTAGATCTTTCATTCATCTTGCAGAGAAAATGAAGGTATGTAAGCAGATTTCGGCTGATGAAGCGGATTACATGGTAAGGGAAGCAAAGAAAATTATTGACCAGATAGAGGCGAATTAAGGGCGAAAGTTAAGTTTTAGCCATAAGAAGGTGATAAAGAAAAACAGTGACCTTCTGTATAACCCATCATTTTTTCTTTTTTGATTTAATCATATGTTTACTACGTTTACGGGTCTAATTATCATTAAGTCAAGGTTGTGCCCCCAAGTTATTGAACAGGGACCCTGAAAGTTCACAATTCCGGTCTTCCGAGGGTAACTTATTCTTGAACAAATCTTCTCAATTTAGAAGATTGCTGTCCAAAACTGCAGTGTAACATCCCCTGCAAGTTACAGTAATTCCATTGAAAGAAGATATAAATTAGAAGCATAGAAAAAAGCAGACTAAAAAGCACAATTAAAAAGCAGAATTAAAAAGCAGAACTAAAAATCAGAACAGGGAAAGAGAGTAGAGGACTCAATATGGCTGGCTGGACAGGAAAAACAGTATATGTAGACCTTAGTTCCCAAATGGTAAATACCGTCAGGACTGAGGAAAGTTTAATAAGAAAGTATCTGGGCGGCAGGGGGCTTGGGGTGAAATTGCTCTCCGAGCTTGCAAATGCTTATATTGACCCTCTTGGGCCGGAAAATCCCCTGATTTTTACTTCCGGGCCTATTTCGGGGCTTGCTCCGATGGCTTCAGGAGCGGCCCTTACATCAAAATCACCGCTGACAGGCACAATATTTAGCTGGAACATGGGTGGGAGCTTCGGGAGAGAACTCAAGAAAGCCGGGATTGACGCCCTGATCATTACCGGAAAGGCAGAAAGACCTTCATATGTAGAGGTTGGGGAAGGAAACATTGAAGTCGTGCCCGCAGAGCAGCTCTGGGGAAAAAATGTCAGAGCCTGTACTGAAGCCCTTGGGAAAAAAGGCAGCTTAGCCTGCATTGGCAGAGCAGGAGAAAAAAAAGTTCTTATCTCTTCCTTTGTTATTGATTCCATTCACAGCGGAAGAGGAGGTTTAGGTGCGGTTGCCGGCTCAAAAATGCTCAAAGCCGTGACTGTGAAAGGGGAAAAGGAACTCTTGCCTTCTGATCCCAGGAGATTCAAAGAGCTTGAAACAAAAGTATTGAAGCTTTTTGATGCAAGCCCTGTACTGTCAAAAGGACTTGCAAATTATGGCACATCTGCGCTTGTAAAATTGCTGGACTATATGAATCTTATCCCTACCAGGAACTTTTCCGGAAGAGGAACTTCTTTTGCAGATGCGCTTTCAGGAGAGCATATCAAATCCGCTTTCGAGCTTGAAAAAGAGAGCTGTCCTGGCTGTCCCCTTGGATGCAAGAAAAGGGTTAAAGAAACAGGGCAGATTGTGCCTGATTATGACTCCCTCTGGGCTTTCGGGTTTAACCTGGAGAATTCTGACCTGAAGTCGGTGTTCAAGGCTGACAGTATATGCAAAGATTACGGGCTTGATCCGATCTCAGCAGGTTCCGTACTTGGTGCGTGCTCAGAACTCAAACCAGGAATAATCGAAGTTAACAGGCTGGAACCTCTGCTTATGGATATTGCAGAAAGCTCAGAAGCTGGGAAAAGAGGAAAACCCGGAAACGGAGCCAGAAAATATCTTTCAGGCCTTGGTAGAGAAAGTTTGAGCATGGATGTAAAGGGGCTTGAACTCGGAGGTTTCGATCCGCGAGGAATCAGGGGACAGGCGCTGGCTTATGCTACATCCAGCCACGGCGGAGACTACTTTACTGCTTTCATGGTGGGGCCCGAGGTACTTGGAAAGCCTGTGAGTCTCGACCGCCTGAGCCTTAAAGGAAAAGCGGGAATCCTCCAGGTCTTTGAAAACCTGACTGCCGTACTGGACTCTTTTGTGTTCTGTCCCTTCTCGGGTTTTGTCCTTAATGAAGAACTCGGTTCGGCTTTCCTGCTTTCGGCCGCAGGCATAGAGATGCCGCCGGGGGAACTTCTGAAAATAGGAGAAAGAATCTATAATCTGGAGAAAGTTTATAACCTTAAAGCAGGATTTGCCCGTAAAGACGACACCCTTCCGGAAAGGCTATTCGAAATCGAGGAAAATGAAGGATACGGGCTTTCCAGGCAGGAATTTGAAGCAGCACTTCAGGAGTATTACCACTACCGCGGCTGGGATGAGGAAGGCGTGCCCAGACCGGAGAAGTTGAAGGAGCTTGGGCTCAACTTTTAAAGAGAAAGCCGTAAGGTAGTGAAGGCGGCGAAAAAGTGAAGAATCAAATCCGAAAACGCCTCTCAAGGGAAGAAAAAAGTTTTCAGTGATGTTTACTGTGCCTCAAGCTTTACGGAAATAGAAATCTTGTAGAGTAAAGAATTTTCTCTCTGAAAATCAGCATTTTTAATCCAATATTGATTTTAAGCCACGGATTTTTGCGGATCTTTCGGGAGTTTTCCCAGGAAGCTGGTCCAAAGACGCAGAATCTCGCATAAACGTTATATAGTCAAGGATAATTAATCGTATTAGTTCTCGACCTGTGGATGGATTCTGCAGGCACCCCAAGCTCAGAATATTTTCCAGTATTTCCATGCAGGACATTAGGCAATGTATGGACGGAATAAGAGACAGGCTTAAAGATCAGGAAAGCCTTCTTATACTACTTTACCGGAGCCGCAGAAATTTTTCCGGCAAATCCTGAATGGCGTTTACAGCTTATTATAAACATCCTAAAAACGTAAGGGAGAATCGTTATGAAACAGCAGGTAGAAGTAAAAGAACTTAAAGAAGGGAAATATGTAATTATTGATGACGAAGCATGCGTCATAAAGAGCATTACCAAATCCAAGCCGGGAAAACACGGAGCTGCAAAGGCGAGAGTAGAAGCTATCGGCCTCTTTGACGGCCAGAAGCGCTCCTTTATAGGCTCAGTTGCAACCAAAGTATATGTCCCGATTGTGGAAAGAAAGTCTGCGCAGGTAATTTCGATTACCGGCGATATTGCCCAGCTCATGGACATGGGAGACTTCTCAACCTTTGAGATCGTAATTCCTGAGGAATACAAGGATAAGGTCAAAGAGGGCGAAGAAATTTCTTACATTACGGCCCTTGGCAAGGTAAAGCTCGATATACGGACATAAACTTCCTAGACTGAAGCGAAACTCAGGTAAGAGCCTGAGCCATTCTTTTTTTAATAATATAATTATATAGGTTAAATTATGTTTTTGCCCAATTCCTTTATAGATGCCCTTGCAGACTATGAGTCTGCACATTATGTTATCTTCGGTGTGCCTTTTGACAACACCTCTTCTTACAGGGCAGGCAGCCGCTGGGCGCCGGACGCCATGCGACAGGTCTCTGCGAATTTTGAGAGTTACAATCCGACTTTCGATATAGATCTTGTGGACCTTCCGATCTATGATGCCGGAAACCTGGAAACTTCAGCCTCGGTTGACGAGACCCTGCAAAGCCTTTACGAAGCTACAAAAGACCTCCTGAAAGATGGAAAGCTTCCCATTATGCTTGGAGGGGAGCATTCCCTGACCTTCGCTATGGCAAAGGCATGTGCCGAACTCGCAGGAGAGGATTTCGGAGTCCTTATTCTGGATGCTCATTTTGACCTCAGGGAAGAGTACAGGGGTTTTAAACATAACCATGCGTGCGTGTCCCGAAATATTCTCAATCAGGTTACAGAGAATCTGGTCTCCATAGGCATAAGGAGCGGCCCTGAAGAAGAATGGGTCTTTGCTAGGGAAAATAACCTGAAGTATTATACAGCCGATGACGTGGAATCCACAGGTATGGTAGAAGTCCTTAAAGAAGCCCTCGAGTGGCTTGACTGCAGCCAGCTATACCTTTCTCTTGATATGGACGCCATAGACCCGGCTTTTGCCCCCGGCCTTGGCACGCCTGAACCTTTCGGCCTGAGTGCGCGTGATGTAAGGACTGCAATAAGGACGCTTGCTCCTTTCTCAATGGCTTTTGACATTGTAGAAATTGCCCCTGAATATGATTCCGGGCAAACGGCCATGCTCGGGGCAAAACTGATGAGGGAGTTTATCGCTTCCCATGCAAAAAGCTGCAGGAAAGCATAAGCTACGGAAACAGAAGAATGACCCGTATATTACAAAACTCTCAACTGACAGAAGAGTCTAAAAGCCTTTTGCGACTCAAAAACTGGTGGAAAAGGAGGAACTTCTTACTTCCAGACTTTTCCATTGTATCCAGTAAACCCTTTCTTCAATAAACTTTTTTATGGATATTGTGCGCGCCATAAAGCTATGATCTTATCAATTGCTATGTACGTGTACTTTCCATTCTGTTCAAGAGTGAGCACATTGTCTGCGCAGCTTTCTATCCTTCCGCTAAAGACGTCAGGACCCCCACAGTAGACGTCTACAACCTCACCTCGAAGGTGTTCCACTATAAAAGATTGCATTTTCTTCACACCTCAGATATTCTCCCATATTTGAACTCTGACCCTGCTGGTTTGAATTCGATTCCTTTTCCGGGAAATAAAAGCCCAATCCAGCCGTTCAGAACTTTATCCTGCTTTACCCAGGCGGAAAACAAGTAAGATTTCACCTGTTCCGTTTATCCCATATATTATAACGAATTTGAAATATAAAATTTTGAGCTTATTGACCCCATAGGGCTATTATTTTATCAATGGCTATATGGGTAAGTTTTCCTTCATTATTGAGCGTCAGGACATTATCGGCACAGGCTACTACATTTCCCCTGAAAACGTCAGGCCCACCGCAGTAAACATCTACCTCCTTGTTAAGATAGTGTTCTACTATAAAGGATTGCATCATAGATTTCTCCTCCTGCTTATTTTCTTTGCAACTTGCGTATTTACCTGTTAGCTTGTTTGATGACATAAACCGGCGGCCTTTATATCCTCAGGCATCCGTTAATTGTAACTATCCTTTCATTCCATATAAATATATTTAGAAACTAAAATTGATTTTCGGAGTGCGACGCCGCTAATCCCTCGAAGAAAAGTTAGCTTACTAGCCCCGGAACCATATAGTTGTCAGGTCTCGTTTTCCCGGAAATAAAAAATGATTATATAACTTCTTTTCTCAGGGTTTATTTGCTTCAGGAAACCGGGAAAGCTAAGTTTATCTGGAGAAATCTTATGAATCCGGTTTTTAATAAAAAGGATTAAATTCGGAGCTTTTCGGTAAATCCTGAGGCAAAAGTCTCTCAAAATTAAGTGGGAGAACCCTTTCTCTTAAAATTAAGCAAATCAGCCTTTTATTTCAGAGTTCTCGGCTTCGCAACCTTCATAGATGAAAATATCTTCAATACGGGCGCCAAAAAGCCTGGCAAGTTTGAACGCAAGTTCAAGAGAGGGATCATATTTGCCCTTCTCAATCGCATGTATGGTTTGCCTTGTCACTCCCACTTTTTCAGCCAGGCTTTCCTGAGTAAGGTCGTGCATTGCCCTGTAAACTTTAATATTATTTTTCATCGCAGGCTCCTAATTTTTCCTAAAACAGATGTGCTGTCGGATGTATGACAGCTGACAGATTACTTCCTTAACATGGAATTCATAAATCTGACCGCTAGATCAGCCTCCATATTTCATGTTAAAATACCCATAAAAAACTGAGTAAAGTACGAGAACTGCGCAACCTGCATATGCCATGAAAAAACCAAGGTCAGTATAGCCGGGATAGGTTTCTCTCATGGCTATCAGGATTGCTCCTGCAAGGGTAAAGCCGAGGGCTATAAACTGGAGAGTAACTCGGGAAGCTTTCTGGCTTACCTGGCGGACCCTCTCGTCTTCAACAATAACCTCAACCCTTTGCCTGGAAAGGTACATGACAGCTATGCCTGCAAGTACAGCACCTGCGGCAAGTGCCGGACTTCCTATAGTAACTGAAAAACTTACGGCAGCCCCCAGGACCGTCACAATCAGCAAGGAAATTACTCTGAATTTCTTCAACTTCATTGCAGAACCCTCTTGAGTATGTGTTCAGTAAACAAATTATTTAGCGTCCCCTGTATAGGTACAAGTACAAATTGACCTATTTAGCGTACAATAAGTAATGTAAACTTTACATATAGTAAATATATAGTTACATTATATAAACGTATCGAAAGATGGTTTCGAGTAAAAGGATACGGGCTGAACAGGAGAGAAAAGGAGAAACGGAATTTAAAAACTGGTGAATGGAAACTGGAAAAACAATTAGAAAACATGTTAGAAATACATATAAATGTATAAACCGGATTATCAAACAAATTGTGTATATTACTCCAGTTACTACCTAAAATTTTAAAATCGAATGTCGTACCAGGTATGAGTAGAGATCTGAAGATCAGTGTGCAGATTAAAATTTGAAGATTTCATTCTGTTTTTGAAAAGTTTTCATGCTTCGAAAATAAGCTGGAAAAAATAATTTATAAGAGTTTTGCAGATAGTATAACTATGGAAGATAATTTCTTAAGATACATTGAAATTATATTTTGTATCTGCCTCACAATACTTTTTTTGATTTCCTGCGGTCAAACTATATAGGAAATAATCTAAGATCTTACCTTTTCAACGATATATACGATTTAAAGGCTCAATTTCTATAACTACCAGGGTCTTGTTCTCATAATTGATTCTGTAAAGCAGTCTTAAATATCTGGACCGCAGCCTGAAAAGTTTCTCCTTACTCTCAATTACTCTTTTTGCTCGCTGTGGGACCGGATCAAGGGCAAGCTCGTCAAGCGTCTCTTTGGCCCTGGAGTAAGTTATTTCGTCTGCCAGTTTCAAAAAGGTTTGCGCAGGAATATCAAGAAGGATTTCGAACATTTTAGAGCCTCAGATCTTCAATTACTTTAAAGATACAAATTTCCTCTCGCCTCATTTTTCAATACTTCTGAAAACTAATTCTTTTTCTTGGACGGTGAGCAGGGTATCTATCCATGATGTGCTCCTTTATTTTTCCAGGTTGTCTTTTGAGAAAGCTAAATTCTTCAAAGAACCGTTTGCCAAATTTCTCCCTCAATAAAAACACTGCTCCACTTATTCATCTGCTTATTGCTATTAATAAATTAATACCGTTAAAACTGTTTATATATCCGGTTTATTTCCCAGAATTATATCTTCAGGATTACTTTCTATTCCGGTTCGATTATATATGGCAGGTAGGGGCAATGACAACTATCAATATAATTGCAGCTCATAATCATAATAATCTTACTCTGGTAAGTTTTATTCATACAGAGCATGCGACCAGTACCAGAGAATATATCAAACAATCATAAGTTTTATGAGCCCAAAACCGTCTAAAGCTTAAATTCTTTCTCGGAACGTTTCATTTCATAAAACGGATGACAAATTCCAAATACTTTATCCAGCGAAACTACAAATCCTATTCCCATTCCTGGTTCATTAAGGTTTATAGCTTTAATAATACTATTCTGAATACGGTCCGCAATATTTGATTCGGCTATGGTAAGGACAATCTCCTTTTCCGGCTCAATCATTAAACCAAGAATACTTTTGTTTTCGTGGATTCCTGTACCACGACCGAATAAAATTGTTCCGCCATGAGCACCGGCTTTTCTTGAAGCCTTGATTACCTCATCGCCCCAGCCTTTTTTGACAATTGTTACTATTAATACAGATCCTCTCTCATTGCACATTTTCTCGACCTCCGTTAAATTTTATATAAACACCCAGGAGCAGAACAAAGATGATGGGTGCGAGTGCGATCAATGCAATCAGACCAAAACCATCTGCTACAGGATCTGCACCTTCATATGCCGTAGCTACTCCTACAGCCATTGACATAAGGAAAGATACAGCCATCGGACCTGTTGCAACTGCTCCTGCGTCGAATGCGATACCTATAAAATCTTTGTCACAAAGCCATAATAAAATAAGGGCAAATAAATAACCTGGAATTATTATATACAGAAAAGGAATTGTATAGATGATTCTCGCCATTCCCAGAGCAACTACCGTAGCAACGGCAAAAGAAAGTGTGTAAAGCATAAGGTTTGATCTTATATAACCACGGGAGGATTCCTCTACCTGGTAACATAATACTCTTACAGAAGGTTCTGCAAAAGTAGCAAGTAAACCAAGGATAAAACCTATGGGGATCAAAAGGTTTTGTCTGTCTGTACCCCCGAAGAATTCGCCTATTTCTATTCCCGCAGGGAGAAAACCATTGTTAACACCATGAAGAAATAATATCATACCAAATGCTGTGAAAACTAATCCTGTATAAAGTTTTACCAGCTGCGTTAATGGCAATTTAAGGTATAATATCTGGAATAAAGTGAAGAAAATTATTAGAGGAACTATTGATTGAATAACCTCAAAAACTATAAGCAATATTCCTGTACTCTCTCCCGAACTCACGAAGACAGTACCCCCAGCAGCAGGAGACTCAGTATGGGACCCATAGTCGCCAGGCCTATAAGCCCAAAACCATCAAGTTCAGATCTATCCTGCAATACAGCAGCCATCCCGATTCCAAGGCCCATAAGTACAGGCACAATCATAGCCCCTGTAGTCACGCTTCCGGCATCAAAGGAAATTGCCAGGTAGTCAGTAAGTACGAAGAAGGACAGCACGAGTATAATCGAATAACCCGCTGTAAATAAATATCGGATTGAGACTCCATAAATAATCCTCAGGATAGAAATAGCCATAAGAAAGCCTACTCCAAAAGCTATGGAAAAGATCAGTAAATCAGTATCCAAACTGCCCTGCAAAGCCGAGTCAACCATATTGCTCAGGACTTTTACATTAGGCTCTGCCATGGTTGTAAGGAATGAGAGAAAAAACACTACTAATGCGATAAAAGCCAGTGAGTTATGCTTAGGCAGATCAGCTCCAATTGCCTCACCTATAGGGAGCATACTCAGCTTAACTCCAGTTAGAAAAAAGGTCATTCCGATTACAGTTAGCACTGTAGCTATTAAAAAAGAAATAAGATCATCGAAGCTTATACCGACGAATATGAGCATAAGCAGCACTACGGCGAGTGTTAAAGGAAATACGGCCTGAACTACTTCCTGAAAAATCTCTTTAATGTCACGCATCATAAATATTCCACCAGATGTATGTAAATTAATCGAAATGCATATACAAATAAAAATACTTGAGTAAAATTTGTAAATAATAAAAATTATAGTGTTAATTTGCCATCAGTGGATATTCAGGTTTAAATTCCATTAATCAGATAGCTGAGAGTTATGTGTTACAGTTTTATATATTATTGATATAAGCAGATATTCACCTGTAATATTTACCAATTTTAGTCAGAAAGTTAATTCTCGAAGATAAAGACTTCTCACAGCTTCCTGATTCATACCAGTACTCACAGGTTCACATGCTCTCCCCCTCATTCGGCATGTGTCCCCTATTAATTGCCTTTCAGGTTCTTATTTTACTCACAATCTGAACCCTTATGTATTCGTCTATAACTGGTTGTGTTCAGTTAGTTTGGTTCTCACAATAGAAAGCAATACAAACATCAGTTAGTAGGATCATATATATTAGTCTAACGAAGATATTAATGAAAACAAAAAGAGCTGACGCTTATACCCCCAGCCTGAAAAGTCAGGGGCTTTACACGTCTTTATGTAAGTTAGTGCGGGAAGTTGAGGCTGTTATTCCACATTATCTTCACAAAGCTTTCTGACTTCATCGAGCTTTTCCGGTGGGCTGATTACAAGCAAAATGTCATCCGCGAGAATTTTAGTCTCAGCCTCCGGTGCGGGAATCATTCTGTGAGAACGTGAGATTGCAAGTGCAGACACTCCGTAATTCTTCCGGAGATCTAGTTCTCCAAGGGTCATTCCCGCAGCTTTGGAAAGTTTCCCGACCCTGATGCTCCGGATTTCTACGTCTGCAAAATCAAGAGCCAGATCGCAGAATTTCTTCCTGGGAATATCAGGACTTCGCAGCATCTTATAATGGTCGGCACGTAGTGTTGAACCCAGAGAATTGATTTCACTGCTGGGAACTAAATATCTGTGAAGCACCCTTGTGAAAAGCTCTATTGAGCTTTCAAATTCATCAGAAATGACCTCATTTGCCCCAAAAGCATAAAACTTATCCAGCTCACTCAGGAAATGTGTCCTGGCAATAATATGGATTTGAGGGTTTAACCTCCGAACAACCTCGATTATCCTTTTGGCACTAGCAGGATCGCCTGCGGTCACAGCAACGGATTTTGCAGTCTGGATACCTGCATGTTCCAGCACGGCACCCTGAGCAGCATCACCGTAAAAAATATGTTCTCCCTTCAGTTTTTCTACCCGCACTACTTCAGGATTCATGTCAATTACTATGTAGGGAATTGAAGCTGCCTTTGCAGCAGTCACGACATTTTTACCGTTTATCCCGAATCCTACTATAATTACATGATTTTCAGGTTTCTCTTCAGATTCGTTTTCTTTAAATTTACTGTACCAGCCCTGTTTCAATATTGAAGGAAAATGTATTAACTTAGCAGAAGTCGTGGCTCGATGCCCTATACTCATAAAAAGGGGGGTAAGTATCATAGAAAGTACAGCCACATCCAGAAATTCTTGATACATGATAGAGGACATCAACCCGCTTGCAAAACCTACTTTTGCAAGGATAAGTGAAAATTCCCCAACCTGTGATAGAGAAAAACCAACCAGGATCATTGTATGCAATGGAAAACCTATAAGAAAAGTGCTCAAAGAATTTGCCAAGAGCTTCAGGAGTAGCACAATTAGGGTAGCAGCCAGGATCAGAAGAAGATGTTCCCTTAATATTCGAAGATCAAGCATCATTCCTATTGATATAAAAAAAATACTCATGAACATATCCCTGAAAGGGATCAAATTTCCAAGAGCTTGAACCGAATACTCGGACTCCGAGATGATAAGGCCAGCAAGAAAAGCCCCGAGCGCCAGAGACAGGCCAACTATTGAAGTAAGCCAGGCAACAGAAAGCCCTATTGCTACAACACTCAGGAGAAAAAGCTCATTATTCCGTGTTTTTGCCACCTGGTACATGATGAAAGGAACTACATACCTTGCGCTTAAAAGGGTAAATACAATGAGCCCGATACCCTGCAGGATAAGCTCTAAAAAGGACTTATCTGTTCCTGGAATGCCTGCGAGGACTGGAATCAAGAGAATAATTATCACAGCGGCAATATCCTGGAAAATCAGTATTCCTAAAGAAGTTTGCCCATGAAGACTATACATTTCTCCTCTTTCTTGTAACAATTTAAGGACAATTGCAGTGCTGCTTAATGCTACTAGAAGCCCAAAGAAAATCGAAGATTCTTTGGAATTGCCAAGCCCGAGGAATATAAAAGCAACAATAACTGTAGTTATAGAAAGCTGAAATCCGCCTCCAAAAATTACGATCCTGCGAAGCTTAAAGAGGTCGCGCAGTGAGAACTCCATACCTATAGTAAAAAGCAGGAGGACAACTCCGATTTCTGCCAGGACTTCGATGTTCTCTGTCTCTCGGATCAGTCCAAAACCGAATGGTCCGGCAAGAATACCTGCAAGTAGAAAGCCAATCAGTGGAGCTATTTTTAATTTTGAGAAAGTAAAAACTACAGGAATAGAAAGTGCAAAAATGATAAGGAGGTCAGTTAAAAGATTCGTTGCCATCAATATAAATTTAATTTTTAAATAATATAAATGTTATTATAGATAACTGTCAGGAAATATCGACACTGATAACAATGCTGAGTAAAGTTAAAATCTAAAAATCAGCGTTCCGGATCAGAACCTGAAGGTTTAAACCTGTCGCAACATAATAAGATCAAGCTGGTATTTTACGATGGATTTGCAATGAGTATGATCTCTGATCTTTTATTTTGTATACGGTACCTCTACTGTAGAGCTCATGCTGCTGCGAGGGGACTGTAGTCATAAAATACAGTTAGAAAAATGTAACGAGTTTCAGATGGGAACAGTTAGAAATTATGGTTTATAAATTTAGGGTATATTAATAAATTCAGGGTACAGGTTGTTAGATGGATCCTGTATAGAATTCAGACATAAATTCCACGAACAAATCTGAGAATTAAAAAGGAACAATAAAGGATAAAATTTTAGAAAAAGAAAACGACGAGAGGGGGACTCGAACCCCCGGGATGCGGAGCATCACGGGATTAGCAATCCCGCGCCATACCGGGCTTGGCTATCTCGTCACAAAGGACTTTAAGAAGCGCGTCCCCTTAAACGCATTTCATGTATTTAATCTTTTCCAGAGGAAAGGTTTCACACAGACTATTTTATAAGAAATATAACAGTTATGCTATAAAACCAAATCGCCTGATGTGTTAAGCGATGAGCACGCCTCAGGTTGTTGCATCTTGGAGATTCCAGGAGACTGGACCCTCTTCTCCACCCCGCGGCCCCGCAAGCGACGGTTGCCCACAGTGAGTCTGCTCCCTTCCGGGCCTCGACCGGTTTCCGCAGTTAGGGTATGAAAACTTGCTCTCCAGCAAGCCCGCATACCTGCACCATCCCAGCAGGACGGGGCTTCTCCGTTGAGATTCCAGGCTGGAGTCTCTTCGACGCATCTTCCTTTAGCTTCGTCCCCCGCATATCGGCGATTTCGGGTTATAGGTAACGCCGGGCTACCCGGACTAGCTCATCAGCTATACAAAGACACTTTTAATATATAAAGATATCCTAGTCATATCCCTCCCGATATCTGTTTTTTAATTATGCGATCAAAATGTTCAATCTGCCTTCAAAAGAAAGAAAGCAAAGATAGGGGAGGAATTCTTCAAAAAATGGAGAAGAAGTAATAAGATGAAACTCAGTAGATCTTAAAATATACAGGAAGGAATAAATTACTCTATTTATATATACGTTATTTTTCAAAATAATGTTTAAATAAATCTCAAACAGCCTATATAGTAAATTAAAATACCCGGCAAAATTGGGAGAATAAGGGGAGTTTCTATGAGATATGGAGTTGCAATTGACCTTGGAACAAGTGGGTATCGAGCTCAGAAAATCGATCTTGACACAGAAGAGATCCGAAGAACAGTGATAACTTTGAGGAACCCTCTTCCCGGAGCGAACGTGATGGATCACATGGACTTCGGAATTCACTATGGGCAGGAGCTCGCACACGGACTTTCCATAAATGCGGTAAAGAATCTGTTCCGGACTCTTGATGTGAAAAGCGAAGAGCTTGAAAGACTTTCAATCTGCGGGAATCCAATCCAGTTATCCATCTTTCAGGGGATAAGCATTGAAGACCTAGCCTATGCAGGAGAGCGGAAGAAAAAGAAGTACAATATACAGGAACAGGACAGGAGCGCGAGAATCATACATAGCAGCGAAATTTCCGGGCTTGATGAATATGACTGTGAGGTCGTAGTTCCTCCTGCAATAAAGCACGAAGTCGGGGCCGATGCCCTTGCCCTGATAGTAAAATCCGGAATGCTTGATAGCGACGAAATTTCAATTGCCACGGACTACGGGACAAATGCAGAAATGGCTCTCAAAGTGAAAGATATCATTTACACTGGATCTGCAGCCGCCGGCCCGGCCCTTGAAGGGCAGCAGATAAAGCATGGAAAACTTGCATCTCCGTATTCCATATCAGACATTGAATTCGAAAATGGGGCATTAAGGAATTATGTCCTGAGCGAAGAAATGAGATCTGTTCCGGGAGATCTCGTAGATCCGGCAACCGGAGAAATCCTCGATGAAGGCCAGATCAAAGCTGAAGGAATTACAGGTACCGGGGTTATAGCTCTGATCGAGAAAGGAATTGGAAGCGGCCTTATAGAGCTTCCCAAAATAAAGACTCCTGACAGGCTCATTCATCTGCAAAACCGGATAGATTTCTCGGAAAAAGACCTGGCAGAAGCCGGAAAAGCCATAGGTGCCATTCGTGCAGGGCATATTACGCTCTGTTCGACTGCAGGTATTGAAATAACAGATATCGACATGGCTTATATGGCAGGCGCTGCCGGCACCTACATGGATGCGGCAAAAGCGCAGAAGGTAGGGTTGATCCCTTACTCGACAGAAAAAATCTGCCAGCTTGGAAACACTTCACTTGCAGTAGCCCGCGAAATCCTGCTTTCGGAAAAGAGGTTATGGGAGCTCCAGGAGATTGCAAGTCAGATAGTTGGCACACACATAATGTTTGCTACTGCTCCGGAATTCCGGGATACATATGTTCTCGAACTTGCATACTGGGAAGAGGGTATGCCCTTTAAGATGTTTAAGAAATATCTCAAAAAGAAGGGGCTTCCAGTACTTGGAGACCCTGTCGAAAATCCCATTATCGAGAAACGTGTGGAGAGAGACATTCCGATTCTTGGAGAAGAAGGGCTTTATGTACTTGAAAGGGTTGGGACCTATATGACTATGGTTGTTGATTGTCCCGAATGCAGAAAATGTATTAAAGTATGCCCAACTGGTGCAATATCAATTGACGAAGAAAATAGGGTCATGATAAGCACCGACCTGTGTGAAGGTGCCCATTGTCAGAAATGTATACGAGCCTGTCCTCCTGAAAAATTTAACTGGGAAAATCTTGAGGTTTTCGAACAACAGCTGCAGGAATAAAAATACGCTCAGGAATCTCTGGCCAGCCGCTCTGAAATACCCGGAACAAAGGTTAATGGTCAGCTTCTACGCATCCAGAGGAAGGTTTTGCTGGCCAGAGAAAATAACCTTCTGTAACCTCCTGGAAAAGAGATAGGAACGATAGAATTTTAAAAAGTAGCATAATTTTAAGAAATAATATGTTATGAAAAAAGAAACCCTCTGGTAGAAAGGAAGGTGTAAGGAATAGAAAGTTAGAGGGAATAAAAAGAGTAAAGAGAATAAAAAGAGTAAAGAGAATAAAAAGGTTAGAGGGAATAAGCTTCACGAAGTTTTGTAACGAGTACTTCAACCTGTTCCACTGCAGTTCCTATATATTTGTCGGGATTTACAAGATTCTCGATATCCATAGCAGTTAGATATCTTGCAACATCAGGAGTTTCCAGAAGTACGTTTTTGAAATGCTGTCCTGTATCATGGGCTTTCATTGCTGCAGTCCGCACAAGCTCATGGGCTTCCTGCCTGCCTACTCCTCTCTTTGCAAGCTCGATCATCACAGCTTCGCCCATATTGAGACCCCTGAGCAGTTCCAGATTCCTCCGAATATTTTCAGGATAGAACCTCAGGTTTTCAATCACGCTTATCCCGAGCTTAAGGATGTGGTCCGTAAGCACGCAGGCTTCAGGGAAAACTATCCGCTCGGAGGAAGAGTTGGTCAGATCCCTTTCATCCCACAGGGTATTGTTAAGGAGTTCAGGCTCGACCATAGCCCTTACGATCCTTGCAAGCCCGCATATCTGCTCGGACTTTATAGGATTGCGCTTATGAGGCATGGTAGATGAGCCTACCTGTTTTTTCCCAAAACTTTCTTCAATCTCGGCAATTTCACTGCGCTGAAGAGTCCTGATTTCTATGCCGATCTTATCCAGGGTCGTAACTGTGTTTGCCATCCACATTACAAATTCGGCGTGCCTGTCCCGCTGAATGATCTGGTTGGAAACATCCACAGTCCCGATTCCAAGGTGCTGCATGGTAAGTTTCTGGATAAGAATCCCGGCTTTTCCAAAAGCAGCCTGGGTCCCGACTGCCCCGGTCATCTGGCCTACAGTCGCTCTCGGAGCGAGTTGATTGAGACGATCCAGATGCCTTGAAATTTCCGATGCCCATATGGCAAAACGCAGTCCGTATGTTGTTGGAACTCCGATCTGTCCGTGAGTTCTTCCGCAGCAGACTGTCTGCTTGTGGGCCTCGGCCTGGTTAACCAGAACCCTGAGCAGAGTTTTGAGTTTATCTTCCAGAATATCGATCGCATCCTTAATCTGGAGTGCCGTTGCCGTGTCCAGGATGTCGTTTGAAGTGGCTCCGAAATGCACCCACTTTCCGGCGTCATCTCTGCACTGCTCGGAAATCGCAACGACCACAGCCATCATATCATGGTGGATTTCGGCTTCAATTTCGTCAACTCTCTCGGCTTTTACAGAAGAGATACTCCGGGATATAATTTCAGCCGCGTCTGCGGGAATCAGACCCATATCCGCCTCGGCGAGGGCAAGGGCAGCTTCGGTCTGCAGGATCTTGGCAAGTCTGTTTTCCTGGCTCCACACATGTTTCATTTCTGCTGTACCATATCGGTAGTCTATAGGATGAATTGCCATATTAATCACCACTCATAAGATAAGGAATAAAAATAATCCTGAAAAATTAAACTAATCGTAGAATTATATTTCTAACATATTTCTACCCTAATGATCTAGCTTAAACTAAGATCTTAGCTTAAGTTAATCATTTTAGCTTTAAATGATCTTAGCGTTATTCAATTTCAATGTTAACTTTGTCACAGTCCAACGTCAACTTAATTATAGCTCCATTCAGGTTTAAGCACATAGGGCAGGGAATAAACAACTTAACCAATAAATAAACTTTGAGTCGGCAGGACAGGGAAAACAGCGAGTATGCTAAAAGCGAAAGAAAAAAAGGTTGCAAACTCAATAAAAGTCGGACTTTTTTGACGAAAAACGTTATATCCCTTAACATCCATTAAGCGGGCTATATACCTTATCAATATCGAAAAATAATAGCAGGTGACAAAAAAATGGCTCGTTTTCCAGAAGCAGAAGAAAGATTATTAAATAAGAAAATTTGCATGAAATGCAATGCCAGGAATGCAATAAGAGCAACCCGCTGCAGAAAATGCGGTTACAGTGCTCTTCGGGTGAAATCTAAGGAATCCAAGGGAGCATGATCTTTTTTGCAGGTGGAAGCACACCTTCAGAAAATCATTGATCAGGAAGGAAAAGTTCATCTTACCCTTATCGATCCCGCTTCCCAGACGCCTGAACGAGCCGCTGAAATTGCCCTTGCAGCAGTTAAGGGAGGCACCGATGCCATCATTATAGGGGGCTCAACCGGAGCGTCGGGAAGCCTGCTTGATGAGACCGTTATAAAGATAAAAGAAAAGGTAGATGTCCCAACCATTCTTTTCCCGGGAAGTTCAGCCGGGCTCAGCAGTTATGCAGATGCCGTATTTTTCATGAGTCTTCTGAACTCAAGAGATATAGGGTATGTGATCACAAACCAGGTGCTTGGAGCTCCGCTTGTATACAGAAGCCAGATCGAACCTATTTCCATGGCATATATTATTGTCGAACCCGGAGGAACTGTTGGCTGGGTAGGGGACGCAAAACTGATTCCCAGGAAAAAGCCTGAAATTGCCGCAGTATACGCCCTTGCAGGCAAATATCTTGGCATGCATTATACCTACCTTGAAGCCGGGTCCGGAGCCGACATGCCTGTCAGTCCTGAGATGATAGGGGCTGTCAAGCAGGTGCTCGGGGAAAACAAACTCATCGTTGGCGGCGGGATCCGAGACGCAAAAGCTGCAGAACTCTGTGCTTCTGCTGGTGCAGATATGATAGTTACCGGCACCGTTGTTGAAGAAGTAAAGGATGTTACTGCAAAGGTGGCTGAACTTGTATCAGCTATAAAGAGATGAACCCTGAAAAGATAGATTCGGGATGTGCTGCCTGCATTTAAGAAAAGACTCATTTAATTCCACTCTTCTTTTAAAATATTTATTTTTCCGGGATGCTTATTCCGGAGCTCAGCCTTTCTATAGCGTCTAAATCGAAATAAAAGTCTAGATTATTTGATTAAGTAGATTTCGTGAAGGCCAGAGCAGGTGAGATCATGCAGTGAGTTAGGTTTTCAGGCCGGAAAAGCCCCTTTTTCAGCTGTAAATTTGATATACGGTATGTCCCGGAAAATTTTGAATGTTAAAGATCATTTTTACACTGTTGAGGTTTAAATCACAGTAGCCGATTGTAATAAATAGTTATAAGGTAATATTTGACTCCTATTTTAGTATAAATTGTACTGGCGCAAAAGGATCCGAAAAATGCAGCAAAAGAGAATAGATTATCACACCGGACTGGTAAAATTGCAGAAAGGGGTTCGGGTCCGGCGTTAACTTGCGATCAACACTAAGAGGTATGATTATGCTCAGAGTTTCCAACCTGGTTAAAGATTATGAGGTACGTTCCGAAAAGATAAGAGTGCTGGACCATATCGACCTCACGGTGGAGGATGGAGAAATTCTCGGGATTACAGGTCGAAGCGGAAGCGGTAAATCGACACTGTTGCGCATCATCCGGGGAGTAGAACCCTTTCAGCAGGGAACTGTGGAAGTAGATGGAGAGATTATAACTCCTGAGTCAGGGATTGAAGGGGAAAGATTTCTCAAAAGCGTAAGCGCAATACACCTCCAGCGAAACTTCGGGCTCTGGAACGGGCCTGCAATTGAAAATATTATAAGAAAGCTAAATTACCTTCGAGTAGGACATGAATCCCTCCCCCAGAATGAACATCTTCCGCATGATGTTACTAATGATTACGACGAGCTCTTTGAAGAAGCAATGGAGTATCTGAAACTTGTGGGACTGGAACATAAGGCTCTTCATTCCACCAATCTTCTGAGCGGGGGAGAAAAGCAGAGAGTTGTAATGGCAAGGCAGCTTGCTGCAAAGCCAAAGCTCCTTCTCCTCGACGAACCCGTTACAATGACCGGGCCGGACACAAAACAGGAAGTCCTTGACGTAATAAAGAGTCTGAAAAAGAAATTGAATATTCCAATTATAGTAGTTTCTCACCTTCCGGAAATTCATGCCTATCTTGCCGACAGGCTGATCTTCCTTGAGAATGGAAAAATTGCAGCCGATGGAGAGCCTTCTTGGGTGCTTAAAAATTTCCTTAGAGACATGAAGCCAAGGAAAGAGCTTGCAGAGTCTGAGAGTAAAGAGGTTTGCATCAAAGTTAAGGAGATCTCAAAACGCTATTCCATTATCCGGATGGGGGAAGTCCTTAATATAAAAGACTTTTCTCTCGATGTTTACAGGGGAGAAATTCTTGCTCTTATCGGCTCATCGGGAGCTGGAAAAACAACCCTTATGAAGCTTATGGAAGGGCTTGTAAGGCCGAAGAGCGGGACTGTGGAATATCTCTGCAACAGGGACTGGGTAGATGTCACAGAGTATAGCGAAAAGCGTATGGAGCTCCGACGGATTATGAGTATCATGAACCAGGAGTTCTCGATGTCCGTTAACTCCACGGTCAGGGACCAGATTCGATTCAGGCTAAGTATGAAAAAGCTAGGTGCAATCGAATACGCAAGGAATAAAGCCAGGGAAATGGGACTTTCGGATGAGACCCTTGATACGATATATCGCCTGCCTGACATGCCAGAAGAGGAGAAAACAACTGCGCTGCGGGAGCTCAACCTCAGTGATACTATCTATTCCGATCTTTTTCCTACAATCCCGATAACTGATGTAGATACCTATGCAAATCCAGTCTTTGAAGCCCTTGACCTTCCAATGGAAGTGCTTGAAAAAACGCCTTACCAGATCAGCGGAGGAGAGCATGTCCGGGCTTTCATTGCCTTAAGCCTTGCAACATCTCCCGAGTACCTCATGCTTGACGAGCCCTTCGGAGACCTTGACCCTGTAACCCTCAGGGATGTCACAAACTCATTAAAAAGAATCAATGAACGCTTTGGCACGACCATTGTGCTTGTGAGCCACCACATGGATTTCGTCCGAGAAGTTGCTCACAGAGCCATATTGATTGAAAACGGAGCCCTTGCAATGGACGGGAAGCCGGCCGAGATCTGCCAGGAACTGATCAACAGGAGCAATGCCCCCTACATGGAACACAACCTGCAAGACCTTGTGGAAGGCAGTTCAGAGGCTGATTAAAGCACACCCAGCTGATTTCTGAAAGTTCTCCTTAATTCAGAGGGTAATTAAGAATAGCCAGATTGTTTGTTGAAGGCAGTTTGGAAGTTAATAAAAAGACAACTAAATGGTTCAGGAGGAAAAAGCTTCTTTCTCCTCCTGAACCAGTAAAGGAAAGGTCAGGTTTACCAGACCCGCAACGTTCTTTTAAAATTACATTGAGGGTTAATATTGCCTCATGTTTTGAAACTTACTTATGCTCTTTTGCAGCCTTTTCAGTCAACTTTATTTTCCTCGCATAACCTATCCCATTCTTCATTCCCGAATTTTATGTACAGGCTTGCAGGCACAATCGGTTTTTCGAGTTCCCGGGTTGTTTTTTCCGAGAGTTGCTGGTTTTCGACAAGCTCTTTTCCTGCGTATCTGAGCATTTTCTTGTACTTTCCCAGAAGAGGTTTTAGCATGATATTGCTTTTGCCCCTGAAAATTTCCCCTTCTCCTCTGTAAATCTCGGTAACGAGTTCGGTGTGAAAAGTTCTTGCAAGCCTCCTGAAGAAAAGGCTTTCAACCTCAAAATTTGTCTGGCCCGGCAGTCCGGCGTTTGAGATCACAGCAATTTTCGGAAACTTTTCATAGCGTTTTGCATGCCTGTACTCACCCTTTTCATCCTCTTCAAAATGAGGCAAAAGTACAGGAGCAAGCCTATCTATGAAATTTTTCATAATAGCCGGCACATTATCGAAATAAACGGGACATGCAAATACTGCAATATCCGAGGCCATAAATCTGGGGAGCAGGTCATCCATGTCATCCCGGATTGTGCACCTTCCAGGGGTTCTGAGCCAGCATTCAAATTTTCCCCTGCAATACCCAATGTTTTTTTCGATCAGGAAAATATTTTCGGTTTCTGCTCCGGCTTCTTCCGCTCCTTTCAGGAATTCCTCAACCATAATTAGAGTGTTTCCTTCTCTGCCCTTATGGCTCCCGCTGAATACTGTTATTTTCACGTAGTAATCCCCCCATCAAATAAAGAACCTGTGAGCTGAAAAAAATGCTCAGAAAAGCCTTTCAGGTAAAAGGCCGATTTTACAGTTATTTGTTTTTGCTTGTTTCCTTCAAATCACACCTGCAATGAAATTTATTTCCCTTCCTCTCATTGTTTTCAGCTTTTCCTTCGTTACTGCCCTCACCAAAATTTTTCCCTGCAGACCAGGCTTTGCCCAGATGCTCTCCTATTCCCCAGTAATTGTTATCATACATTGAAAAAACTATAGGTTCAATCTTTTCAATATCAGGAATCTCATTGCAGAGATACCGTTCCTCTGCATAACTCTCAATAATCTCTCCTATGAAAACCTCGCTCGCACCTCCGAGATCCAGGGCATTTACAAGCCTGCACTCAAGATTCACCGGGCATTCCCGGATCATTGGGGCTTTTTCAAGTTTTCCGTAGAAAGTTTCGAAAACTTCCGATTTATCAGTTCTTTTTCCTGAGACTATACCGCAGTAGTCCGTAACTTCCACCATATGCCGGGAGGGAATATTTACACTGAAACACTGGTTTTCCCTTATTCCTTCGTTTGTATAGTGCGTTTTCCCCAAGGTCACCGCGATCATTGGAGGGCTCGCCTGCACGATTCCGCAAAAAGCGACTGTCAGATAATTTGGCTTTCCGCTTACATCAGCCCCTACAAGGGTAGTAGGCATGGGATAAAGAAAATTTCTGGCTCCAATGGCCTTTTTCTCTCCAATCTCCATATTTTAGTCCTCCTCAAAACTGCGCAGGTCATTTTGATTTAAGCTTAAGTTATATATCGAAGGCTGCCAGAAAAAACTACACCGAAAAGTGTATCTTCAGAGTAATTTTCCAGATACGTAATTAGTATTCCGGTTTTTATCAATATATAAATTAGGATATAATATTCGGGGGATAAATGCTCTGCATAAATCCGAAGATCAGAAAGTGACGCAGCCAGATAGGAGAACATCTAATCAGATTGGAAATCGCTCGAAAATTTAAAAAAGGGAAAAATAAGTCTGAAAGAAGAGATTTCCTTTATTCGTACCTTAAGGCGTCCACAGGAACCAGTTTTGCCGCTTTGCTTGCGGGATAAGCCCCTGCAGCAACTCCCACAGTGACTGCAACGAGGACTCCTATTTCAAAGATATAATAAGGATACAGGAAGGGAAGCTCCAGGGCCATTGTAACGATATAAGTCCCTCCGATTCCAACCCCTAGTCCCAGAATCCCTCCAAAAAGACTGATAATAATAGACTCGATAATAAAAAGCATGAGGATATCACTGCTTGAAAAGCCAAGCGCCCTCATGATCCCGATTTCCCGTGTGCGTTCCGTAACCGTAACAAGCATAATATTCATTATCCCTATTGAGCCAACTAGCAGAGAGATCAGGGCAACAGCAACAAGGAAATTCCTCAATGTATCAGCTAGCCGGTTTGTCTGCTCAAGGATATCCGCCTGGTTAAGAATCCGGTATGGTTTTGCATCCTCGTCATCAAGGTTTCTTGAGGAAACCCCGAAATTCCGGGCAAGCCGCTTATCCACCTCATCCGAGACCTGTTCCACGCTATCAGGGCTGCCAGACATGGCGAAAAAATACTCGTAATCATCCTGTTCGAGTAACTGGTTAATTGTGGAAACCGGAATGAAAATTGATACGTCTCGATCAATACTCCCGCCTCCGACAACTGCGACATCAGGGCTTTTAATAATGCCTTTTACCTTGAAGCTCCTAGTTACTGACCTGTCCCCATCAAGGCGAAAAGTTATATTAACAGTGCTGCGGGTTGAAATATTCCTGCCGAATTTTTCGTCAGCTACTTTAGACCCTATTGCCGCAGAGAAGGTGTCCTGATCGCTTATGAAACTGCCTTCTTCCATGATGATATTGGCAGTATCCTGGTAATCTGCAGTCACCCCTGCGATTTCAATATTTTTAGTTTCCGAGAAATAAGTTACTTCACCCGACTGTTGTTTTACAGGAGAAATTCCACTAATTCCGGCGGTTTGTTTTATTATTTCCAGCTCGCTAGTGTAAAAAATATTAGGCTCCTGGCTGTATATAATGATAAAATTAGAGCCCTGAGCATTGATTTCCTCTTCAAAAAGAACTTTAAAGCTTTCCCCCAGAGAGACATTTGCAACCACCGCAGCAATTCCTATGATAATCCCAAGCGTTGTCAGGGCCGAGCGGAGCTTTGCGTTCCTATACTCCCAAGAGAGATTTTGACGGCTTGTCTTATATTTAGCATAAAATCCTCCAGTCTCCACCCCTAACACCGTAACTCTGTTTGAGACTTCATACAAGCAGAGCTTTAGTTTACGGATACGAGAGTACAGTACGAACTAAGTTTGCTGATAATGTGGAACTGAGCTTTTTTTGCACTTTTCCCAAGAAAACCCCAATAAATATTAATGACCAAATATATAATAAGTTACCTTTAAAAAAACAGCATAAACCAGGATATTTCTTATATATGCTAGTAATATACATAAGAAAAATGAAGCATATGTATAAAGTGTTATAAGTTGAGAAAGAGAATTATATTATCCTGAATTCTTTAAACGATTTAAAATACTTAATTCGCCTGAATTGCTGAACGTTAAAGTTTATACCTATTTAAATTCTGTCTCATACCCCATTCAAGCCCTGTTGCATAATATTGAACGAATTTAGAATATGGAGGGGGGAAAGATTTTGAGAAAAAATATTGTTAAAGACCCCGGACTTTTTTCAAACGCTCCGCAGAGTCCCCAAATCTCTGCTGTATATGAGGATGCCGAAGAATTGACAGAACTACTTGTTACCTATTTTAAGGAAGGAATTGAAGGGGGAGAATATTGCTTATGGATTTCCCCGGATAAACTGGCCGTTGATGGGGCAAAAAGTGAACTTAAGAAAGCAGGAGTGGATGTCGAACGCTCTCTCGCTTCTTCTCAATTGGAAATTCTGCAGGCTGATCCATTCCCGGAAAATCTTACCTTTGTTGCGTTAGCAGTAAAAGAACTCGCAGAAAATGGATATAAAAAAGCCCTTTCTGGAGGATTTTCAGGGTTCAGAACAAACTTTGATCTTAAAAACGCTGGAGATTCGCTTAAGCCCTGTCTTGAGACATGCGGAAAGGCCGTTGAAACGGTGGTTTTCGAAAATAACAAAAGCCTTACATTTCTCTGTACCCTCCCTCTTGAAGAACTTTCAGGTAGAGTACTGCTTGAACTGATGGAGGAAAACGATGTTTTTGCCAAAAGGAAGGGAAAATGGAAGCATTTGAGAAATCTGGAAGGGAAAATTGAGCTGGAAAATATTTTTCTCAAAGCGGAAAAGGATATAGAAGCCGCAAACAGCACCAAGAACGGGTTAATAATGAATATGAGCCATGAACTTCGGACTCCCCTTAACTCAGTTATAGGTTTCTCCGATTTGCTGCTGGAAGGGGCTTTCGGATCCTTGAACACGAGGCAATCAAAGTATGTGAGTAATATTCTCATAAGCGGGAAGAATCTTCTGGAAATTATCAATAACCTGCTTGACATCTCAAGGCTTGAAGCCGGTGAAAGGAGGCTTAACTATGAAGATGTAGATATTGCCAGCCTTTTAGGAGAGGTAAGAATGAGTCTTCTCTCACTTGCTTCAAATAAAAAAATCAGTGTAGAAGTAAAGGTTGATGCCTCCCTTGAGAATGTTCGGGCTGACAGGACAAAACTGAGACAGATCCTGTACAATCTAATGAATAACGCTATAAAATTTACTCCTGAAAAGGGAAGGGTTACTGTAAGCGCCCGCAAAAAGGAAGGAATGCTCGAAGTTAAGGTTTCAGATAGCGGAATAGGATTGTCAAAAGAGGATCACGAAAGAATATTTATGCCTTTTATTCAGGCCGATTCTTCCACAGCCAGGGGATACGGGGGAGCTGGACTTGGACTATATATTGCTAAAAACTTCATAGATCTTCACGCAGGAAGGATCTGGGTAGAGTCCGAGGTCGAAAAAGGCAGCACATTTATTTTTACTCTTCCGATGGATTAGAAAGAGATAATCTGAAAGGAGATTGGCTAAAACTAAAATTGGTGACCGCTTTGCACATCCTACATCCTATCCGGATATGATCGTAAAGGTAGCGCAGTCTGAGACTGTCCCTATGCTTTCAAGAGACCTGTCCGGGCTGCGCGGCCTTCAAATTTTCTGAAAATCCGTTTTTCAGGAGCTTTTGTCCCCAAAACATTCATTTTCTGTTCTGTTTCTTTTTTCTGTAAATTAGCATACCTGCAACGGCAATGACGGTGAGTAGTAAGCCTGGGAGAACCAGGTTTGAACTGCCTCCCTGAGTATCCTCAATGGAGTGGATATACAGGTTGCTTACTATGTTTTCATGCTTATTTATTCCATTGCCGTAACTTGCTGAAAGTGTCAGGTTTATAGGCTCGAAAGTCTCCCTTCTGGAATCTGATAAGTTATCTGTTACTGCATTAAATTCGATAGTAAAAAGCTCGTCCGGATTCATTGGCCCTATGAAATATTCCTCAGGGTAAAATCTCACACCTTCGGCTTCAGGTTTTATGCTTACCGAATTAAACTCGTTAGGGTGGGTGTTTGCCACATCGAACTCAAGGGTAGACTCACCATTTACTATCTGGAGCTCTTTTGAAGGAATTACCTTGACATTTGAAGAATCGACTTTGATAGGAATATTCTTTCTGCTATTGTAATCGAAAGAGTTACCCTCTATTGCAAGCTCAAGGTTATGAGTTCCTTCTGTAGCATCCTCTGCAACCTTAACGTTGAAAGTCAAAGTTATGCTGTTTCCAGGCCCCAGAAGGCCCATATCTTCGTAGGGGGCGTCAAGCACAACTATCCCGTCAGATAAAGGCCTCAAAACTGCAGCCTGGATTCGGGCATTGGTATCAAAGTCACTCCCATCAATAGTGACAGTCGGAGTAGATGCAGTGTTCGTAAGAATTACGGTAATAGTACCCCTATCCCCAGGCATGAAGGCCTTGGGATCCGAAACGACTTCCTTAAGCTCAACTGTACCTTTACTGTCAAATGTTTCAGTGCCTATTCGTATGTCAAAGCTTTTCTCGCTCCAGGGGCTGTCTTTATCTGTTTTCGTCCGAATATCAATAGAACGTATCCCTTTCTGCGCATTTTTGTCTACGAAAAGGTAAAACTCCTTTGTAGCAGTGCTGTCAGGATTTAGGACCCCGACATTTTTCAGAGCATTTGCCTCGGAATCAAGAGAAAAGGGATATTGAGGTACAATTTCGATGTCAACATTATCAGCTTTATCCCCTCCGACATTTTCTACCTGAACGGTCAGATTCAGGTATTCTCCTATTTTTGCAGGATAGGGATTTGTTTCGACTATTGTAACCTTCAGATTAGCCCCCCCAACAGCTGCAGAGGCAGGAGCTGCAAAAAGAGAGGAAACCAAAAGAAAAGATAATACAAGAGGGACAAGTGAATTTTTTATTTTTGTCATTCTAATTTCACCCCGATTAGCTTGAGTTTCGAAATCTAAACACCAGGGATTATTCTGTATTATTCTGAACTATCCCATCCTTTACGAGCACTATCCTGTCTGCATATCCTGCAATTTCCGGATCGTGGGTAATCATTACAATGGTTCTGCCAGCTTCGTTGAGTCTTCTAAACATATTTAGAATTTCACAGCCTGTCTTTGAGTCCAGATTTCCAGTGGGCTCATCTGCAAGAAGGATTGCAGGGTCATTGATCAGAGCTCTGGCGATAGCAACTCTCTGCGATTGCCCGCCTGAAAGCTCACCCGGCTTGTGGTGCATTCGATCCTCCAGCCCCACAAGTTTAAGTAACTCCTTTGCTCTTTCATGAGTGTCGACCCCGCTCCTGGAGTTAGCATATGTGGGGAGCTCGACATTTTCAAGAGCTGTGAGCCTTGGAATCAGGTTGAATGTCTGAAAAATAAAACCGATTTCTAACCCTCTGAGCCTGGCAACTTCCTTGTCCGATAGTTTATTGATATCAAGACCTTTAATTATGATTATTCCTTCCGTAGGCCTATCAAGAAAACCTATAAGATTCATAAGTGTGCTCTTCCCCGAACCAGAAGGCCCCATGATGGCAAGAAATTCTCCTTCCCGGACTTTCAGATTAATATCGTGAAGGATCGGAACCTCCATGTTTCCAAGAATATAACTCTTTTTAACATCAATAACTTCAATAACGGGAGCTGCTGCCCCATGTATTTCGTCATTCTGCAAAGATCTCGAACGGCGCAGATCGCACTTAAACGGCTCTTCACTTAAAGTAGCGCGGTCTTCTCCCAAAGGCAATTCTTCCTCAGGTCTGGGATTTTCAGTTCCTGTCCCCAATATCGAATCTCCGGGAGCAGAAACGTCTTCAATGGATATCTTCGTTTCCATGCCTACTCCTCTGTTTTTCAAATGCTCGGATCAATTTATACGTATCTTAGTTATCCATACAATATAGCCTATTCTGGTTTTTATGCTTTAAGTATAGCAGCAAAACGGTTTTTTCAATACGCTAAGAACCGAAGAGAGATAACTGTTGTTTCTCGAAATGGGAAATATCACTTTTCCCATGCTGCACATACTTTCTTTTTCCTCCGTTCAGGCTCAGTATATCTTTTATACCGTGATAAGTTCGGACCCTCAAGAGGATTGGAATGAATGCCAGGTAACAGGTAGTCTTCCAAAAGCTGTATAAGGATAACTTCCTGTTGTCAGGCAAAAATTGGGTAATCCTTGCATTTGACTGGTTTATCTTATAGATACCTGTCAGCGCACTGACAGATATAATAGTATCCTGTCAATTTGTCCTTAAGCATTCACATAGATTCATTAAAGAATTATATTCTTTAAGGAATTCACAAATTAACCGTTAAGAAATTACTTATAGATTGTCTTCAACCAACCAGTACCCAATCAGGTTGATCAAGAAGAAACAATTTAAAGAGAAGTGAGCTATTCTGCCTGGAGAATAACCCTACTCAATGGACAGACCGATCTTTATTCATATCTCAAAGCATCCACAGGATTCATGCGTGCAGCCTTTCTTGCGGGATATAAGCCAGCAGTTATCCCCACAAGGACAGAAATCGCAATCCCGATTTCGATCAAGGTTAAGGGAAAAACCGGGGGAAGCTTAAGAGCACTTTCAAGAGCGTAAGCCCCCAGACCACCGATTGCAGTCCCTACAATCCCCCCAAAGAAACTTACCATTATAGACTCCAGCAAAAAAAGGGATAGAATATTGGAATTGCTATAGCCTACGGATTTCATGATCCCGATTTCTCTGGTTCTTTCAGTTACGGTCACAAGCATAATATTCATAATTCCTATCGAGCCCACAAAGAGAGATATCAGGGCAAGAGCGAGCAGGAAAGAATTTAAAGCGTCTCCTATTTTTCCGGTTTGCTCAAGAATATCTGCCTGATTGAAGACATAATAGGGTTTTGAATCCTCATTCTCAATTTCCCTTTCCGGGACTCCGAAATTCCGGGCTAACCTTTTATCCACTTCATCTGCAATATCCCGGACTTTTTCAGGACTATCAGCCATTGCAAGGAAAGCCCCATAGTCTTTTTCCCCGGTCATTTCATTCATAGTAGAAATTGGAATGAAAACTGTCAAATCATAGTCGCTGTCTTCACTAACAACCGTGGGCTCGGAATTTTTCAATATCCCTTTTACTTTAAAAGATTTCGTCACAAGAGTGCCATTTTCCTGCCGAAAAGCAATTTCCACAGTGCTCCTATGAGAAATATTCTTACTGAACTCATCGTTTGCAATATCATATCCAAGAACAGCAGCGGAGCTATCTTTATCCGTCAGGAAAGTCCCCCCTTCCATCTGTAAGCCCTGAATCTCCTGAAAATCTTTGTTGACCCCTGCAACATTCACATTTCTAGTTTCTGAAAGATACGTTAGATCTCCACTCATTGATTTTCTGGGAGACACGCCGGTAATCCCCGGTGTGTTCTTTATAAGATTGTACTCGTTATCAAAGAAGAGATTTGGCTGCTCGCTGACTGCAATAATAAAATTAGAGCCTACAGAAGAAATCTCATCAGTAAAAAATTGATTAAAGCTGGCACCAAGGGATGCATTAACAACTACTGCAGCTATACCAATTACTATTCCCAGTGTGGTGAGTGCAGACCTTAATTTAGCGCTTCCTATACTGCCAGATGCTATACGGGCCGCCTGTGCAAATTTTATCATATTTTACCCCACAAATATGATGTCAGTTGACTCTTCTCCGACTATTGTTTTCTTTTTTTGTAGAACAAGAAAACTGCGGGAACTGAAATTATAATAAGTCCGCCTGCCAGTACGGCTGTTGAACTGGATTTAGTTGATTCCGAAGCAATTGTAAAGTCCAGGTTCCCTACAGTATTTGCGTGTCTGTTGATTCCGTTGTTGTAATTTGCAGTGAGGCTCATGTTTGTCCCTTTTTCCCTGCTGGCACTCCATGAATTGTTTGCTACTGCATTAAATTCGATAGTAAAAAGCTCATCCGGATTCATTGGCCCTATGAAATATTCCTCAGGGTAAAATCTCACACCTTCAGCTTCAGGTTTTATGCTAACCGAATTAAACTCGTTAGGGTGGGTGTTTGCCACATCAAATTCAACTGTAGCTTTTCCATCGGTCATTGTAAGTTCTTTTGAAGGAATCACTCTTATGTTCGAAGAATCGACTTTGATAGGAATGTTCTTTCTGCTGTTGTAATCGAAAGAGTTCCCCTCTATTGCAAGCTCAAGGTTATGAGTTCCTTCTGTAGCATCCTCTGCAACCTTAACATTGAAAGTTAGTTTGATACTATCTTGGGGTCCCAGAAGGCCCATATCTTCGTAAGGAGCGTCAAGCACAACTATCCCGTCAGATAAAGGTCTCAAAACTGCAGCCTGGATTCGGGCATTGGTATCGAAATCACTCCCCCCAATAGTGACAGTCGGAGTAGATGCGGTGTTCGTAAGAATTACAGTAATGGTACCCCTGTCCCCAGGCATGAAAACCTTGGGATCCCAAGCAACTTCCTTAAGCTCAACTGTACCTTTGCTGTTAAATGTTTCAGTGCCTATTCGTATGTCAAAGCTTTTTTCACTCCAGGGGCCGTCTTTACCTGTTTTTGTCCGAATATCAATAGAACGTATCCCTTTCTGCGCATTTTTGTCTACGAAGAGATGAAACTCTTTTGTAGCCGTTCTGCCAGGATTTAGGACCCCGACATTTTTCAGAGCATTTGCCTCGGAATCAAGAGAGAAGGGATATTGAGGTACAATTTCGATGTCAACGTTGTCAGCTTTATCCCCCCCGACGTTTTCTACCTGAACGGTCAGAGTCAGGTATTCTCCTATTTTTGCAGGATAGGGATTTGTTTCGACTATTGTAACTTTCAGGTTGGCCCCCCCAACAGCTGCAGAGGCAGGAGTTACAAAAAGTGAGGAAATCAAAAGCAAGGAGAAAAGAATTGCGGCAGTATTCTTCCTAATTATTTTCATATACTTCCACCTTCAATTGTATTGAATTATTCCATCCTTTACCAGGATAACTCTATCAGCATATTTCGCAATTTCAGGGTCGTGTGTAACGATTACTACTGTTCTCCCTTCCATGTTCAAATCCGTAAATATTCGAAGGATTTCGGCTCCTGTTCTGGAGTCAAGGTTTCCGGTCGGCTCATCCGCAAGAAGAATCGCAGGGTCATTAATAAGTGCACGTGCGATTGAGACCCTCTGGGACTGGCCTCCTGAAAGTTCTCCAGGTCTGTGATGCATGCGGTCATGCAGTCCCATAATTTCAAGGAGTTCCCTTGCACGCCTCTTTGGATCCATACTGGTTCTCGAATTAGCAAAGGTAGGGAGCAAAACGTTCTCAAGAGCGGTCAGGCGAGGAACAAGATTAAAAGTCTGAAAAACGAAACCTATTTCAAGCCCCCGAAGACGGGCAAGCTCTTGATCTGACATTCTATTGAGATCCCTCCCCCTTACAAGAACCTGCCCTTCAGTAGGCCTGTCAAGGCAGCCTATAAGGTTCATAAGAGTACTTTTTCCGGAGCCTGATGGGCCCATAACTGCCAGAAACTCCCCTCTTTCAATTTTAAGATTTATATCTGAGAGAACGGGAACTTCCAGACTTCCAAGTACATAGCTTTTCCTGACATTGGAAACTTCGACAATAGGGAGTCCATCCTCAGGTAAACTATTTTTATTAATATTTACATCCCCCTTTCCCAAAGTTACTGAAATGTGATAGAAGAATTACATTGAATAATCTCAATGTTTTTACTACTTATGTAAGACAGTCCATTTTAACTTATGCTTTATCAATTTTCGCCTAAAGATCCGATTTGAAGGCACATAGTTAGCGATTCTCATCTTTGAAAGCAAGCATTTAAAATTCAGTTCTCAAAATTGACATTACATACACTACCTTGGACTTTTTTATAGACTTTATAGATATAAAACGCAGTTCTTTACGAAAAATTGTTACAAATGAAGCCTGATAAAACATAGGCAGTGAGAACAGATAGCTGTAATTATTTCATGAGAGAATGGCCTTTTTTCAGAAAATTTACAATCTCGCCCCGGAATTTATCTTCATAAACTTATACTGTTTTCTATATACATATTTTCTAGAAAGCTAATGGCAGACGTGAAATAACTGTAACAATCAGCTTGAAAAAATTTTTATTTAAACCTGGGAAAACAATTTAATATTTGAATCAAAGTTGGAATAAATTTTGAACTTTTAAACATAATAAGAGTAAAAAAAATATATATCTGTTTACAGAAACCTTACTCTAAATATTTAGGAACTATTATTCATAAGGAGATGAAATTCTATTGAGCTTATATAATTTGCTATATATAGCTATATACAGTCACTGTTGGTTAAAATTTCAAACGGTAGATCTCGAAATAAGAAAAACGTACCATATTAATCTCAGTAAGTGGCTGACAGGGACCGTGAAAAATGTACCATCTAATGGTACGCAAGCATCGATATTAAAAACTAATAAAATATGGAGGGAACAAAATGATCTTTGCATTTAACTTTAGTCAGATGTTCGCATTCATGACTAACTTCAACTTCGTATTCGATTTAGGCAATTTCTGCTTTTTCTAAGCGGAAGTGCAAGAGGTGTTTCTGCAGGGAGAACCATAAGGTCTTATCCAGAATGCAGAAGACCGGGGTATAACGGGGGATAAACAAAACAAGGAAAAAGTGAGGGATTTAAAATGATTCTCAGTTTTGAGTATTCAAAGATTTACACTTACTTCCAGCAAGAATGCTTCAAATTCTTCTACTGCTTCTAAGCAAGCTGTAAAGAAAAAGGTCTCTGCACCGATATGAACAGTATTGTTGTAATCTCGGTTGCAGAAGGCCGGGGTATAACGGGGACGAACAATCAGGAAAAGAGTGAGGGAGTAAAATGATCTTCAGTCTTCAGTATTCAAAGATTACAAAGATCTTCCAGTCCGAATGCTTCAAATTCTTCTACTGCTTCTAAACAAGCTGTAAAGAAGAAGGCTTCTGCAGGGCATTTGAATTAACAATATCCTATAGTCTCTGCAGAGGGCCGGGGTATAACGGGGAATGAACAAATGCAGGAAAAGAGTGAGGGAACAAAATGATCTACAAAATTTTCTACTCAAAAGTTTACAGCTTCTACCAGGCTGAATGCTTCAAGTTCTTTTACAAATGCTAATCAAATGTAAAGAAAAAGGCATCTGCACCGGTATGAACAATATTGTTGTAATTTCGGTTGCAGAAGGCTTGGTATAGGGGGATGAACAATCAGGAAAAGAGTGAGGGATTAAAATGATCTTCTGTCTTGAGTATTCAAAGATTGTAAAGGTCTTCCAGGCCGAATGCTTCAAATTCTTCTACTGCTGGTAATTAAGCAGTAACGCGGATGAAAAGATAACAATAACATATGAAGTTGCCTGAAAAACGGCAACTTCATCTTTACAAAAGAAGTATAATACTGCCACTTTTTTACTTCCTTTTTATTTTCTTGATATTTGTGCTTTTGAAGATTTCTACAATTTCGAGTATACTTTTTGAAATATGAGAGAGGAAACGGCATAAAATTTAAGATTAGTTTTAAGCAGCTCCAAAATAGGAATAGTAGAATATTTTTTAAACATTATGTCTTTCCTGAAAGGGCGTTCACGTCAGAAAATTAAAATACAACTTAGAGAAACGAGATGCTTGAACATCCCATATAACAATTGCAGTGAAAGATTCTGTCTCTAAATAGTAAAAGACTATTATTTGTAAGAAGTTGTCATTCTTTACATTATATGTAAATTCATAATATACCTTAATATTGATGCTCCTGGGTAAATTAAATTTGGAGATTTTGTTTTTAAATAGACAAAATTTCCCACAATAATACATAAATATAAATACAGATTATCCAAACACCTGATTTAAGGCTCTTCAAATCCCTTAAGTCTTTTAGCTGGAAATATCTAAGATTGTTTATATTTACCTCAATCCAAAAAATAAGTCTCTGAGAGTGTGACCTGGGAGTATAATATAAAATGTATATCGAAGGGGGTTTGGCGAAAGCAAATTCTATCCGAAGGAATCCGAAAACTGAATTTAGTTGGCAGAAAATCATCAATTTGATTGAGAGGACACAAAATTTCAAGAGCGGAGGGACTTACAATGTTTTACTATATAAGCTATACAAAAATCACTATATTTATTCAGATAATAAGGTTTAAGATGATCCAGATCGGCGGCCAGGGTTTTAGCGGTTTTGGAAGATTCTTCAGGTAAATTAGATGTCAGATGTTTACTAGTCAGCTATCATTTTGAGTAAATACCAGTACAGGCTCAAACTGCGTGCTGAGGCAGCAGTGTAGCCTGTATCCTGTTTTCTTAAGCAGAAGTGTTTTCTTAGCAAAAATGGCTGAGTTAGAGTCCTTTCTAGAGAAGCTACTACAGAATTAATCGGACAAGCATAAAAGCTTAGCCGAATATATTTTATATATCAGTTATCCTTCTGCACTTGATAATCTAAGAAAGGGATAATTTCGAAGGAAGAGCTGAAATTTAAGTAGCTCTTGAAAGATTAGTCAAGGAGTTATAAAGAATAAGGGAAAACTTAAAACTTTAAGGAGAAAGAGGTTCAAACTTTTGAAATGAAAAATGTTTAAATTTTTGAGATGAAAAGGTTTAAGCTTTAAGTGAAAAGAGAGTTTAATGCTTAGTTTAATTTGATCACCATCTCCAGCTGTAGGAAATCGACAGGCTGGAAGAACTAATTCGAACCTATCTGACCACGGAAAACATGTAAATACGGAAAGTACGGGAACTATGTGCCGTTCCTTTTTTAGTATTTTAAGCGTTGTAAATGGTCCCAAACCGCTTCATCTTTAAGAAAGGCACGGAAGAACCCAATCTAAACGCTATGACTACGATAATCGCCTGAGCCCGAAAGTCTGTGTGTCTATATTCCTTTCTTCTACGTTATAGATGCTTTCAGTTGTTTATTTGCAGCTTGAGAATGAAAGGATTTCTGATTTTTCACTAAATTATAGCTTTAAATTTCAGAGTTAAAATCTAACCTGATAATTGAAGCTTAGAGTTTCTATAAAGCCAGTAAATTTTGTCCTCATGAACAATATAATAGCTATGATCCTATAAATTTATAAAAACGCTTAATTTACTTCTTTTTCCTTGTAAACGTCATAAAGTTTCCACTTTGGCAGGAGTATTTTTAGTATAATATGCAGTAAAAAGGCCTGCTTTCTTTAGGTTGTAGTCCTTTTTAAAACTTCACTGAAAATTTCTGATACGAACCAGTTCCTAAAAAATAGAAGTTAGGTATATGAACCCCTCCTGGCTTAGAGCTACAATAGGCAGCAGTGTCTTCAGGATACAACCTTTTACAAAAGAACTCTCCGACTCTATAGGAACAAAGCAGGAAGCTTGAAATCCTTTCTCCCTGGGAAGAGTGGCCAGTGCTACAACATGGCTCTTCCAGTGTCTTGGTTCGAAAAAGATACGGCTCAAAGCCCTCATAGAAATCATTATTCACACAATCATAATCATTATTACTATAGTTACTACTCGTAACTATTTTACTATAGTTTCAATTGAATATTAACTAAAAACAAGTATGATTAAGAAGCCTGGAATGTTCAAAAAAGAAAAAGCTAATTAGATATGTTTTAAATTTTCCCTGAAGTGGAAGATAAGGATTATGAATTTACACTTAAGGGATTTAATAAAATGCCTGTTAGACAGGCAATTTTCAGAATCTCCAGAACAAAAAATAAAATGAAAGAAGTAAATTGAATGTTATATATCTACCTTATTAAACCTCCACATAGCAACAGATAGCATTACAAGGGCGAATGAAATGAGACCCAGGAATGATACAGCTATATCGGCTGTAGTATAAATGTAGTGATTCCCCATTACAGAGAAATTAGTACCTAAAGCAAAATAACGAATCCCATCTGCCAGCAGGGTCAGCGGGTTAAACATAGAGAGAAATTTAAGGACAGGAGGAAAGGAATCGATAGGATAGAGGGCGTTACTTACAAAGAAAAGGGGCATGCTAAGCAGGGTAAGAATTGACTGCATTCCTTCCGGATTTTCAATTGTAATTGCAATAGAACCTGATAGGAAAAGGAAACCCAGAGTAAAGGCTGCCACCAGTAGCATAATGCCCACGACTGCTGTAAAGGTTTCAGCAAGAGTATATCCCTTGAAGAAGTCCATTCCTAGATATCTTCCAACTCCTATTATTATGAAAGTTTGAATAAAAGCCTTGGTCACAGCTGAAAGTCCAATCCCGAGAATGATATGAAATCTGGGAACCGGACTTGCGAGAGTTTCCCTCAATAGGCTGAACTTTTTGTCAAACATAAGGGTAGTGCCTCCAAACAGACCGCTGAACAGCACATCCATTGCAATTATTCCCGCACCCATATACGAAAGGTAATTGACTACTGGGGCATCGGGTAAGTTTGGAATAAGTGAAGTTAATTGGTCAAAACTATCTGACATAGCAAGCCCGAAAAATGCCAACCACATTACAGGCTGGATCAGTGAAGTTAGGAGCACCGATTTGAATCTAAAGAATTTAACCATCTCTCTCCAGTATATGGCATGAAATTCGAAATTCATTCCGAGACCTCCGCCATTTTAGCTCCCTGCTGTTTTTCTTTTTCATCGCCTTCCCTTAACCCATGCCCTGTATAATGAACAAAAACATCATCCATTGAGGGCTTTTTAATATTCACCGTTGTGATATCTATCCCTTCTCCCCGAATTTTCTCCATAATTTGAGGAAGTACATGGGTAACATCTTCCCCGATCAAGACTCTCAGGGACTTCGTATCTTCTGTTACGCTTTTTACCGACGTGAGAGACCTTAAAATTTCTGCAGCAAGTTTATTATTATTGGTTTCCAGATAAATAAGGTCTTTACCAAGTTTATTCTTTAATTCGTCTGAGTTTCCAGTTACGATTATTTTTCCGTGATCAATTATGCTTATTCTGTCACTCAATTGATCTGCTTCTTCCATATAGTGTGTTGTCAGAAATATGGTAGTGCCTTCTCTCTTAATCTCTCTAAGATACTCCCACATTCTCATTCTCGTCTGAATATCGAAACCTACGGTTGGCTCATCAAGGAAAAGGACTGCAGGTTTTGTCATCAATCCTCTTGCAAGTTCGAGCCTTCGCTTCATACCACCGCTCAGCTCTTTTGCCAGAGTATCCCTTTTATTTTCCAGATCTGTTAGCTTTAAGAGCTCTTCGATGCGCTTTTTTCGTTCCTTTTTTGACATGGAATAAATCTTACCGTGATATTCAAGGTTCTCAGATACGGTCATTTCATGATCAAGGCAAAGCATCTGAAAAACAATACCTATTGATTTTCTTACGGATTTCGATTCCTTTTCGACATCATACCCGTTAACTCTGGCTTCGCCCTTCTGGATTTTCTTCAGTGTCGTGAGAATATTAATCACGGTACTCTTGCCCGCCCCATTTGGACCAAGAAATGAGAAAATCTCCCCATGTTTTACAGTAAAACTAATATTGTCAACAGCTTTTATAGAACCATATGAATGCTCAAGATTATTTACTTCTATGACATTTCCGGTCATTCGTAAATCAACCCCCTCCCTCTACCGTATAGGATCAATCCTATCACTTATATTAGACCCCAATTTTAGACTCCAACCTGGATGGGTATGGATTTAGTAAGTAGTTTGTTGAAACTATTAAGTTTGGATAAATATCTTGATAGTTTTACACAAGTAGTTATGCCTCAGATGGTTTATATAAATAGGAAATTAAGCTTCTAAACTAACCTCTGAGAAGCTCTTTATTTCTATTTTAAAGGTTTCTGAGGTGCTTGATAAATTGCCCAATTCAATCTTGCGTATTAAAGCATGTCCCCAATAACTTCTCCCTTTTGTTTTTTTGTTGAAGATTTGTTTCTTTTATCACATTGTAAAGAAAATGTGAAAAAAATGTAAGAAGGATATCTTTATATTATGGAACCTGCCCCCAAATGAGCGTTAATTAAACTAGAAACTAAACTCTTCTTAAAAATAATCTAAGAGCTAAGTTTAATATAATCTTCCATTAAGAAAAAGATTTCGCACTATATAAACTAATTGTCCATTCTAAGAATTGGAGCCCTTTTTTTCGTACAAATATCTTTCACCTCGAATTACTTACCACCAGGCCTTTTGATTCAGGGATTCCCTCAATATAAGGCCCAGATACTGAAAATATATCCTGAGGAAACTAAATTAAAAATAAAGTATTCCGAGCATTAAACGGCTTTAGAAAATTTCTGAAACCAGGACGAATAACATGAATCCAAATAGAAAGCTTGACTGATAGTTTTCTCGCATATGGTCTGATTTCAAAAAGAGTTCAACTGACTTGAATTTATATAAATAGAGTCTCCAGTTTATATACGTTCAGGTATGTGGAGTTCAGGTATGTGGGGAAGATACATATAAATACGTTAATCGGTGATGTTATTTTGGGGGTAAATAATGGCAGACATTTAAGACTGTCACCGGTTATCAGTGCATATCCTGATGATGAGTTTGAGAACCTGCAAATTGAAGTAATTCTTCCAGGGTACAAAAGAAAGATATTACCTTTAAGATCACCGAAGATGGTTTTTATATAAAAGCTACCAAAGAAGGGGTTGAGTATGCAGACAGTTACGCAGTCTGCTGCCCGGTAAGCCCGGAAAAGGTGGTAGCCAGATACTCAAACGGTGTGCTTAAAGTAAAAGTACCTTATCAGCAGCCTTTTGAAAAAGCAGTGGATGTAAAAATTGAGTGAGGGAAGGGATATCACAATAAATTTCGTTAAGGGGAGAGAGTGCTATGGAAAGTGCCATACCCAGAATATTGAAAACTCCGATACTAGCAATGTATCACGATGACAAACACGAACTTCTCACTCTGGAAGTTGAACTTCCTGACGTAGAAAGTGAGAATATAACACTTTTGATGCATGAAAATAGCTTCTATCTGAAAGCGTTCAGCAAAACCGTAGAATATTTCGGGTCTTTTTTCCTGGATGGACCGGTAGACCCCGAAAAAGCAACTGCAGTCAATAGTAAAGGAATGCTTACCATCAAAGTCCCCTATAAAGAGCGCTTCATGTGTGCAAGGTATATTCCGGTTAGGTAACGCAGCGATAAATAATGGATTATAGGAAAGCAATCTGAAAAACTTAATTTTATATCCTATTAATCTTTATTATATTTTATCAAATTAATAAAGGCCATTTTTATAAAGATTTGTTTGCGTAGAGGAGATATTATGAAGATAATAAAATGCGGTGATCTGGGGTTTAAGTGTAACTTTATGGCTGCTGGTAACGAACTGGAAGAAGTTGAAAATGCTATGTACGATCATATTGAAAAAGAGCATAAAAAAGAGCTTCAGAAAATGTCCGAAGATGACATTCATCATCTGAAACACCGGATATCGACCCTTCTGGGCAGAAGCTGCGGCTGTGGAGCTCTCTAATACGAAAAATATACGAAATAAATCCTGAAAAACGAAAGTTTATCCTGGGCCTCTAGGCAAACTTTCTTTACAGCTTTCTGTCAACGAAGGATTTCACTCAAGGATCTCACTCTGAAGAATATTGAGCTCAGAGAGAATAAAATAGAAAAAAGCCGGGATAAAAACCAGTTTTGAATAAGCCAGTTTTGAATAGCTCAGAGACTCAAACTTGTTTGAAAACCCTGCTTTATGAGTTCAAAATCCAGATATAGTAATTAAGCAGCATCGCGAATGAGTTCAAAATCCAGATATAGTAATTAAGCAGCATCGCGAAGCTAACCCACAGGATATAAGGCAACAATAAATAAGAAGCTGTTTTTGAAATTTCTCTGAATTTCAATATTGTCAGAAATATTGCAAGCCAGAGCAAAATAATCTCGATAAACGCATAGAAAGGAGATTTTAGCCCAAAGAAAAGAAAAGACCAGAGCGCATTAAGTCCTAACTGAATTCCGAAAATAAGCAGAGCTATTTTGACTCCCTGTCTTTCCAGCCCTTTCTCCCAGACGAGATAAAATGAGATTCCCATTAGCGTATAAAGCGTAACCCAGGCAGGAAAGAAGACCCAGGATGGAGGAGTGAAAGCCGGCTTTTCTAGTAAAAGATACCAGTCATCGAGAGATGAAACTGTAAATACCGAACCTATTGCCCCTGCAAGCTGGCAGAGCAATATAGAGACCAGAAGTTTGAAGAAATTAACCCTTTGAACCATACAATACCTGAAAATTATTATATACTCCAACCATTATTAAGATTAGGATTCAAAAAAGCTTTAAGCCTTTTCCCCTACCGTTTACAGCCTTTTTGCAAATACATATTGCCAGAAGAAAAAACTCAAATTGTCCTGAGAAATCTACCCTTTTAGTATAAGCTTTAATGAGTTTTATATACATGAGATTAGAAATAGATTCAACAAAGTGGGAATGAGGCACATTATTCAACAAAGTGGGATAAGGGATACAACTATTTCCAAAAATAACGCTATCTGCTCGGCACTTTCACAGTTTCATATTTTAAAGGGATATGAGAAAAATATATATATTATTGAATAGGTAAAAGGATACCTAATGCCTAGTTAGGATGGAAATCAAATGGTGCAGATAAAAAAGTGTACAACCAAAGAAGATGTAATACAGGCTGTAAATGAGAGAGACGTGAAGTTTATCCGAACCCAGTTTACGGATACACTCGGCATCATCAAAAGCTGGGCAATCCCTGTCGAACAGCTGGAAGAAGCTTTCGAAAGCGGAGTAATGTTTGACGGGTCTTCGATCCAGGGATTTACAAGGATTGAAGAATCGGACATGAAACTTGTGCTTGACCCGTCTACTTTCAGGATTCTCCCCTGGAGACCTGCAACCGGCGCAGTAGCCAGGATCCTTGGAGATGTCTATCTTCCTGATGGCCAGCCGTTTGAGGGAGACCCCAGATACGTTCTTAAGAGCGCAATCGCAGAAGCCGAAAAAATGGGGTACTCCATGAATGTAGGTCCTGAACTGGAATTCTTCCTCTTCAAACTTGACGCAAATGGAAATCCGACCACAGAGCTTACGGATCAGGGAGGATACTTCGATTTCGCACCCCTTGACCGTGCACAGGATGTACGTAGAGATATTGACTATGCTCTCGAACATATGGGATTCCAGATTGAAGCTTCCCATCACGAAGTCGCACCTTCCCAGCATGAAATTGACTTCAGATTCGGGGATGTACTCAGTACCGCAGACAATGTTGTAACCTTCAAATATGTAGTAAAATCAATCGCATATCACAAAGGCTATTATGCCACCTTTATGCCAAAACCTCTCTTCGGGGTAAACGGTTCAGGCATGCATACCAACCAGTCTCTCTTTAAGGGAAGCAAGAATGCATTCTATGATCCGGAAACTCCAACCCAGCTTTCTCAGGAAGCAATGTACTATATTGGTGGCCTGTTGAAACATATTAAGGAATTCGCAGCCGTTACAAATCCTGTTGTTAACTCCTATAAGAGAATTGTACCAGGGTATGAAGCACCGGTTTACATCACCTGGTCAGCAAAGAACAGAAGTTCCCTGATCCGGATTCCTGCGACCCGTGGCAACGGCACAAGAGTGGAACTGAGATGCCCGGACCCGGCGTGCAACCCTTACCTTGCTTTCGCCCTGATGCTCAGAGCTGGACTTGATGGAATAAAGAACAAGATAGATCCAGGAGAACCAACTAACGTGAACATTTTCCATCTTACGGAAAAAGAGCGGGAGGAAAGAGGTATTCATTCCCTGCCTGCTGACCTCAAAGGATCAATTGATGAAATGAGAGGCAGCAAATTCGTAAAAGAAGTGCTTGGAGAACATGTTTTCAGTCACTATCTCTGTGCTAAAGAGATGGAATGGGATGAATACAAAACAATTGTTCACCCCTGGGAACTTGATAAATATCTACATATGCTGTAAGCATACCCCAGAGATCCTGAAACTCATATGGATGCCGAGAAAAATCTACTGCAGCAAAAATAAAAAAGTTTCTTTCATAAGACACACCCTTTCCGCAGGTGTGTCTCAATTTTAGGAAAAGAATCCAGTGGATCAAAAAAGAATTTTCTCGCTCAACCGGTTAATTTCTGTTATAGTAAGCTTCTTTTATTTTCTTTCAAAATTAAGGCCTGAAAAGAATATTGATATAAAAATGCTTTCCTTATGAAAGTCCAGTATTCAGTAGCATTACTTTTTTCTCAAAGAGATCTACCTGCATATATGATGCAGGGAAATAACATTGAGACCTTGAAGATGACAACGAAGTAATCTGTTAAAAGCGAATGCCAGGGTAAAAGTGCAGAAGAAAAAAGAAGAAATGAAAAGGTTAAAACGTCGTGCTTCGCAGGGTTACTTCAAGAACATTTAACCCTAAAAAAAGAAACATATATATATTGTCAAATAGGTACTAAATTACTTACTTCCCTTAGTGATGACCCTCTCAATATATGTAAAGAAAGAAAACCATATGAGGGAGCGTTGCTATTCACTCACATTAATTAGATAATTCAAATGATACAAATTTAGTTAAATATCCTTAAATTACAAAAACTGATAAAACCTCTGAAACCCAGTTCCTCAGCTGGCAAGTTTTTTGAACTATTTCTCAAAAATGAGCCACGGAAATAATCCAGGAAATTATTAATGAATATACTAATTACATTCATTCCTATCCATTTCTAGAGTGATCAAAATGTGTGGAATAATAGGCTTCATAGACCGAACAAAGTCCAGAATGGACGGGTCGAGCATAAAAGCCGCCCTCAGCCTCATGAATGAAAGAGGCAGTGGAGATGGGGCAGGCTATGCAGCATATGGAATTTATCCAGAATATGCAGACTACTATGCTCTTCATGTTTTCTTTGACAATCTAGGTGAACCAAAAAAGAAGGTAGATGAACTCCTCGAACAATCGGGAGAAATTGTTCACCAGGAAGAAATCCCGACTACCCCGCAGCCGGGCATAAAGAAAGTACACATCCCATGGAGATATTTCTTTAAGCCCTCAGAAGACCTGATGGCAGGAAGGATGTCTTCTGAAAACGATGTTGTCACTTACATAGTCATGGAAGTAAATGCCAATGTAAAAGGAGCTACAATCTTTTCCTCCGGGAAAAACATGGGAGTTTTCAAAGCTTCCGGCTGGCCCGAGGATGTGGCAAACTTCTATAGAATTGAGGACTACAAAGGGTATATCTGGCTTGCCCATAACCGCTATCCTACAAATTCTCCGGGCTGGTGGGGAGGCGCTCATCCTTTCAACCTGCTCAACTGGTCCGTAGTACATAATGGAGAAATTACCTCATATGGTACAAACCAGCGCTATGTCGAAGGATACGGATACAAATGCACCCTGTTTACTGACACCGAGGTTGTAGCCTATCTTTTTGACCTGCTTGGGAGACAGCATGAGCTTTCGCACGAAATGGTTGTCAGGGCTCTTGCTCCACCTTTCTGGGACGATATAGACCGCATGCCTGCAAAAGAAGCAGAGCTGAACAAGGCAGTTCGCCTTACCTATGGGTCTGCCCTCATGAACGGACCCTTTGCAATCGTAGTCGGAACAGAGGATGGCATTGTCGGTTTTACTGACAGGATTAAACTGCGCCCTCTGGTAGTTGGTGAGAACGGGAACCGGCTTTATATTTCCAGCGAAGAAGCCGCAATAAGGACCCTTGACCCCGAAGTTAAAAACGTATACACTCCCAGGGCAGGAGAACCAATTGTAGGGAGGTTTATTGAATGACGCTCGGAAGTGTGCCCCCAAAATTTAAGGTCAGTATTGACCGTGACCAGTGTATGGACTGCGGACGCTGTATTGAAAACTGTTCCTACGGTGTGTACAGGAGAGAAGGCGACAAAATCCTGATAGAATCCAGGAAATGTACAGCTTGCCTCCGCTGTGTTGCCATGTGCCCGAGGGACGCAATCACGCTTACCGAAAAGCCCGTAGACTACCGTAGCCACCCTCTCTGGACCAGAGAGGTCAGAGAAGATATTATTAAACAGGCTCGCAGCGGGAAAATTATCCTTTCAGGAATGGGAAACGCCAGGGATTTGCCGGTTGTCTATGATCGCCTTCTCCTTGACGCCTGCCAGGTTACAAACCCAAGCATTGACCCCCTGAGAGAACCCATGGAACTCAGAACTTACATAGGAAAAAAGCCGTCCAGACTCAAATTCAGGAAGACCGAGAGCGGGGATGTAGAGCTGGAAACAAAACTGGCTCCAAATCTCAAGCTTGATACTCCGATAATGATCGGACATATGAGTTTCGGAGCTATCAGTCTGAATTCTCAACTCAGCATGGCAAAAGCGGTAAAAGAGACCGGAACTTTCATGGGAACAGGAGAAGGAGGACTGCACAAAGAACTCTATCCTTACCAGAACCATATGATTGTTCAGGTCGCCTCAGGCCGTTTCGGAGTTAATATCGACTACCTGGAGAGAGGCGCTGCCATTGAGATTAAAATCGGCCAGGGCGCAAAACCGGGTATCGGAGGACATCTACCTGGCGAAAAGGTAAACGAGGAAGTCTCAAGAACCCGTATGATTCCATTTGGCAGTGACGCAATCAGCCCGGCTCCTCACCATGACATTTACAGTATTGAAGACCTTGTTCAGCTCATTCGAAGTCTCAAAGAAGCAACCGAGTGGAAAAAACCTGTCTTCGTAAAGATTGCAGCTGTGCATAATGTAGCTCCGATTGCTGCTGGTATTGCTCGCTCTTCTGCAGATGCGGTAGTAATTGACGGGTTCCGTGGCGGGACCGGAGCAGCTCCCAAGGTCTTCAGGGACCATGTGGGAATTCCGATTGAAGTTGCAATCGCAAGCGTTGATCAGAAACTCAGGGACCAGGGCGTAAGAAACGAGATCTCGATTATTGCAAGTGGCGGGATAAGAAGCAGTGCAGACCTTGCAAAATCAATTGCACTAGGAGCAGACGCTGTCTATATTGGGACTGCTGCGCTTGTTGCTCTGGGCTGCAGGGTCTGCGGCAACTGTTACAGAAACCTCTGCCCATGGGGTATTGCCACACAAGAGCCGAACTTAACGAACAGGCTTGACCCTGAGAGAGGAGCAGTCCAGGTTTCAAACCTGATAAAAGGCTGGACTCTCGAACTCAGCGAACTTATGGGCGCTGCAGGCATCAACAGTATTGAAAGCCTGCGTGGTAACAGAGATCGCCTGCGTGGATATATGCTGGATGAAGGAATGCTTAAAATCCTGGACGTACTGCCAGCGGGGGCCTGATTGAGATGAAGACGGTAAGAATTGATGCCAGAGGTATGCATTACACTCCCCTGAACCAGAAAATCAGAGCTGCAGTTGCGGACGGAGCAGAGGAAATCATACTCGATAACGTTCTCGGACAGCGCTTCATAGGTGATGGGTTAAGAGGCAACGTCCGAATAATAATTAACGGAGTCCCTGGCGGAGATCTGGGGATGTTCATGAGCGGGCCGATCTGTATTATACATGGGAACGCCGAACACGCTCCTGGCAACACAATGGACAGCGGCATGCTTGTGATTCATGGAAGCGCAGGAGATGCAGTTGCTCATAGCATGCGAGGAGGAAAAGTCTTTATAAAGAATAATATTGGCTACCGGGGCGGCATCCACATGAAACAGTACGAAGTGGAAGCCAGACCTGTACTTGTAGTAGGAGGGACAGCACATTCCTTCCTTGGAGAGTATATGGCAGGTGGCCTTGTACTCGTACTCGGTATCGGTAAAGACAAATCGATGACAGACAGGGGCATAGGAAGCGGAATCCACGGTGGAGAAATTATCATCCGTGGGGAAGTAGATGATTACCTGCTTGGAGTAGGAGCCAAGAAATTCAAGTTTACCGAAAGCGATCTTGAGCGCATTGCCCCGACTATAAAGAGCTTCTGCGAGCAGTTCGGGTATGATCCCGCAGAGTTCCTGAACACTAACTACACAAAGATCGGACCTGCAAGCAGCCGGCCTTTCGCAAGCAAATACGTCTGGGAGTGATGAGAGATGGCAGAACAGAAACCAATTAGCAAAAATTACCTTGATCTCAAATCAAAAGTCTGGGACGAAGGTCTTTGCTCAGGCTGCGGGGCCTGCATTGCAGTCTGCCCTGCGGATTCCCTGTACTTCGAAACAGGCGGCGATTCCACACACCCGAAGAGCAATAACTACTGCAAAGCCGCTGTCGACGATGTCCCCTGCGGAGCCTGTTACGAGGTTTGTCCGAGACTCGACGAACAGCCCTCAAGCCTGCTCGGAGATTACCTGGAAATCACTGCCGGGAGAGCCGAGTTTGATATCCCGAGAAAGCAGAGCGGAGGAGCAGTCACAGCAATCCTTGCAAATGCCCTTGATACAGGCCTTGTAGATGCTGTGGTTACGGTTACGGAAGATCCCTGGACCCTTAAACCGCACTCCATGATAATAACCAGGAGTGAAGCCCTTATCGGCCAGGCAGGAAGCCGTTACAACTGGTGGGTCCCTCTTGTTTCTTCCCTGAAGGAAGCGGTCGTAAACAGGAAATACAGGAACATTGCAGTTGTCGGAGTTCCCTGTGTCGTCCAGGCAGTCCGCAAAATGCTTGAAACCGATCACCAGCTTGTACGCCCGTACAAGAATTCCATTCGCTTCGTCTTCGGGCTTTTCTGCACGGAAAGTTTCGATTACGAAAAACTTATCGCAGGCAAGCTGAAAAGCGAGTACGCCCTCGAACCTATGAAAGTATGCCGCATTGACGTCAAAGGCAAGCTCGAAATCACCCTCAATGACGGGACGCAGTATGTAATTCCCCTTACCGAACTTGAGGACACTGTCCGTCCAGGCTGCAACGTCTGTACGGACTTTACAGCCCTTAAAGCCGATATTTCTGCAGGCGCTGTGGGAAGCCCGGATGGCTACACCACCCTTGTAGTCCGCACTCTTGTAGGGCAGCATCTTCTTGACAGCGCAGTTGCCAACAAGAAACTGAGCGTCGGCGGTGAGGTGAGCCTTGGGATAATTGAAAAACTTGCAAAGAAAAAACTTGCAAGAAAACCGGAATAAAAGAACTTAAAAAATTTCAAGTAAATTTTAGATGGAGATTACTCCATCTTCTACTTCTTACTTAATTATTTTCTACTCCTTACTACTTCTTTTATTCTTCTTACGTTTTTTATGAGCTCATCCCAAAACTTGATTTAACTCACATAATTTTAAATTTATAATTTCAATATAATATCAGTTTCGGGAAAGGCTCTCGCATATATTTCTTTTTTGAATATTGAGGCATGGTGGTTAATTGCTGAAAACCACAAGCATCCAAAAATTTTTAATTTCTTCAAATAGAATGTGCCTATTTTGCCATGTTTGATCTGTAATCCAGGATACGATCATGGAAACTTTCAATCTAAATCTGTAATTTAAAGGAAACTGTCAAATATTTCTGGTAAAAACAAAAAGTGAGTGTAAAAATGAATGAGTTTAGATATAGTGGAATAAACTTTCCAAAATAAGGGAATATTTTAATAAACTTGGACGGAGTTCATTATTCTTTTAGAATTAGATAAGAACCAGAGAATATTAAAAAGACATAAAAGCCTGCATTATTTAAATGGTAACTATATTGGTCAGTTGTTTTATTCCTAATTTATTTTTCTGCTATACTTAATACTAATTATTTTATCTATATCTTATAATAAAAACGATAATATATTAAAAGCTATATAAAATTTGTTTAACAAAATTTCGGGAGTGTAAGTAAATGAGAAATCAAATATTTGAGAGATTGAAAAGGTCACTGGGTATTTTACTGGCAGTCTTTTTTGTAGTTTCATTGACATATGCGTCAGCAAGCGCATCTTCTTCAGATTCATCATTCCAAATGACAGAAACAAAATCAGTTAGTCTAGATAAATGCAATGAGACCAATATGACAGAAACAAAATCAGTTAGTCTAGATAATGAGACCAATAATGAGCCCAATAACTTCATCCTGAGTGGAGTCGGACAGCATAAGGATGTACGTATAAACTATTCGACGACCAGTTTCAGAAACGTACCTATTTTCAGCTATAATGACTCGAAAGACACATACTACTTCATGGGAAGCGAAATCCGTGCACAAGAAACGGAGATCGGTACGATGGTCACCGTGACCGAGATGTATTATCCGCACCAGTGTGAGATAATGCTGACTTTGCTAGTACCTGATATCAACCTGGACGGAGATTGTTCAGAACAAGAATTTGAAACTATTGCGATCCGAACAACTAGCAAAAGCACCTACATCGGGCAGCAGGGCGTTAAGGGAGCAGTCCAATCTTATGAAGTAATACACCTTAATGGAACTGCTAATATTGTCTATCCTTGAGTTGAATTTTAAGTGTAACTATTCAGGTAGCCTTGTTAGGGCTCCACAATTTTTCCTCGTTCCGAGGAAAAATTGGATATAAAATGAATTATTTTTTTCTTTTATGAAACGTGAAGAGATTCTTGCTCTGTG
>NZ_JBNAKP010000007.1:0-145313 GCF_049706645.1 Methanosarcina sp. | reverse complement strand
TTTTTAATCCTCTTTTTAATCCTCTTTTTAATCCTCTTTTTAATCCTCTTTTTAATCCTCTTTTTAATCCTCTTTTTAATCCTCTTTTTAATCCGAGTTTGTTAATATCTCGTCCATTTAATCAATATATAAAAATTTTTAAGGTCTCCGCAGTATATTTAAGGTATTTGCGGTGCTGGCTAATCCATTCATTTCTAGCTCGGATGCTGAAACCCGAAGACTTGAAGACAGCTTTGGTGCTGGTTATCGTTAAGGCCTGAAAGTTGAGGCAATAAAGATGAGGACATAACGAAGGTAAAGGGCAATAGAACCTCTTATATATCTGGAGAAAGTATTTAATACATGTGGGAAGGCATTAGAAATGGGTATATTATCCTTTATATTACGCAATAAATGCAAATACCGTACTTCGTGTTCGCATTTCCAGAAAGGAGGCAAATACTGTGAAGGATTTGATTACTGCAAGTGCGGGCTGTTTTTGAAACGGAAACGGGGAATATAAGCTTTTTAAGCTCTTGCTCGGGAATATTATCTCTCTGCCAGTTATCCTGTAATCCTGAAGGTTTCACGCTTAAAAATTTGCAATTTACAGGTTTATAACTCTCGAATTCATACTTTACAGGTTTATCCTTACAGGTTTATCTAGAAGTTCAAACCTTATCTATTTACTTCAATTTTAAATTCGTATCATGTTTTGGGGAACTGGCAGTGTGATAAGGATAAAATTTTTAAGCCTATTTGGCCTGCTTCTCTTCTTGTTTACCCTTTCCGGATTTACTGCCGGGTGCATAGATCCTGCGGCTACAGATGAAATTCCGGGTTCGGATCTGGACCCCGAAGATCTGGTAACGGATATACAGGACTTAATACCCGACAGAGTCAATAGTTCTTTTCCTGATGATCCCGGATCAGAAAAAGGGAGTAAAATAGAAGAGAACGAGAGTGCTTCTGATTCGGCAGGATCCATATCTCCTGAGGTCCCCGATGTCCCGACTTATCCCGAAGAAAAATCAAATATAGTTTATCCAAAGGAATACAGGCGGCTATCCCTGAATTTCCAGAGAGGCATCGGATCAGGAAATGAGATGATTGCATCTGAGATCTTCAATATAACCGGAAAGACCTCAGGATATGATATTAAAGACGCCTGTGACGTTTTTGATTATGTGAACCGGAACTGGAAATACCGTTATGACGAAAATGCCGAGTTCTTCTTCGGGGCTTCTCAGACCATAAACGATGGTTATAAAGGGGACTGTGACGACTATTCCATAGTCATGTCTGCCCTTTTAAGGAATATGGGCTTCAATACAAGGGTCGTTACTGCAACAAACGAGGACTACGGACACGCCTATCCTGAACTTTACATAGGGAATAGTACAGAAACTGCTTATGAGATTCTCAATTATGTACATGGCAGATATTTTTATGCCGAAAACATCTGGTACTCAGGCCGGGAACTTGAAGGAGGGGAGCTTCAATACTGGCTGAATTTTGACTGGAGCGGTTCAAACGGGTACAGGCATCCTGGAGGCGTATATTTTGAAGGAGTGAAGGTAATTTACTATCCGGATGGACTAATCGAGTTCTGAATCAGGGCGTAAACCACAATTTACCTTCAGAACCCGTTCTTTGAGCGTAAAAACCTTTTTTCTCCTCATTTCTTTTCCACTTCTTTTTTCTCCACTTCTTTTTCACTTCTTTCTCTTTAACTTCTTTCTTTTTCGTGTCCTCCTAATGTCTTTTTACTTTCTTTTCACTTATTTTTCACTCTTTTTTATTTCTTCACCTTGGCGGCCAGGAAGCGGGAAAATTGCGGAAAACATCTGTTTAATTCTATCTTCTGTAAAACTAAATATTGAAACTAAATTTTTATGATTAACTTTATATGGCATACCTCCACCCTCTTTTAGTAAAGGGAAGTTCCGGTCGGATTATATACTTAGAAAAGGACGTAAAGGGGAGTTTTATGGCAATAAATAACTACAGTGAACTCATTCGGGGAGATAGGGTACGGGCTAATACGCCCCCTGAGATTAACCAGGCAATCGATGCTGAAATAGCTGCAGCAGTCCGGTTCTATGCAAGCAAAAACGATTATGAAATAAACAAAAGAATAAAAGAGCTGGATCTGGAGTGGGATATCGAGCGCTATCTTGAAGCCAATGCGGCTATACTTACCTCTATCGGAGCTGCACTGGGCTTAAAAAAGAGCAGGAACTGGTTTATTCTGCCTCTTATAGTCTCCATTTTCCTGCTGCAACATGCAGTGCAAGGGTGGTGCCCTCCCGTATCCGTATTCAGACGACTTGGCATACGCACAAGAAAGGAGATCGAGGTGGAAAAATACGCACTCAAAGCTTTGCGTGGGGATTTTGACGACGTTTCATATCAGGATACTGACATAAACCGCGCAAAAGAGGCTGTAATTGAGAGTAGAAGTATCTAACAAGTGCAATAAACACGCCTGATAATAGTTGAAGTGTATAAAAATATCTGGTAATAATTGCAATAAAAAGCAATTGCAATAAAAAAGCCTGTGATTTACTTTTTTTGCAAGCTCGGTTCAGGAACCTTTTAGGTATTATTGGGCCTTTGAAGCCTGATCTTTCCTGTACCTATCCTTTTTTGGAAATTTTGCCCTGCTGTCCTGCTAATCGTGAGTCCTTTTTTTAGCTTTCCGGTCCCGATCTCTGGCTGTGCCCCCGCATCTTTCCTCTTCGAATTTTATTCTTAGATATTATTAAATAAATACAGCCCATAATTTTACTCTGCCGAACGATATTTATTTTTTCAAACTTAAGGGGGAGTTGAAACGACTACGGGAGTAGGTAATCTTGACAAAAGTATCGACTTGACCAATATATGGCTCAGGGATATTCTGAGCCAGTTGAAGTGGCAGAGCAAAGATAGTGCATATCAGGCACTGCGTGGTACATTGCACGCGCTAAGGGACAGGCTTCCTGCAGAAGAAGCAGTAGATCTTGCGGCACAGTTGCCCCTTGTAGTTAAAGGGATGTATTATGACGGCTGGACTCTCAGGGACAAGCCCGAGAAATTTAAAAAAGAGGAGTTTGCAAGAAGGGTGCATGCACAGTTCGAATTCGATGATAATATAAACCCGGCTGAAGTTATTCGGGCTGTCTTGCGGGTTATGTACAGGCACATGGGCGAAGGCGAACTTCGGGATGTAAGATCCAATATGCCGAAAGATATTCAGGAGTGGTTCCCGGAAGAAGTTGCGCCGAGAGAATAAAGCTTTGCTCTTTGAACTGGAATTTTTTCGGGGGCCCTCTAACCTTTCTGTCCATTTCGGGTTTCTCTTCTTCCTTCTCTTTCTTGTAGAAAGGTCTTTTCATTTCCTTCGAACTTGCTGCCATAGTCTCTGCTGTCTTTATGGTCAAGTCCATTATCGAAGACGGCAAAAGCAACTGGTTTGAAGGGTTACAGCTTCTGGGGGCATACGGAATAATGATCGTGGTTTCTTTCATTCATCCATAAGCGACAAAACAAAAAGGGAGCGCAAAAGCCAGTAAAGACCGGGAACTTGCCGGATATATTTCTATATGTGTTTTGCAAGCTATCGGTGTCGCTCCGGCCACAAAAAGCCCTATTCTACACTTCCGAGCGGTTTTTTGGATATATTTTCGGACCAGGTTGTGCAGCATGATAAAGAGATCTTTATTTTATACCGCGAGTGTTGTTTGCTAATTATTATTTTCTGTGATCCCGAAAACCAGATTCTGCGGAATTTGACCGGCGAAATAACCATAAATATATTACGGTTATTCAAACAAATACACATAACAGTGTCAAGATGCATAAGGATTTTTTAAAAGTTAACCTGAAATTCTAACAAAATGATTATAAAAAATCAATAGATTTATATTGATATCCGTGGATTATCATATACGCGAATAAGTGAATAAAATTCATTAAAACTAGTATCGAAATATTAGAAAATTTACTCTTTTAAATTAAAAAATTCGCGAGCAAGACCCCCAAAACAAGAATTGAAACATTACTGCAAGTATTGTAACCATATTTGTTTGTTAATACGGATGTCGTAGAACATTTGGCATTTGAACTGAGAGAATTGATCCACCTGTATTTTGTTTTTACTTTTGGGTGGTTGTATGGAAGCGACATATTGTATATGAATTGTAGAGTTGATGGATATGAATATAGCAAAAAAGAGTTTTCTAAAATCATTAGGATTTGGGCGAGAAGTTTCGATCGTTGAAGAATGTAAATGTCCGCTATGTGCGGATAGAATAGACGAAGACGAATTCAGAAACGAAGTGTTCATGAGGGAATTCGAGCGTTCCGGGCTGTGCCAGGGATGTCAGGATACGGTTTTTGGATATAAGGTAGCGTGGTGAGAGATCAATTACCAATCAGGTATTGAAAATCCCTATTTTTAGAGGCTACAAGCATGGGTTTTGATTTACCTCTGCCTTTTATTCCCAGCAGAAATTTTTAAATTTTTCACTAATTTCCAGGTTTAATTCATCTTTTTGTCTTTTCTTGTTCATTATTTTCTGATTTGATGCTGATTTAACGGAGTTACGCAGTTTGAACTAAGGTTTCAACAGCATTAAATACTCAATTGTCCAGGCTGCAGAATATATCACAAGCCTATTGCATACGATAGTCGCTGTGTACAGGTTCATATAACTTACACAAAGTTTCTGCCCTCTAAAGCAAGTTTCCTTATTTCTTTGTTCCAGGCAGACAGTCACACTAGCTCTTATCATGTATAAAAATAGTACAGCTATTCCGCCTACCGGTCGATTCTAGTGATTATTGCAGAAATATAGCTGAGATAATCGAAATTTACCTTAAGCTCAAAGACCTTCAAGCAAGTGGCTTTAATCTAAGGTTTTTTGTTTTTAATAATCTCACAGGCTTAACACCTCAACATTTACGATAAAATTATAAATATAAGGTCAAGGCCAGGTCTACCTTACTTCCTTATATTTGGCCTGCTTTCCAATGGATTGAAATCAATAAATGTCTAAACTAATTAATAGATATAACCTTTTTTAAACAAAGGAATTATATCATATAAATCCTAACTATGTTAAACTCTTCAATGTTACAAATCCGCATAATTGTGTTAAGCCTGAATAGAAATGAGGTTTTAAAAATGACAGAAAAACTCGGAATTCTGGCCATAGGCCACGGGAGCAAGCTGCCTTTCAATAAGGAAGTAGTCACTAAGATCGCAGATTATATCGCACGGAAGCACTCTGATGTTGTTGTCAGAGCCGGCTTTATGGAAAACAGTGAGCCAACACTTGAAGAGGCAATTGAAGGCTTTTCAGGGACTGGCGTTACAAAAATCGCAGCAGTACCGGTTTTCCTGGCTTCGGGAGTTCATATCACAAAGGATATCCCTGAGATCCTGAGCCTTAATGAAGAAGGCTGCGGTGCCCTGGAAATTGATGGAAAGTCAGTTCCTCTGTGCTACGCAAAGCCTCTCGGGGCCGATGAGCTTATCGCTGACCTTGTGTTCAAAAGGGTTCAGGAATCCCTTTAAATTCCTACCGGGGTCCGGTTTTATCATGGACCTGCATCGGAAGAAGCTCGCCGTGCTCGACCTGACTCACGGCGGCATTCCCATTGCAAAAAGCCTTGCAGACGCCGGAAACGAAGTAACCGGCATAGATGTCTACGGGACAGTCGAGCCTGGCACGCTGCTTGAACTTGAGGAAAAGCACGGGATATGTTGTTCAAAGACTCCTCTTTCTTCCTCAGGATTCGATTTCCTGGTCGCGCCCGTACATCTGGATTCTGCCTATCCGATGCTCGTAGAAGCCAGAATAGAGGGAAAAAGCGTTCTTTCGCACCATGAAATCGTCGGGAAAATCCTCAAAGGCGATTCAAGACTAGCCGGCATAAAAACGGTTGAAGTTACGGGCGTAAAAGCAAAAACAAGTATTGCTTCTCTCCTTGCCGATATGCTTTCCAGGCGGTTTGAAGTAGTTCTCCATACCTCGCGGGGGCTCGAATACTGGAAAGCGGGTGTTTCTTCCCTTATCCACAAAGGCCTGAGCATAACTCCCGGAAGCATTCTGGTTGCAATTAAGAAAGTTTTTGAGGCAGGTTTCAGGCCGGATTTTTTAATCTTCGAAATCTCGATAGGCGGTACAGGCACTGCCGATTTCGGGATCCTTACAACCCTTTCGCCTGACTACGGGATTGCAAACAATACAGCCCTTGCAAGCGAGGCAAAACTCCAGCTTGTCAGGCATGCAAAATCCGGAAGCACCCTTCTCATTAATGCAGGAGCCCAAAAAGCCCTTAAAGCTGCAAAAATGAGTCAGGCAAAGGTTTTTACCTTCAAAGACCCCTTCAGTGCCGAAATTCCGGGAATCCGGAGCCAGGTAGCCGATTTTGTGCTGGAAACCGAATGCAGCTCTGTAGCGCCGGTAGCGTCTTCAGAATTATCGATATCGTCAGGATTATCAGGTTCTGTCATTAGCTTTATTCACAGGGGAAAGGAAATTTTCTCAGCCTCCCCGCGTCAAGGGTATAATGTTTCAGCTTACAGGACTGCCTTTGTTGCAGCGTCAGCAGCCGCCCTTGAACTTGGAATTGAACATGAAGCTGTTATTTCGGTGATTGAGAGATTCGGGGGGCTTTCAGGCAGGATGCAGGAAAGGGAAATGAACGGCATCTCCCTGATAGACAATTCCAACTCCGGCATGGATATCCTCTCGGCCGAAAAAGCCCTTGAGTATGCTCTCCTTAAGAAAAAGGACGAAAAAAAGGAAGGTATTATTCTCGTGCTGGGAGAAGAAGCCTCTCAGGTCTGTGAAGGGTTGCCTCCCGAATCCGTGCGGGGTTTTGTAGAAGAATTCGGTACAAAATGCAGGCAGGTTATCCTGGTAGGAGAACGGATGAAAGCAGTAGCTGGCAAAAAAGTATCTTATGCTCGGAATCTTCCTGAGGGACTCTCGAAAGCCTCGGAATTTGCAGGAAGCAACGATATAATACTCTCTTCGGTAAAATGTTTCCGTTAAAGGTTTCTTTTACGGAGTGTTTCCGCTGAAAAATTGCGAGGATTTCAGGGAGTTGTTAAGGATTCCGGGGAATTGTTAAGGATTCCGGGGAATCGCTGAGGAGGTACCTGGAAATTTCGGCCGCGGGTAGCAAGCCAGGATAAAAGGCATATTTCGGATACAGGCGAAAATAAGGCTTCGGGCTTTTTGCCGGAATTTTTATGATACAGTTTTATACAGGCTCTTCCAATCTGTATCCGTTTCCATTATTTGTTTAAACTTCAACTGATCGTGTTTCCTGACCCCTGGTGGTACAGGAGGTATCCGCTGTCGCCGGATACAGTAACCTTCTGAAGGAAATGCATTTTATTATTCCTACAGCATCAATTATCTAAATAAGAGGATCTGTCATGACTGGAAAAGAGATTTCAATCATCCATCCCCGTCCGAGTTCCATAGTTGCGGCTCTTTATACTCTCAGGGATTTAAATGTCGATGTCGCTATCCTCCACGGGCCTCCTGGCTGCTCTTTTAAGCATGCAAGGCTGCTCGAAGAAGACGGCATACACGTTGTTACCACAGGCCTTGATGAGAACGGTTTCGTTTTCGGAGGGCACGACCGGCTTGTAGAATTGATAAACAAATCGGTAGAGCTTTTTAACCCTAAAGTTATCGGGGTTGTAGGAACCTGCGCCAGCATGATTATCGGGGAAGAAATGCATGAAGCAGTGCTTGAGGCAAATCCCGATGTCCCTGTAATCGAAGTTGAGGTGCATGCAGGCTACCATAATAATACAAAAGGAGTGCTCTTTGCCCTGGAATCCGCACTCGATGCCGGAATTATCGACCATAAAGAGTTCGAGCGCCAGGAATACCTGCTTGCAAAAGCTACAGACGTGGAAAAGAGGTTTGGGGCTGCAAGCAGGGAATACCTTGCCCCCTCCCGTGGGGATGTAAAGTATAAAGTCGCAAAGCGTGTGGTCCAGCTCCTCAAAGAAGGCAAGAAGGGCCTGGTCATCATGAATGCCAAAAAAGAGACCGGTTATATGTTTGCAGACATCACCCTTGCGGTCAATGAGGTTGCAGCAGCTCTCGGGAAAAAGGGAAACCTTATCAATATGGCAAACATCGACCCCACGCTAGGGCTTCCGAGAGTAAGGCAGCATGCCGAATACATAATGAGAGACCTGAAAGCCCACGGGGTTGAGGTACATGAAATCATTGGCGGTATGGACGAGTACCCGGTTGCAGGGGAAAAGGTCAGTGAACTAGTAAAGGAAAAATACAGTGATTTCGATTTTGCGGTCATTACGGGTGTTCCGCACGCAATCCCTATGGAACATATAAGGGGCATGGAGCTGATTTCGATTACTAACGGACCGAGACAGGTCCTGCCCTTAAAAGAGATGGGGCATGAATATGTGCTGGTTGAAATCGACCTTCACCCGAAAACCCTGGGCGTCAGTGAGATTGTAGAATCCGAGTTTGGGGCTACCTTAAGGGAAGTTGCAAAGGAAGCCTGAGCTAAAAGAGCCAGGATAAAATCAGGAGGAAGATCCTTTGAAAAAACAAAAGGTCATAGCGATCTACGGGAAAGGCGGCATAGGCAAATCGAGCACGGCTTCAAACGTTGCTGCCGCCTGTGCCGAAGCAGGAAAGAAAGTAATGATCATAGGCTGCGATCCTAAAAGCGACTCATCAATCACCCTGCTTGGAGGCAGGAGAATTCCGACCATACTCGACCTCCTGCGTGAAGGCGTGGATGTAAAGGAAGAAGATGTGGTCTTTGAAGGGTACGCAGGAGTCAAATGCGTGGAAGCAGGCGGCCCCGAGCCTGGCATAGGGTGTGCAGGGCGAGGGATTATTGTTGCCATCCAGAAACTGAAAAGTATTTCAGGAGATCTCTTAAAAGAGCAGGACTTCATAATTTACGATGTGCCCGGAGATATTGTCTGCGGCGGCTTTGTTGCGCCTGTAAGGAAAGGGTTCGTAAATGAAGCTTATGTCCTGACCTCAGGAGAGTACATGCCCCTTTATGCAGCAAATAATATCTGCAAGGGCCTTTCGAAGATAGGGATGCCGCTCAGCGGGATAATCTGTAATTCCAGAAATGCGAGCAGGGAAGAGGAAATTGTTGCGAAGTTTGCTGAGGAAATCGGCAGCCAGCTTATGGCTTTTATCCCGAAGAGTCAGGTCGTCCAGGATTGCGAAAGGGAGGGCTACTCTGTAATGGAAAAGGCACCCGAATCCGATATTGCAGATATCTACCGCAAGCTTGGAAAAGCAATCCTTGAAAACGAAAAAAGAGTTACATCCGATTCTCTGAGTGACGAGCGGTTGAGGGAATTGACAAAATAAACTAAAGCGGTAGATGTTGAGGGAATTGGCAGAATAAACCACAGCGACAGTAAGTTGCGATATAAGCTGCATTGACAATAAAACTGAAAACGTACATTGACCGCACCATTGCCGCGCAAAATAAATCAGGGGTATCGAAAAAAATGCTTAACGACAGGCAATCCGTAGCAGGGAGTATTCCCAGAGTCCTCATTTCCGCCGACCGTTCTTCTTCAGGCAAGACCACAATCTCTATGGGCCTGATGGCCGCCCTCGTTTCAAGAGGATATAAAGTCCAGCCCTTCAAGGTCGCCCTGGACTACATCGATCCGAGTTACCATACTGAAATAACTGGCAGGTTCTGCCGGAACCTTGACGGGTACCTTATGGATGAGAACGGGATTCTGGATGTCTATACCCATGCCTGCGAGGTCGGCGATAAGGCTGATATTGCAATTATCGAAGGAGTTCGCGGGCTTTATGAGGGTTTTGAAAGCTTAAGCGACCTTGGAAGCACAGCCCAGATAGCCAAGATCCTTAACTGCCCCGTAATTCTTGTAATCAATGCGCGGAGCATTACCCGTTCGAGTGCTGCCCTTGTAAACGGCTATAAGAATTTCGACCCTGATGTGGAAATTGCAGGAGTTATCCTTAATAACATAGGAAGTCGCCGGCATGCCGAAAAAGCAAAAGAGGCAATCGAGTATTATACAGGTGTTCAGGTAATAGGGATTGTCCCAAGAGATCCCTCGATGCAGATTTCCATGCGCCATCTCGGGCTTATGCCAGCTCTCGAAGGCCGAAGACGGCTTGGAGACGGAGGCTTTGAAGCCCGCCTTCAAGGAATTGAAGAAATCATCAATAAAGGAATTGATGTTGACCGCTTCCTGGAGATCGCAAAAAGTGCAGAGCCTCTGAAAAGCCCTGATAATAGCGTTTTTTCTTCTTCTCCCGATGCCGGATTATCCAGGCCAAAGATCGGTGTCGCCCTGGATGAGGCTTTCAACTTCTACTATCGCGATAATCTCGATCTTCTGAAGCTTGCAGGCGCAGAAATCATTTACTTCAGCCCTGTTAAAGACGCCGCGCTTCCTGAGGTTGACGGGCTCTATATTGGAGGCGGTTATCCCGAACTCTTTGCAGCCGAACTTGAAGCTAACGAGTCCATGCGGCAGGATATCAAAAAAGCTTCTGCTGCAGGCATGCCTGTCTATGCCGAGTGTGGGGGGCTTATGTACCTTACGGAAAAGATAAGCACAGGCATTCCCGGAAAAGGAACCTATCACGATGCCTCTATGCCGGAATCCACATACTCAATGGTCGGGGCGCTCCCCGGGCACACCATTATGGGGCAGACAAGAGTTGTCAGCTACAATATCGGAACCCTTAATAAGGACTGCCTTATCGGGAAAAAAGGCAACAGCTTCAAGGGGCACGAATTCCATCACTCTGAGATAAGGGAAATTCCTGAGGATGCCGAATTTGCAATAACCCTGTCGAGGGGAACAGGCATAAAGCATGACAGGGACGGGCTGATTTCCGGAAATACCCTTGGCTCTTACGCCCACCTGCATGGAGTTGCATACAGGGAGCTTGCAGGTTCACTTGTAGAGGCTGCAAGGAAGTTCCGGGAATCCAGGCTTACGCCGTAAATGTGTGCAGGCTTCTTCCGAAACATGTGCAGGCCTTCTATAACATGAGAGTATATTTCCAGAACGTATGCAGATATTCAAACGAAGATGCGCCTGTAGACAATTAGTCCGTATGAAACATTCCGGACTGCAGGCCCCGAAATTGAAGTTCTGAGCCTTTGCAGGTCGAAAAAGCAATATTATATTAAATCAGATTATAACAGGTTAGATCAGATTATAACAGGTTGATTACAAAGAATTGGATTATAAAAAACTATGTTATGAGAATCAAGATTAAGATGAATCACGTTGTAACAAATTAGCCTGCAGCAGTCCGATTATATAAAAAGCTAGTATCGTGAATTCGACTATTGCAGGCCGGATTTGGAACGCCGGATTAAAGCAAGCTAGCTTGTTACAGGAACTTATTTTCATTTCATTTTCTTTTCAGGTGAATCTATTGAAAACACAACTTAAAGGAGACCGTGTCCTTGCCGGAAAGGAAGCGGTAGCCGACCTTTACAAAACTGGTTATTTCGGGCGCCCTAAAGGCAATGGGCTCGAACTCTCACTTGTAGAAGCTGCTTTCCTTCTGTCCAGAGGAAAGCTGGAAATCGAACTCGAAGGCAAATTACTTGATTTCAGGGCCTTTTTCGAACAGGCTTCCTTGAAGCAGCCGAACTTTGAGCTGAAATATATTGTTTATAAGGATCTTAAAGAGCGGGGGTATTATGTCCAGCCGTCAACTGCGGATTTCCGGGTGTATCCCAGAGGCAGTCATCCAGGCAAAAGTGCGGCAAAAATTTTTGTCCACGTCCAGTCGGAAAGGCAGCTTCTTCCCGTAAAACTCCTTCAGGAGTCGGTCGCTTCGGCAGAGAATGTGCACAAGCAGTTTATTCTTGCTGTCGTGGATGAGGAAAGTGACCTTACCTTTTATGAGGTTAAAACCGCAGTACCTGAAGGAGATATGCCTGAGCCGTATCCTGCAGTCAAAACCGATGCCACTTTCCTGGAAGATAGGGTAATAGCCTGGGATGCCCAGGCTTCGGAAACTCTCTATGCAAGGGGATTTTACGGGAAAATGCTGGATTCCGAAAGGCTGCAGCTCTCCCTGGTAGAGTCCCTTTACCTCTTTTCCAGAGGTGTAATAACGGTTAGGGACCGGAAAGGTAAGATATTTTCATTCGACGAGTTTATCGAGAAAGCCTCGGAGATTGAGAGTTCTTTCCTGAGAAAATACGGTGCATATAAAAATCTCAGGGATTCAGGGCATGTGGTAAAAACCGGCTTTAAATTCGGGACGAATTTCAGGGTATACCGGAAAGTCGAGTCAATAGAAAAAATTCCCCATTCGGAATACCTTGTAAATGCTATCCCTGAGGATTTCGAGTTCAGGCTTCCGGTTATGTCCGGAGCGGTCAGGCTTGCAAATAGCGTACGAAAAAGCATGCTTTTTGCAGTCGAGAAAGGGGAAGAAGTCGAATACCTGGACATCAGCCGAACGAAAATGTGATACCTGACTGGTATTCTCAGGATTTTTCCCCTGCTGTTAACTTTCATTAATTTCATGAAAATAGGAGCTTCAGCCGAGGGTGAAGTACATATGTGGGATATTATTGCAGTAGACATCTCTGGCAGGCACAGGATTAAAGGAGGTTATTACATGGTATGTGCAGCTGCGGCGCTTACGGTCTCGGCTAACTATATTGAAAAGGTTAAGCAGATCAAGATCCTTCCCCTCTGGCTGAAAAGAGCTCCAAGCTTGCTGGATATCGTGCAGCTAATTGAAGATACCGCTGACCAGCTTTCCTTTGAGGGCACAATTGTGGCCGAAAAGGGGGATATGTACAACAAACCCAGATGGGTGACCGAAAGTATGTTTTCCAGGGCTTTCAAGTATCAGGAATCCATTGCCGAGAGGCGGTCGATTGAACTCGCACATCATATTTCCCTGAGCGCCCGTAATCTACTGATAAAAGAACTTCAAATCGAGGCATGAAAATTTCAGCAGAACAGAAATCCGGTAACGGGATCAGGGTAATTCTCGTTAAACGAACAATTCCCAGTTCGGATCCTGAGCGTGAGGAATACCTCTTCCAGGAACTCAGAGAGCTTGCAAAGGCAGCAGGTTACCTGCCGGTCGGCGAACTTAAACAAACCAGGTATCACGATTCGAGGTACCAGCTAGGCCGGGGAAAAATCGAGGAACTTGCCGAACTTGTGAGTAATACGGGTGCAGAGAAAGTAATTTTCTATAACAGGCTTTCTACGACCCAGCTCTTCAATATTTCGGAAATCTGCAGATGCCAGGTTATCGACAAATTCCAGCTTATCCTTGAGATCTTTGCAAAAAGGGCAACTACCCACCGCTCAAAGCTCCAGGTGGAACTGGCAAGATTGAGATACGAGGTGCCCAGGGCAAGGGCTGTTGTTTCTCTCCTTAAGAAAGAGGAAAGGGCAGGGTTCATGGGGCTTGGAGACTACGAGGATTCTTATGAACAGGACCTGAAGAAGAGAATCGCAAGAATCGAGAATGAACTCGAATCCGCAGAAAAGGACGATGAATCCCTGCGGGCTTTAAGGCACAGGAAGGGTTTTTCCTTAATCTCCCTTGCCGGATATACCAATGCCGGAAAAAGCACGCTTTTCAACGCTATTGTAAGTGAAAGTGTTGAGGTAAAGAATATGCTTTTTACAACGCTTGTGCCTACGACTCGAGCTCTTGACCTTGGGGGGCGAAAAGCTCTTTTGACCGATACCGTGGGATTTATAGAGGATCTTCCTCACTGGCTGGTTGATGCCTTCAAATCTACCCTGGATGAGATTTTTCTCTCGGACCTTATACTCCTTGTCGTGGACGTAAGCGAAAAACCTGAGATGATCCTTCAGAAACTTTCGACTTCTCACGACACCCTGTGGGACAAGTTGCAGGGAGCTCCTATTATTACCGTGCTTAACAAGGTCGATCTCGTTGACGAATCCGAACTTGACGGTATTATGGAACAGATAGGCTACATGGCCCCAAACCCTGTATTTGTTTCCGCAAAAAAAGGCATAGGCGTGACTGCATTAAAAGCCGAGATAATAAAAAATCTACCTCCCTGGTGTTTTTGTTCCCTTTCCCTTCCTAATTCGGAAAAAGGGATGTCGATTCTTTCCTGGCTTTATGAAGAAGGAATCGTACACCGGGTTGAATTCGGAGAGCGGATCTTTGTGGATTATGAAGCCAGGACCGAGATAATTAACAGGGCACATGCACTTCTTGGGCCCCAGGAAGCCTGAATATGAAAACGATTTTGAATCATAGTCAAAGTCTTCTAAAAAGCTTCGAAACCTGAGAATGCCTGGACCATTCCCAGGTTTTCCTGAAGAGTATAAAGCTTTTTGAATTTTATAAAAGCTGTCGGAATATTACAAGAGCGTTTCCCAATATCTTTTTCTCAGGGAGTTTTTTGCATGGTCTGAATACTGTTCGTATAACTACGAAAGGTATTTATATTCAGAAGTCGTTTGTTTACATGCGAACGGGCGTCTACTGAAGACATCAGACCCTCCTAATATCCTAAACTATACCCTTAAAACCAGATTTTTGCTACGTTTCTGCCCGTTCGCAATTCCTCCTGCTTTTTACTGTTATTTTTAAGACAGATATTGTTCGTAAGAACACGAAGTTTTGTCGTACCTTGATACTATCATAAACGCGAGTGTACACGGGCTCCGGATAAATTTTTTCTAAATTCTGCTAATTTTTCTATTTTCTGCTAATTTTTTCTAATTTCTGCGAATCCCTTCTAAACTCTCCTAAATTCTTCTTTGTAGCTTTTTGTTTCCGTTTCAAAATTTATATAAATTCATTTCCCATTTTCCTGCTAACATGAAATTCGATCTGCACGTACATTCCGAGCATTCGAAAGATAGTAAATCGAGCCATGACGACATCCTTGAAGTTGCGCATAAAAAGGGGCTTGACGGGTTTGCTATCTGTGACCACGACACTGTGGAAGGCGGGCTTGCCTGTAGAAAAAGAGCCCTGGAACTTGGCCTTGAGCTTACAGTCATTCCGGGCGTGGAGGTTACCTGCTCGAAGGGACACATCCTGGTGCTCGGAATCAGCCAGAATATCGAGCCTTTCCTGAGTCCGGAAGAAACGATCGCAAGAGCCCGAAAATTAGGAGGCACGGTTATTATCCCTCACCCATTCAAACGCAGTTCCCATGGGATAGGAAGTTTCGAAGGGCTTGACATTGATGCCGTTGAAGTCTTCAATTCACGATGCCTCTTCAATAAAGCCAACCGAAAAGCCGCAGCCGAGGCAAAGAGGCTTGGAATTCCAGGCGTTGCAGGAAGCGATTCTCATATTCCCGAAATGGTGGGCCAGGCATATACCGAGATTGACGCGCCGGAAAATACCCTCGATACCGTGCTGGAAGCCATCCGGAAAGGAAAAGTCGCCCCTGCGGGACGAAATACGCCCACGCGCATTATTCTAGAACAGATGTCAGGCAGCGCCAGGCGAAAAATAAAGAGAAAACTATTTCGTAAAGCCTGAAGGATTCAAAATGAAACTTTAGTATAGTATGGAACTTTAGTATAGTATGGAACTTTAGCTGGATTGCAATCTTCTTTTAACTTATATTCTCATTTCCATTTTAATTCACGAAGTCGTTTAAAAGTTAATATCAGGAATATAATAGCTATTATTATAATGACCGCAATTATTATTTCAGTAACCCCTATAATCAACCTTAATCCCCCTTGCTTTTACCCGTTTTGAATTAAATTATGCTGCTTTCAATTATTATATTCTTCCACCGCTATATACTGTTTCCTCTAGTGTATCGATTCAAAAATTGATCCGTAATTGAAGGAAGAATTCAATGATTGATAAGCGAACTTTATAGCTAATATTTGTGGACGTATTTTTTAATCGATGCACTGGTAAACCTTATTTTTATCATTTTGTTGTTTTGGAGCAGGCTCAATGATCTGGTTCATTAGCAAATTATTTTATGCATATAATATCTGGAGGCAACTTTGTTTCCGACAACTTCCAGCCCTGAGAGTAGAAAAGGCACACAAAAATACTTCAGTATCCTCATGTAATGCAATCTCCATCTGTGATATGAATATGCTCAGGCTGGCAACCACAACATCACACCACAGAAACGGAGATTTACATGGCACATTAATATTATACTTTTGTATTTATAAATGTATCGTTAATATATGTCAAAAGCCTCTGATAATAGCATTATGATTTTCAATGTTTGTATGGGCTAGAGGTGTGATTTACTCATGTCGGTAGGTAAAAGAGTTTCATAACCATCGGCTCAACAGCGTGTTTTTATGATATTAGGCGGTCATTCGGTTCAATTGCGCAGGTCTTAATTTATTTTCAGCGGGTTCGAGAATCGGAGCCAGTTATAAGAAAGAGATTTTCTGGCGTTGATTTTCTCGAAAGAAAATGACTTATCGCTTACGGTCGTATCCCTTCTATAAGCTCAAAAATATAAGCTCAAAACCTGTTAAACCGAATATTCAGCTTTGGGGGATAAACAATGGAAGAAACAACCGATCAGAATAAGCCCATTATCTGGAAAGAACTCGTACTGGGGTTCGCCGTTGTCGAATCGTGTATATATCACTCGATCCGTACAATACCTATCGTGACAGCGAGCAGTGGTGAAGAAGTGCTTTTTACGGATAATCTTACCAGGCTCACGAAACTGGAAATTGACGAGACTGTAAAAGGAGTCCTTCCAGTTCCGTTTCCAACGTATGAAGTAACCGGGTCAATGCCTGCTGAAGGCGAGGGGTTCAGCGAAGTCCTTCTCTTAGGATATGAATATCCCGGCGTGCAGGCTCCGGATTGGCTGGAAATTCTTAAAAGAGAGATCGAAAATCCGAGAAGATGTGTGTAAAATTAGCCTGTAAAATATCCATTTCTATTTTTATAAAAACGATTTCAGATAAATTCATTCTTTTTTCTTCTTTTCTATGCCTTGAATTTAGAACGTATCAAAAGAATGACTTTTAGGGCATAATGGAATTTTTTCTTTTCTCTATCTTTCGTTCCGGCCATATTGTTGTTCAAAACCTTGAAATTCATCTTGCCAATATTTTTATATCAGTTTTGCATAAATAGATATTAGCAAATTTTTATTACTTTGGGGGGATTTTGACGGAAAAAAGAAGAACAATTGATAAAAATACTAGAGATGCCGTTTGGATCAAATATATGGGTAACAAAGTTGAAGGGAAATGTTATTGCTGTAAGATAAGGACGATTCATGTAATGGATTTTCAAGTTGGACATAACAAAGCAGTTGCCAAGGGTGGCAATGATAACATCTCAAATCTAAGACCTATTTGTGGCCCTTGTAATAGAGGAATGGGCACGAAGTCAATTGAAAAATATCGTGAAAATTTTACGACTAACTCAAATATGAGTAAAAAAGAGCCAGGAACAAGTGAGAAGAAAGTTACAAAGAAAAATTTGTTAAACAACTTGGCAACAGCGAAACTTGAAAAACTAGTAAGCATATTTGATCTCGAATCTAAATTGCCCGTATTTCCAAATAAGGACGCTTACATAAAGGTGTTAACAAATTCTAGAAGAGTTACAGTTGACGATATTAAAAATATCCTTAGAATTTAATTATTAATATTTTTGCGATCCTTATCTCTCGAACCACTATAAGCGATAAATGTAATCAAAATTTGGTATCAAGATAATGCATGGTTCGACAGAACCCTTTAACAAGTATAAAATCCAGGGAACTGCCTTGGCCTTTACATTATCTTCCCCTTTACCAGTCTGGCAATCCTGAAAACGTTAGAAGTTTAATATAACTTTTTATGTAATTACGTAAATGTCTTTGCTTTCTATAAACCAAATACCTTCTGCCGCCTTTATAGTATATTTATCTTACAGTTCTAAATTATTGACTTTTAGTAATGATTTCTCCACTTATGAGATTATTTCCGTTTGATTGAAGCTTGACTGCTCCAGCCGCGCATTTTCGCGGGAGTAAAAACAATCTGAAGTTGCAATTCAGGTCTACCTGAATTGATATTAACATTTTAACTACCGAATAAGGAAGTTTGCCTTTGAATCTTATGTCAGGTTTATGTCGATTAGCCTGATTTCTGGCATGAAAGATGTTAAGTTCCTTATTCGGCTAAAGTCTGTTTTCTGTAGTTTCCCGTGGAAATGAGTTAAGTACTAATATAGAAAGTCTTATAGGGTAAAAATTAGAGACTGATCGAACCATGGCCAGGGAAATAAGGATACTCCATACTGCTGACACGCATCTGGGATACAGGCAGTACCACAGCGAGGCCCGGAGAACGGATTTTTTTGCGGCTTTCGAGCTTGTTGTAAACGATGCGGTTGAGATGCAGGTTGATGCCGTAGTGCATGCGGGAGACCTTTTCGATTCGAGGAACCCGACCCTTGAAGACCTCCTTGAGACAATGAATCTCCTGTCAAGGCTCAAGGTGGCTGACATACCTTTTTTTGGAATTGTCGGGAACCATGAGAGCAAGCAAAATACCCAGTGGCTCGACCTTTTTGAGGAAATGGGGCTTGCGGCAAGGCTCGGGAAAAAGCCGCTTATGGTAGGCAATGTAGCCGTTTACGGGATCGACAGTGTCCCGAAATCAAAAATTCCCATATTCGATTATTCTGGATTTGAGGCGCCGGACTCTACTCTTTCCACCTCTTTAATCCCTTCTACCTCTTCCATCCCTTCCGCCATTTCTACTCCTTCCACCTCTTCTACTTCTTCCACCTCTTTCGTCCCTTCTACCTCTTCTACTTCTTCCACCTCTCCCAGCCCATCCGCCTCTTCCAGCCCTTCCACCTCCTCCATCCCTTCCGCCATTTCTACCCCTTTTACTCCTCCTTCCCCTGAGGAAAACTGCTGGAAACTGCTTGTAATGCACCAGATCATGAATCCTTTCCCGTATGCGGAATGGGATTGTGATGAGGTGCTTGAAAACCTTCCTTTCAGGGTTGATGCGGTTCTTCTCGGCGATTACCATGAACATGCAATAACCAAAAATAAGACAGGTGAGACCTGGATCACTTACCCTGGCAGTACGGAACGGAATAGTGTGTCTGAGAAGGAAGCCCGTTCTTACAATATAGTCACGTTTTCCGAAACTGGTGTTGAGATTAGCAAGCGCACGATTCCGACCCGGAAATTCCTTTCCATTCCAGTAGAGTTGACCGGGGAAGATAAGCCCTATGAACAGATCTATTCCAAAGTAAACGAGCATCTTGAAGAAATCCCGGAATCCGTGGTATTTCTGGAAGTTACCGGGGATTTGGGGGCAGTGCTGTCCTTCAGCGAGCTTGAGGGATACCTGCTTAAGAAAGGAGCTCTCGTGGCAAAGGTTACAGGCCTGAGGATAAAAGAGTCCCTCCCTGAGGAGGTTTTAGAAGTAACCTTTTCCGATCCTGACCATGCCGTTGCAGACGAAATCAAGAGAATGAGCTTAAACGACGGCGGGCTGATTATTGACGAAATTGTCCGGAGCCCGAATATCTCGAGGTCAAGGGTGGATGAGGAAACCGAAGGCCGGCTCTCCAAGCTTATTGAGGCTAAAGTTACGGACTTCAAAAGCCCTGATTTCAGGATAGAGATTCCTTCCAGCCCTTCCACCGCATCTGGATTTCCGGAACTTGAAATTACCGAACTCTCCGGAATTCTGAGGACTTCAGACGGAAATCCGAACATCGAAAAAAAGACTACCAAAAAAAGTATTGAGGCTTCAGCCGCGAGCCTCGATAGTTCCGGATTGGCATCCGGATCGAACTCTGAACATACATCTAATTCTGGGTCTATAGAGCTGCTTGATTCGGGATCAGCAGAGCTGTCTAATGGATCTATAAAGTCGCAGCAGTCGGGTTTCCCGCAGGAAACTTCCGAAATCCAGGGAGAAAATCCCGGAACAGGAATTGAATTCTTGAAAGACAAAGATAACGAGCCTGAAATTAAATCTGAGATCCAGCCTGAAATTAAATCTGAAATTAAGCCTGAGATTCAGCCTGAAATTAGACCTGAAATTAAGCCTGAAATTAAGCCTGTAAGTGGACTTCCTGATAGTGAGCCTGAGAAGGAGATTCGAAAGCTGTCCGAACCCGGGGCTAAAGGCAAGCCTGAAAAGGAAACGCCAGGCAAATCCGGGAAGCTGCCGGAAGAAAAACCTGCCAGGGCTACGGAGTTAGGGAAACCGGGGAAGGCAGGGCAGAAAAAAGGAAAAGGAAAGCCTGCCGTTCCTCGACAGTATAACCTTGGTGATTACCTGTGAAGCTCAAAAACCTGTATATCGAAAACATCCGGAGTTATAAAAAACTGGACTTTACATTTGAAGACGGAGTTACAGTCATTTCCGGGGTGAACGGGAGCGGGAAATCCAGCCTGCTTGAGGCCTGTTTCATGGGGCTTTTCGGGAGCAAAATTCTTTCAAAGGATTTTGTGCTTGCGGATATAGTCTTCAAAGGGGCTGAAAATGCGAAAATAAGCCTGGGTTTTGAGCATCTGGGGCAGGATTATCTTATCGAACAGGCTTTCAGGTATTCCCTTAAAAGTGAGAACGCTTCAAATTCAAAATGCGTGCTCTATGCCGATGGCGAAAGTATTGTCGATCAGGCTACAAGGACTTACGAAGCGGTCTGTTCCCTTCTGAATATGGATGAGGAGGCATACAGGAACTGCGCTTATATTCGGCAGGGGGAAATTGATGTACTCATTAATGCAAAGCCAAAAGATAGGCAGCGCATGATCGACGATCTTCTGCAGCTTGGAAAGCTTGAAGAGTACAGGGAAAGGGCGGGCAGCGCAAAAACGGCTGTCAGAAGGCTTCAAAGGGACACCAGCAACAGTCTTTCGGGCGTAAAAGACGAAATCGAGGCAATCGAAAATACGGAACCGCATGTCGTACTGAACGGGCTCAGGCAGAAGATAAAGGAAAGCGATGCTGCCTTAAAAAAATATAATGAAAGCAAAGAAGCTGCAGTTGCTCAGAAAGAAAAGTTCGACCTGATAATTGCAGAACATAGGGAAAGGCTCCAGGAAATCTATACCCTGAGACAGGCCCTGCTCAAATCCCAGGAAAACAAAGCCGGCTGCATCCGGGAAAGAGAAACCCTCTCAGGAGAAGCCCATGAGCAAAGGCAGGTACTGCTCGGATTGGGAGAAGAAAGCAATTCCATTCGGCAAGAATGCGGCTTTGGAAACCTTGACATTGAGACTCTGAGCTTGCGGCAGGAAAAAGAAGAGTTTCTTGCCAGGGAAAAGGTAAATGGGATTTCAAAAGAACTTGCTCTCCTCCTCAGGGAAGAAGAAGTCCATACTCAGGCCTTACGCGACCTCGAAACAGAAAAGGCTGAGACTGAATGCACTTTTATGCAGTGCAGGGCGGATATAGGGGCTACAAACGGGGAAATCGAAGGAAACAGGAAAAGCATACTGAGAATCGAGGAAGAAAATAAAAGGCTTAAAGAAGCTGCAGGCTTCGCAGAGACTTACGAGATTCCTTTATTTATAAAGGAACTGGAAGAAAAAGAAAGCCTTCAGCGTGAGCGGAAGAACGAAGCTGCAACAAAGCTTGCCCTTGCCTTCAAAGAAAAAGAAACAGGAGACATAAACCTTCTCACGCTTGATAAAGAACTTCAAAACTACAGGGTTGCGGTTCGGAAAGGCAAAACCGAAATTGAAATTCTTGAGGAGGAACTCCGGGAAAATGAGAAGGCAGCTCTGGGAGTCCAGGAGCAAAAATCCGAAGCTTCCACAGGGTTAAAGGGGCTTGGGTTTACCGGGGAACAGCTTGAGGACCTGGAATATCTCAACGAGCTCCTGCTGGAAAATAAAAACCGGCTGCATGGACGGGAAAAAGAGCTTGAGACTACCCTCAGGGAGCTTGAAAAAGTTCTTTGTAAAAACCATCAATTGCTTGCCGAAGGAAAATGCCCTACCTGCGGGCAGGAACTTAAAGGCTCCGAGATTGCCTGCACAACCGGGGAATCCGAACAAAAGAAAGAAAAGCTTGCAGCAGAACTTCTCGATATAAAGCTCCAGCAGGCTGAGATTGAGAAAAAACTTAATCGGCTCAAGGACGCAAAAAAGCTGGAGAAACGGATTTCGGATTACGACCTGGAAACCGAAAAACTCAGGAATAAGGCGAAGGGCCTGCAAGAAAGGATAGCGATTCATAGAACCCGGACCGAGGAAGATTCCCTTAAACTCGAAGGTCTTAATAAGCAAAAGCAGGAACTTGAGGCTAAAATGGGCCAGCTCCTCCCCGATATAAAAGCCCTGCAGGGCTGGGAGGAGGCGGCCCAAAAAGCCCACAGTGAGAGTGAAAAAGCGCTTCGAGAGGCAAAAGCCTTTGAGAAAAAGCTTGCCGAAAACGCCTCGGAAATCGAGTCCCTGAATGGAAAAATAAGGACTTTCCTTGCACTGATCGAAAATTACGGGCAAAGGCTTGGAGAGCTCAATGAGAAATTGAGAGGGCTTGCCGAACGGGAGAATCTGGAAAAGGAAAAACTCAAAGCTCTGGGAATTGAGCTTGAGGCCCTGCGGAAAAAAGAAGATCTGGCAAAAAAAGCCCATGCAGGGAGTGAAAAGCTCCTCTTGCAGGCAAAAAAACTGAGGGCAAACCTGCTCCGCATGGATAACATAAAGCACAAAATTTCCGAGCTTGAGGCTTCCGTCAGGAACCTTACAGAAAAGGTCGGCTTCTTTGACCGGGAGATTCTTGAAAGAAACGAGCGGGTAAAGCAGCTCGAAGGAAAACTGCAGGGAAGCAGGTTTGAAGATCTCCAGCGTGAGCGTACCAGGCTTGAGGAGTATCAGGCAAACCTTTCTGAAAAAATCCGGCAAATAACGGCTGCAAAAGATTCATTTTTAAAAGAGGCCGGTATGGTCGAAAACAGCTTAAAACGCCGCAATGAGCTGAAAGACGAACTCAGAGCTCTTGAAAACAGGCAGCAGTATCTCGAAGCCGTATACAGCAATGCTGAAGAGCTTGAAAACATGTATATGCGTGTTCGGGCTGATATGCGGGCAAAAAATATAGGGGCCCTTTCTACCCTTTTGAATGAAATGTTCAGCTTCATGTACGCAAATAATGCCTACTCCCATATCGAACTCGACCCTGAATACAATCTTATGGTTTACAGAAAAGACGGCACTCCCCTTGAACCTAAACTCCTGAGCGGGGGAGAACGTGCCATTTTTAACCTTGTCCTGCGCTGTGCGATCTACAGGCTTCTTGCTCTCGGTTTTAGCGGAGATCGGGTAGACGGGCTTCCACCCATGATCCTTGATGAGCCCACCGTTTTTCTGGACCGCGGGCATATAGGGCAACTTTTGAAACTCATAGACCTGATGCGCAGCAACGGGGTGGGCCAGATTATCGTGGTCTCCCACGACGAATCCCTTATAGATTCGGCAGACCACGTCTTCCAGGTAGAAAAAGACCCCCTCACCAATATGTCGTCTATCGTAAAGCTCTAAATCTTATTCATTAAAGGCTTTAATACCGCCAACTTCAGGGGTTTAATGTTTTCGCTCAAGCACAACCGTTGCGCCGGTTGATCACGCCGGATAGGGCTTGGGGATTATAAGTATTTCTCAGCTATAGACATTCATTGTTTTCGCTCAAGCACAACCATTGCGCCGGTTGATCACGCCGCTTCCAGGGGTTTGCACTCAAATCTTTTTTTGAAAAAGTTTGCCAGACAGGGTTTACCAGTATACCAGATAATTAAATATCTCGTCAATTTCTTCTTTGTATTCTTCAAAAAAGCTGTAGTTCTTTACAAGATAGCCCTCGGCAGGAAGATCTTCAAGGTACCCGTACCAGTAGACAACCATGCCTTCCCCGAAAATATCGGCATATTCCCGAAATTGCTTCTTCGAATAGTGCTCATGTTCAAAGTCGTCCCCGAAAAGGGCTTTGCTTTCAATCCAGTTGATCATGAGGTTGTCTATACATATAGGATTTTCCAGGACAAAATCCGGGGTCTTACCGTCTCCCTTAGCCCGAATCTCTGCCTCGGTGCAATAAGGAATTTCCCTATCATCGAGCCATTTCTGGATGACTGCTTCTCCCATCTCACCTTTCTTACACTGCATCTCGTGGGCGTGAGGGGAAAAGAAGTGATCGGCCTGAAGGGCTTTTTTGACTTCTTTTCTAAGGCGGCGGTTTTCGATTAAATCCGAATTTTTGAAAAGCCAGTTTATACTTTTCTTGGAAATCTCGCAGTTTTTCATAATGAGTGATGCCATAAGGGTCGGAGGAAAGCCTGTATATTCCGCAAGATCAAGAATCGTACGTCCCTGCTTCCATTTTAAGAAAAGCTCATTCTCTCTGGAATAAATCTTCCTGTGTTTGAATCTCGTCTTTTTCACGATTTTCTGGTTGAGAATTGTTGCGAGCACGCCCACAGGCTTGGAATATTCCTCCGAAAGGCGGAAAACATCTTTGAAGTCATGCAGTGAACTGTATATTTTCTGATATGTCTGGCGGTCCATCCTTAATCATCATATCCCTTTTTTGTTTTCTTCCCGGGCATGCAAAATGAAATTTAAGCAGCATGAAAAACGAGAATTTTACGATATCAAAAGTCTTTCTCAGACGTACAATTGATTTCCTCATAATTCCTTCTATGCTCATGGTTTATAATTATAATCAATGCCCTAAAACCCGGAACACCTGGCTTCTTAAATGAGTCTGGAGGGTTCATTTCAGAAACCACGGAGTGAAGAAGACATTTTTCTTCACGGGTTAAAACCCTTAATCCTTAACTTCTGCCTGATACCGGGTTATTTTTTCGAGCTAAGAGTTATTAACTACGCAAACCTTTTCAAAAACGGCTTGATCGCAAGCCTTTTCAAAAAAGGCTTGAGCGAAAACCCCTGGCAACGGCGTGATCAACCGGCGCAACGGTTGCGGCCCAACGGTTGCGTTCAACTCCAGAACTCTTCATCGTGAGTGTCAGGAAGGTCTATTTCCATCACTTCGTCAAGTTTCTTGCGCTTTTCCCTGTTCTCAGGGGGCTTTTTTGCTTTTTCTTCTTTCCCTGACAGGTAAGAGTTATCTTTTTTATCGGTGTCAAAGGCTGCAAAGATTGTCGTATGCTTATCTCTTGAAATGACCTTCTCCGGAGTTCTTGGCTTTTCCTGGATTTTTGGCTGGGTTTTTGCACATATAACCGGATTCTGTTCAGCCTGCTCTTTTTTCAGTCTGGATTCCAGCCGTATGGAGGCTTTTTCAGCATCATTGGCCGTGTACCTTTCTCTCAGCCTTTCATCATGGTTTCTCTCAGGCTTCGGGTCGGGATTCTTAACAGCTTCTCTATCAGGTTTAGGGTCAGGATTTCTTACAGTTGTTTCCTGGAAACCCTGGCTCAGAGTAAAGCTCGCCTCTTTCCTTTCAACAGGTCTTTTTGGAGGGTTTTCTGCGAGCCTGGTGGGTGTCCAGTCTCCTTTTTCAGAGACATTTTTTCTTTTAGAAATGGGCTGCCTGCCTAATTTGCGGAAAGTGTCCTCAGCATATGTATCCTTGTTGCGGTCAGCTTTTCCTGATTTAATTTTACTTGTTGTGCTGTAGCCTATGAGGCAGGTGGGCTCTCTCGTTCTCCACTCAAGGCAGAAGAGGTGGCATTCCCGCCCTTTACATGTCTGGCTTTCATCAAGTGGGCAGACTTCTGGAAGGGTCATACTACTAAAGACAGCAGAATATAAAAAATAGTTAACGGTAATAAAAATTAAAGTATTTTAGTCAGAGCCCTTTGAGGGCGTCTGCAATCAGGGGGGCAACACTCAGCCTGCTCTCGGCTCTTTCAAGGGTATCGGTTCCGATTATATCCTTTACGCCCGCATTGAAGAGCCTTAAAGCTGCGTTCCTTGCAAGTACGGGATGTACGCAGGCAATGTAAACGTCTGCTGCTCCCTGGTCTCGGAGCATCCTGATAGATTCGGCCATTGTCCCGCCTGTTGCGATCATATCATCTACAATGACAACGCGCCTGCCTGTTACATCGAGATTCTTTGTCTTGATTACAACCGTATCTCCGCTGAGTCTCGTTTTCTCCAGATGGTCATAATCGAAGCCCAGGCCTGAAGATACGTGCTTTACAAGTCCTTCGGCTCCGGAATCCGGAGCGATCAGAAGAGGGTCTTCCAGATCAAGCCCTGCAATATATTCCCCGACCAGTTTAGCTGCGTCAAGGTTGTCCGCAGGGCCGGAGAAATATTTAAGTACACTTTTTTCGTGGATATTTATTGTAAAAATTCGGTCAGCGCTGATGCAGCGGGCAACTGCACGGGCACTGATCGGCTCTCCTGGCTTGAACTTCTTGTCCTGTCTGGCATATCCCATGTAAGGAATCACGACATTAAGCTCTCTTGCCCCTTCACAGGCATCGATAAGCTGGAGCAGGGAAACAAGGTCCGAATCGGTAGGCGTGCTCTGGATAAGAGTCACACGCTCGTTTTCGGTCTCTTCTGCGACTCGGAGATAAAGTTCCCCGTCAGGGAAACGATTAAACTCGCAAAGCACAGGCTGTGTCCCTAAAGCCCGGGCAGTGCGGCTGGCAAGTAATTGTGATGCTGGTCCACCTATAATCTTCAAGATATATACCTCAGTCTGCCGTCTTGATATATCCCATCCTTTAAAAAGCTTATTTTTAATGCGCTTACCCTCAATTTTACCCTTTGAGCTTTTCGAGCACCCTGATATTTTGTATTGAAGTATTGGGATAATTCCCACTCTCGTCTTTTTCCGCCGATTTTACCATATCCCATATCGTCAGCAGCGCCGCCGAAACCCCTGTGAGGGCTTCCATCTCAACCCCTGTTTTCCCGACAGTCCTGACCTCTACCTCCGCTGAAATCATTTTTTCTTTGATTTCGAAACCCACGTCTATGGAAGTGATCGGGATCTGGTGGCACATTGGGATTATTTCAGGGGTTTTTTTAATTGCAAGTACGGCTGCAACCCGCGCAGTTGCAAGCACATTGCCTTTTTCCACATTCCCGGTTCTTATCTTCTCTATAGTCTCCCAGGAAAGTATGATCTCTCCTGCAGCCCGCGCCAATCTTGGAATCTCACGCTTTTCGCTGATGTCTACCATACGCGCTCTGTCTGACTCAATATGAGTAAATTGCTTTTCCACGAAATCACCGCGTTTTTCATACTTTATATTAACTTTACCCTGACTGGTTTCTAGCCTATATGGCTTTTGATTTCCTTTTTTTCTGTTTTTCGTACCTTTTCCTGGCCTTCCGGTATCCTTTCCCTGGCCTTCCAGTATCCTTTCCCTGGCCTTCCAGCGCTTTTATCTGGCTTTTTAGCTTGTTTTTCTCGGATCAGTCAATCCTGATCTGTTTTCTTTTTGAGTAATCTTCAATTGCTTTTTCCAGTTCCTGTGCAAGCTCTCTCGCTTCTTCCAGGTTGAGTTTTATGACCTGTTCGTCTTCCCCGTGAAAAATAGTAACTCTTATCCTGTTTCTTTCGATTTCCAGCTCGATTTTCCTGTCAATTTCCTGAACCATGCAATTTGCCTCCCCATCTTACGTACATTAAAATGTTCGATTAATTTGCAATATAACAATATTAACTGCAGCTAATTACAGCTTTTAACTAATCTTAGCGTTTGAGTAAATTCAGCATTGAGTATACTGCAGCGTTGATTAAAGCGCAGTGCTGGATTAAATCACAGCATTGGACCGAACCTCAGCGCTGAGTTAATTCTAGCATTAAATAACTTGCAGTATTAATTATCACAATATTAGATTTCCAGTGCTGACTGGAAGCTTTAGAGTTTAATTTTTTATCTCTTTTACCCTATATCGGCTTCTTTAATTATTTCAGGAATCTTTTCTATAACGTCCGTTGCAAGCAGCCCGTTGCCCGCCTTCTCAAAAGCCAGATCTCCGGCTGTTCCGTTAATATACGCAGCACAGGCTGCCGCAAGGAATGCGGGATTTCTTGAAAAAAGCGATCCTGTAAGTCCTGCAAGGACGTCTCCCGTGCCTCCTACTGTCATGCCTGCATTTCCTGTCCTGTTCAGCAGGGTCTGTTTTCCATCCGAGATAATATCGATTTTTCCTTTAAGAAGCGTTACAACCCCTTTTTCCTCCGAAAATTCCCTGACGGCTTTAATACGGGACTCATGGTTTTCTGGGGTTTCCGTATCCCTCAGGCGGGCAAACTCTCCTGCATGCGGTGTTACTATCAGTTCACAGTTGCCTGCAAGGCTCTCAAAGATAGCGCCTGATAGGGCTGAGAGAGCATCGGCATCAAGGACGGCTTTCCTGCAAAAAGGAAGGATTTTCCGGACGGTTTCCAGAGTTTCTGCCGCTCTTCCCAATCCCATTCCCATCACTACCACATCATGCGAATTTATAAGGTCCACAAGTATGGAAAGATCCTCCGGGCAGAGAATGTTCGAAGAGAGTTTTCGGACGATCAGGTTCGGAGAATAAGATGCCACGATTTCGGCTACATCTACAGGGACTGCCAGGGTCACAAGGTCTGCCCCTGCCCTGAGGGCTGCAAGAGCTGCAAGGGCCGGGGCTCCCGAGTACGGGCCGCCTCCTATAACAAGGATTTTTCCTGAATCTCCTTTGTGTCCCAGTGACTTCCGCCTGTATAGCATCATCAGGTCTCCGGGGCCGACATATTGTTCGGCGTCGGCAAAGATTCCTATCTCGGCAACCTTTATCATGCCGGTGTATTCTTTTGCCTTCTCGCTCAAAAGTCCGATTTTCATACGGTGAAAAGTGACTGTAAGCCCTGCATGTACAGCCTTTTCAAAGCTTTCACCGTCAGGATCGAGTCCTGAAGGAATATCAACCGAAATTACGGTTTTTCCGGCATTTCCTTCCCGGTTTATAAGGTCGATAACCGTGGACTCGGGTTCTTTTATCTTCCCTTTTATTCCGGTTCCGAATATGGCGTCTACGAGCAGGTCAGCTTCTGAAAACCAGTCCGAAGCCGCAGCTTCAAGCTGGCTTGAGTCCGGAATTTCGAGCATCTCCACGCGGCTGAACTTCAGCAGGGAAAAGTTGTGGCAAGCTTCTTTCGTTCCTATATCCCTGGCTTTTCCCAGCAGGATTACCTTTACCGTATATCCTGAAGAACCTGCAAGATGCCTGGCGGCAACAAAAGCGTCTCCTCCGTTGTTTCCCCGGCCTGCGATAAAAAGTACCCTGCCGCTTTCAAGTTTTTCCCGTATGTTCTGCGCGATAGCGGCCCCTGCATTTTCCATTAACTGGACAGGTAGAAGCCCAAGGCATTCACAATTTCTGTCTATTGCCTTCATCCTCAAAGAACTGATGCTCTTCATAATAATTACCTGCCGGCCTATTTTATCTGGTCTCTGTTACCCGTTTAATCTTTCAAATGCTTTTGCAAGCCTGAACTCTCTGGCTTATAGACTGTCATAGAAATTATTATATATCTCTAGGGTAATTGAGGTAATTTATTTATTATATTTTTACACCGAGGAAAACCTATTTGATGCTATTAACTATATACGTTACATTCCGATATAACATAATATACCGGCATTACTGAATTTTTCGTAAAAACGATATTAATTCCTTAAGAGCACGATTCATAAAGTATAATCCCGTATGAGAATTTCTCATAGAGATGGGTCGTAGGTATAATCCCGTAAGAGTATTAATTAGCAGGAAAAACATTTTAAATCGTTAAAAAATGGTCTAAATCATTAAGAAACAGTCTAAATCATCAAGATACGGTTTAAAAAACTACATTAGCCTTGCAGTTAATTTACTGCAGTAAAACGTGAACAGGCAGGATTCTGATCAAATGTTTGCTTTCCTTTGCACGTGTCTGGACTTATATAAAACAGGGAGGACTATTTTTGGCTAATTTTTCAAAAGATGCGGATAGCAATATTAAAAGTACAGTCAAACCCAGATACCTTGTTCTGGGCAGTGGAAGTGTCGGTTTTGCGCTTGCAAAAGAGCTCAGGGAAAGCAATAAGCTCGTAATTATTGTAGATAAAGACGAAGCTAAGGTTGAGACTCTCAGGGAGGAAGGCTTTGAAGCGATTGTAGGCGATATCGCCGATCCTGAGCTTGTCGATAAGATTGACCTTAAAAACGTTGTTGTTATACTTTTCCTGACTTCCAATAACGAGGCGAACAGAAAGGGCATTGAGAATTTCAAAAGGGCAATTAACCCTGATGTTCAGCTCTTTTCCAGGGCCTCAGACATTATCAATAAGGAAAAAATGGAAGATCTTGGGGCAGATTATGTTTTTATGCCTTCCAAGCTTGTTGCAAGCTCTCTCTCCCGTTCCCTTGAGAGAGCCGAGTCGGTTCACAGGGGCAACAGGCTTGCCCGGTGGCTGAAAGGAATAAGGGATAAAAGACTTGCTATTGTTATTCACGATAACCCTGATCCCGATGCGATTTCGAGCGGGCTTGCCCTGAAAGAGATTGCTAAGAGCCTAGGGGTCGAAGCAAACATCCTCTACCACGGCAGGATCGGGCATCAGGAAAATAAAGCCTTTGTAAATCTGCTCGGGATTGACCTGGGCAAGATGGAAGAGCACGACCTTAAAGGCTTCGATGAAATTGCCCTGATAGACTGCTCGATTCCCGGCGTTAACAACATGGTTCCCCCTAACTCTTATGTGGGCATTGTAATTGACCATCACCCACCCGGAGAAACCGAGATAAAGGCTGAGTACATAGACATCCGGCCTAATTTCGGGGCAACGGCTACTATAATGACAAAGTACCTGCAGCAACTCAATATCAATATCTCAAAAACCCTGGCAACGGCCCTGCTCTATGGGATTCGGACTGACACCCAGGATTTCAAGCGGAAGACTGATCCTGCAGACCTCTCAGCTGCTTCATACCTTTATCCCCTGTCGAACCACGGGATCCTGGATCAGCTTGAGCAGCCTTCAATGGCCATCGAAACCCTTGAAGTGCTCGGAGAAGCCATCAGGAACCGGCAGGTGCTGGGAAGTTATCTTCTCTCAAATGTCGGGAACATAAGGGATAGGGATACGCTCCCCCAAGCTGCGGATTATCTCTTGAGTCTTGAAGGAATCTCTACAACCGTGGTTTTTGGGGTCACTGAAGACCGCATCTATATCTCCGGGCGCAGCAACGATATCAGGATTAATCTCGGTGAAATTATGCGCCAGGCTTTCGGCGAAGACGCAGGCGGGCATGCAAACGCAGCGGGAGCCCAGATTCCCCTTGGGGTTTTCAGCGCTACAAAAGACCGGCAGACACTACTGAGGCTGGTTAATGAAGCCGTGGTCAAAAGGTTCCTGAGCGCAGTCGGAGTTGAAAGTGCGGGAGAATGAAATTTCCGGGATTCTCTGCGGTAGCCCCGTGGCTGGAATCGTTCTCTCAAAAGAGTGAACTTATTCCCTCAAAATCTTGAGTAAATTCTTTTAAAGAAATCAAGAAATGATACGAAAAAGAGAAAATATAGAAAAAAATGAGAGAAAAGTAGAGAGAAGAAAGAGGAAAAAGATTTTTTTTCTTCCTCTACTCAGTCTTTTAATATTCTAATTCTCCTAAGAGTTCTAATTTCTTTGAGTCTTCTAATTTTTCGAAGGCTTCTAATTTCTTTAAACCTTCCAATTTTCTGAAATTTCTAACTTTTAAAGCTCTTAGTTTTTTTGAATCTTCTAATATCCGGTTTTCATTTTTAAAGTCCGGTTCCGAAAATGCTCAGCTCGCTTCCGGAATTTTCACCTCTACCCGGCTCCCGTTCAGGATATCACTTTCCGTTACCTTGACTCCTGAGATTATAACATTTTCTCCTGCACTCAGGGAATAAGCCGATACAGCGTTGACCCCACCTGCCGAATTTTCGGTCGAGTAAGGTACGGTTATTTCAAATGAACCGTTTTCATCCGACATTGCTTCATTATTATATGTGAATTTTCGGCCTATGTTCGAGTTGAGCTCAAGGGTGGCATTAATGTTTTGTCCCGGGCTTGCAGTACCTGATAGCCTGGCTCCGGGGACAAATTCGAATACCTTTACGTCATTTTTCTTTTCATTCTTATCTTCAGGAAGAGTACTTTCATGGACAAGCCTCAGATTTCCGAGATTTGTTCCGTCAAGTTCATGAAGTTTATATATTTCGGTACTCATGAATTCCTTTTTAGCAGTTGCAACGGTCTCAAGGCCATTTTTCCCATTTACGGTTTCTATTTTGAGGTAATTCCCGATATCCTTGCCTGCAAGCTCAACAATAGCCCCAAACTTGCCACCTGCCATCTGATCGTCGGTTATTACATATTTTACTTTGAGCTTTTCCATGACGGCCTTTGCTTCCTCCTCGGAATCGGTTGTGAAGAAAAGTGCAGAATCCTGTATGCCGGTCTGGAAGTTGTTTGAAACGACAGGCCTTTTTGCCAGGTAAATGATCCAGTTTCCGTAGTCCCACCAGCTCAAAACCCCATATTCGGGAGTTTCGGAAGGTTCAAGGTGATAAGAAGTTTCAGGGCTCGAGGCTTCAAGCCACCTCAGAGACTCCTCCCATTCGGGATCAACCGAGCCTCCTTCTTTTGCAAAAGCAAATCCGGCCCATACACAGGGTACAAATATAAGCCCTATCAATACCACGGATGAGACAATTTTGAAGTAATCGGGTTCCAGCAGGCCCTTTTTCGAGCTTGATGGATTGTTTACTTTCGATTTTGATTTTGTTTTTGATTTTGTTTCCTTTTCCGCCTTAAGTACAGGCATTGTATTTTTCCCGGTCATCGGTCCGGTTTTTAACAGTTTTCTTATTTCAGCCTCAAAGTTAAACGACTCAAGAAGAACCCAGAGCAGATATGAGGTAAGGATTGCGACGTTTACTGCGAACAGATATGAAAAACGTCTCTGAGAGATCGCTAAATATGCGAAAAAGATTGACCACAAAAGGAAAAATATCCCTTCGGGCTTTGATTTTTCTCCTTTCCACTCAAGGCCTAGAAGGAAAAGTCCTCCCACAGCTGCAGGGAAGCAAAGCCCCAGGCTTCCCAGTACTGCCGAAAAGGTAAGTTTTCCCTGTGCGGTTAAAAACAACGGCACTGCTTCGGAAATCGTGCCTATGTATTCGCCTTTCCCGAGGAAGAACCTCATTCCCTCAATTACGAAAGCGTAGGATCCGGCGGAAAAAATCCTGAGGGACAGAAGCCCTGCTATGGAAACCAGTATTAAGATCGCTGGATAGTACTTCCAGTCCAGGCCTTTTTTCGAGATATATGAGGAAAAGCCCCAGAGGATTAAGGTTCCGGCCAGCAGGCTGAGCACATAGAATACCTGGAACCATGAGAGATACATTGCGCTCATTTCCAGGCCCTGGCGGACGGACCCGGCTGAGAGAGGGATAGTGAAAAGGAGTGTTGCAAGCAGAGTTGTAACAGTACAGATGAGTAGATAGTCGGAATTTTTTCCGGCCCTGAGGTCAAGTGCGGTCTGTATGAATGCATAAAGTACAATAAAACTCACAAAAACCGGAGCTCCTATCCATGTGAAAATCAGGAGTGCGAAGAAAAATCCGGATGCTACTGCGGAAGCTAGCGATTTTATAAGTTTCTTTTCAGAGGAGATGTTTCTAAGAGAAGTCAGGGAAAGAGATCCTTCGCCTGCCCATTTTAAGGCAAATATGAAGAATGCATAAGCTGAAGTTGAGAGGAGAGTCTCTGCTACGTGATGGTCAACTGCCCCAAACCGTGATATATATACATGTGCCGGAAGCACTGCAAAAATGAAGGCCCCAAGAAACGCGGTTTTTCTGTCAAATACCGAGGCGGCTGCAACATACAACGGAATTATTGTCAGAACCCCAAGAAGTACTGGCAGCAGGGCTCCTGCAAACTCGATGGTGTGCAAATCCGGCTGCCCTCCTCCCAGGATTTTTGCAAGCAGCCCGCCTAACAGGTCAAAAAGAGGCGGCCACCCGACTTCAAAACCGTAAGGATAATTGATGTAAGAATCGAAATTAAGGGGTTGGGGGAAATTGGAAGCTGTATATAAAATGCGCCGCATATGGTAGAAGTCATCATATCCATTGAAGGTTATGCTTCCGTTTGCAGTAACCGAGGCATATGACAGCATGCGCATGAGAAAAGCAACTATTAGAACTGCGGTCAGAGCAATAATACCGAATTTTAAATTATTAGCTGGCCGTTTTGCCACCGGGCATCCCATACCTTTATTCGTTGTAACCATCTCTTTTAATTTTTAGCTGTTTGCTTTATTGTACTTTTAAGTAAAGTAATCTTTGATAGTATTCGAATTAATATAATAACTTTAAGGTCTCTTAACCCGGATGAGAAGGTGAGAACTCCTGATTCGTAACCTCATCTGGCAAGTATTATATATACCTCTCTTAATGTTGGTATGAATTCTTCAATATACTTATAATCGTTGAGCTTAATGAATTGTTGAAACCGTAAAGAAGATCTGTTATTACTTATGGAAGGTCTGCGAGTACTGTAAGCGGCCGATGCTACCAATAGCCGATCTGGTATTACCAATAAAAAGCTATATGTTACTAATGAAAAGATTTGATACTATTAATGGAAATATCTAATCCCGCCAATAAAAAGATCTTATACTATCAAATAAAATGTTTGTTCTACTAATCAAATAAAATATTTGTTCTACTAATCAAATATTCTGTACTACTGATGAAAATATCTATGTGATCCGGTACCACTAATACGATCCGGTACTACTAATAAAATGTCCGATACTACTTAGAACTCCTGACTTATATCTGAATTCAAGCTTCAGTAGCCTCTTAAATCCGTTTAAACCCCCTGAAACAAGTGAGAAACCGATGAGAATAGCCATATTTCACGATTATTTCGGAGCCATTGGCGGCGGAGAAAAGCTGGTGCTTATGCTGGCAAAATACCTCAATGCCGATGTTATCACTACTGACTTAAACATGGAATCCGTAAAAAAGATGGGCTACTCCGATGTCCGTATAATCAGCCTGGGAAAAACCCCAAAAATACCTCCTCTGAAGCAGATCTCCGCATCTGTTCACTTTGCAGCCTGTAATTTTTCAGAGGAATACGATTTCTTTATATTTTCCGGCAACTGGGCTCATTTCGCGGCAAAGAAACATAAGCCCAACCTGTATTACTGCCATACTCCCACAAGAGCTTTCTATGACCTTTACGATACTTTTCTCCAGAGACAATCTCTTCTGGTTTCTATCTTCTTCCGGATATGGGTCCGACTTCACAGGCCGGTTTCCGAATATTATCTTTCTCACACAGGTAAAATCGTAACTAACTCCAAAAATACCTCAAAAAGAATCAAAAAGTATTTCCGCAGGGATGCTGAAGTTATCTATCCCCCTGTAGAAACTTCAAAATTCACCTATAAAGAGTATGGAGAATTCTGGCTCTCAGTAAACCGCCTCTATCCTGAAAAAAGAGTGGAAATTCAGATTGACGCATTTAAGAAAATGCCTGAGGAGAGGCTTGTTATTGTTGGCGGCTACTCAAAAGGAGATCATGCGAAAAGTTATGCGGAAAATATAGTTAATAATTTACCGCAAAATGTAAAAGTGCTGGGTGAAATTTCTGAAGCTGAATTGCTTGATACTTACTCCCGCTGTAAAGGCTTTATCTGCACTGCCATGGATGAAGATTTCGGGATGACACCTGTTGAAGCTATGGCAAGTGGAAAACCCGTAATAGCCGTAAACGAAGGAGGATTTAAAGAATCGGTAGTTGACGGGCGCACAGGCGTGCTTGTTGATGCTGACTGCCAGAGCATAATCGAAGCTGTAAAATCCATATCCTGCAGGTCAGAAACTTACAGGGATGCATGTTTCGATAGGGCTAAAGACTTTGACATTTCCATTTTTACTGAAAAAATAAAAAATGTGATTTATGATGATTCTCAAACATTTAAACGAGTTATATAATTATCGGGACTTGATCTGGAAATTGTCCTGGGGAGAGTTCAAGCTCCGGTATAAAAACTCCATACTTGGGTATTTCTGGTCCCTCCTTGAACCCCTTTTAATGCTGACAGTCCTGTACTTTGTATTCTCCAATCTCATGAGGGTGCAGGTAGAGCATTACCAGTTGTTTCTGCTAATGGGCATAATCTTATGGAACTTCCTGAGCAGATCCACAACTATCGGGATGTTTTCTATAGTGGGAAGGCCGGATATGATTAAAAAAATCTATTTCCCAAGAGACATTTTTGTTATTTCGTCCTGCGTCACAGCCCTGCTTATGAGCCTCTTCGAATCCATAGTATTTTTCATATTCATGGCTGTTTTCAGGGTTCCCATATCCTTTAATTTAGTGTATGCGCCTTTGATCCTGATTTTTCTTTTCACACTGGCTCTGGGCATTTCCATGGCGCTCTCAGCACTGAACGTTTACTACAGGGACGTCCAGTTTATCTGGGATGTGCTCATGCAGGCAGGTTTTTTTGCAACCCCGATCCTCTACAGTATGGATATCCTGCCTGAGACTTTGCAGAAAATCGTCCTTCTCAACCCCATGGCAAGGATAATAATTTCTGCACGGGATACTGTAATTTATTCTACACCGGCACGCCCTGAAGACCTCCTGTTCATGTTCGCCTCATCAGTGTTTTTCCTGGTAATAGGCTACGCTATCTTTTCAAGATTTGAACCCGGCTTTGCGGAGGAAATTTAATGCCTACGATTGAAGTTGAACACCTTCACAAAATCTTCAGGATACCCCACGAAAAAAGAAATACCATTTTTGAGTCCCTGGCAGGATCTTTGAGACCTCCGCAGTACGAAACTTTTCCGGCTTTAAACGACATCAATTTTACGGTAGAAGAAGGGGAAGCCATTGGGATCATCGGAGAAAACGGTAGTGGTAAAAGTACCCTGCTGAAAATCATAGCAAATATCCTGCGTCCTACCAGCGGGACCGTAAACGTGCATAAGAAAATCACTCCTTTCCTTGAGCTCGGGGTAGGTTTCCAGCCGAACTTTACGGCGTCTGAGAATGTAAAGACTTATGCAACCATTATGGGGATTTCAAAAAGGGAAATTGAAAGTAAGCTCGATGACGTGCTTGAGTTTGCAGGGCTTGAAAAGTTCAGGGATACTAAATTGAAGAATTTTTCTTCAGGCATGCAGGTAAGATTAGCCTTTTCAACGGCAATTCAGACTGACCCTGAGATTCTTTTGATGGACGAGGTGCTGGCTGTAGGCGACATGGAGTTCCAGCAGAAATGCCTTGATGTCCTTAACCAGTATCGAAAGGAGGGAGTGACAATAGTTTTCGTTTCCCATGATCTGGGGGCTGTAAGGAGATTCTGTGACAAGACTCTGCTGCTTCATAAGGGCGTGCAGGTAGCGCTCGGAAACACAGGAGATGTTATTGACAGATACGTATACGGTGGAAACGAGACTCCAGAGCAGGAAGTTTCTGAAACCGAGCTGGTTGAAGCCGATGGGGAACCAGAACCGAAAAATCGCTGGGGCGATAAGGAGGTAGAGATAACCAATGTCGAGTTCTATGATAAATTTGGCAATTCCGGCTCCCGATTTAATTCCTTTGATCCGGTAAAAATCAGGATTTTTTACCAGGCTCACAAAAAAGTCCTGGACCCTGTTTTCGGGATTGCTTTTTACTCGGAAAAAGGAGATAACCTGTTCGGAACCAATACCGAACTGAAAAACCTGACCATTGATTCGATTGAAGGAAACGGGTACCTTGACCTGGTAATTGATAGGCTTCCTATACTTACCGGGAGATTTTCACTAACGGTTGCGGTACACTCACACGATCATAAACCATATGACTGGCATGACAAACTCTACTCTTTTGATGTAATGCCGACCTCCAGAGATGCCGGACTTTTCGAAATTCCCTGTAGCTGGAAGCTGTAGTCTGAGGTGGGTCGAGATGGACACGTTTGAATCTGAGGATAAGGAAATTAAGGTCGAGGAAATAATGGAAAAAGTCCGAGAGAACATAAATAAACGCAAGCGTATGAGTACAGGTTGTAAGGGATCTGCGGGAAATCCTGTGGATTTTCCTGAAGAGTCCCTGGAAGAGTATACCCCTCAGAATGAGCTTGACTACTTGGCTTCAAACTGGAAAATGGATAACGATAGTTATTCTATCAGCTCGCATCGGCCGCTCGCAGGAGCAGTTCTGGTTAAGGGTAGAGAACTTGTCCATGGGGAAGTAAAAAGATATATCGGCCCTCTTGTCTGGAAACAAAACGAGTTCAACAGGACTGTAGCATCGGTTTTGAATAAACTCTTCACAAGGCTCAGGTCAGAGGTTAACAGGGAAGTAACCTGCAAAATTGAAGGCATGAAGCCTGAAATTCGTAGCGAGATAGATAGCGGAATTGAGAACTTTAAAGCTGAAGTGAATACGGAAATAAATAGTGAAATGAACAGCTTAAAGTTTGAAATCCATAAAGAAATAGATAATGGTGTCGCGAGCTTAAAACCTGAGGTTTATAAAGAAGCGGATAAGGTGCTCAACTCCTTCATTTCCTCTCTAAATACGGAAATCGAAAACAGGGTGTGGCTGCGCAGCGTACTGGATAAAAAGATTGAAGAATCCTATAAATTGCAAGAAATCAAGCTGTCCGAGCCCGAGGAATTGGGTATAAACTATTTTAAATTTGAAGAGAAATTCAGAGGCTCGTGCGAAGATATAAAGGGAAGACAGAGTAAATTTTTTAAATACTTTGAGGGGTGCTTAAATGTTCTCGATATCGGATGCGGAAGGGGAGAATTTTTAGAACTTTTAAAGGAAAGGGGTGTAAGTGCAAAAGGCGTGGACCTTGATGAAGATATGATAGAACAGTGCAGGTCCAGAGGGCTCTGCGTAGAGCTGAATGATGCAGTCTCGTACCTTGAACAGCTCCCGGATGAATCCCTTGACGGGATTTTTATTGACCAGGTAGTTGAGCATCTGAAACCCGAGTATTTGACAAAGCTATTAAGGCTGTGCTACCGAAAACTGAGTTTCGGGCACTATATTCTTGTTGAAACCGTAAACCCGCTTTCACTTTTCTCCTTTGCGAACTTTTACATTGATCTCACACATGTCAAGCCCGTACATCCTGAAACCCTGAAATTTTTGCTTGAATCGACAGGCTTCACCGAGCTTGAGACTTTCTTTATTTCCCCGGTTTCCGAGGATACAAGGCTTGAAAAATTTCCTGTATTCGAGGGAGTAAGTGATAGAGAAAAAGCCATAACGGAGATCTATAATCGTAATATCGATTTGCTGAACAGCAGGCTTTACGGAGCTCAGGATTATGCCGTAGTAGGAAAAAAGTGAGTCCGGAAAACATAACTCCAAAAAAATGAATCCAAAAAGGTAAATTAAGAAAGTAAATCCAGAAAAGTAATCCAGAAAAAGTAAATCCAAAAAATAATTCCGAAAAGTAATTCCGAAAAAGTAAACCGAAAAAAGTAAACCCGGAAAAAAGTAAACTTTGTGCCGTTCTCTCAGCACTTTCCTGATATCACCTGAAGTAATGATGCTTATGATACAGTATCCAGAAGTAAAATCTTATGATTTTATCGTAAGTTTGGGGTCTGCGTGTATTGTTGCAGACAAAATCCAGAAAAATAACTTAAGGCTATTTTCAGGCCCTGTTGACTGGATAGTAAGTAACCCGGATAGTACTGCTCAGTTTATAAAATCAAACTTTATGGATTTTCTTAATCTGGACAATTTGAAGATAAAGGCCATCCACGACAATAATACCACCTACCTGGTTCAGGATACAAAGTATGATTTACTGTTTGTTCACGATTTCCTGAAAGACATTCCTTTGAGCCACCAGTATTCCGATCTCAGGAAGAAATTCAGCCGACGAATCCTTAACTTTTACAGGTGGTGTTCCGAAGCTGAAAGCGCTCTTTTTGTTATGTATTTTCCGGAATCTGATAACTATTTACATCGGATCAAAGCGCTGGAGCTTATTTTAAAGGAGGCTTTTCCTCATCTGGATTTTGACCTGCTAATTGTTTTTTTATCGGATAAGAAAGAAGCCAGGATTTTGAAAGTCATGGATAATGCATACATAGCTTATGTATACCACAATGAAAGCAACTGGACTGATTCCGATCCTTTCTGGAGGCATATTTTACGGCATTTTTCGATTAATTTCTCTCCCGGAACAATCGAGCTTGCAAAGCTTGCATACCTTGAAAATAAGCGTCTGGACTTCAAAAACACGGATCAGTTTATCTATACCGGGCTGGCCCAGTATGAAAGCAATGGAAGGTGGGCTACGGGAAATAAGACACGGATTGGTGTAAAAGTTCGCCATACGGTTTCCAGCATGCTTGTGAAATGCAGCACTTATAAAAGCAAATACTCTTTTGTATATGTAAACGGGGAATACGCAGGAACGCTTGATTTCACGAAAAAGAATTACATTGAAAAAAAATTCGATCTATCTTCCATTCCCATGCCCGAAAACAAGTTAATCCTGGAATTCATCCATGATATGCCAGTTTCCCCATTGTATATAGGAGAATCCGAAGATTCAAGGAATCTGACAGTCTACTTCAATAGTATAAAATTTTCTTGAAGGCTTAAGCCCTGAACCCTGCATGGATTCTACTTTTTCTTGAGTTACTTTTCAGCCTTTGAGATCTTCCTTTGAGATCTCCTTACAAACACTCATAAGTTTGTTTGTGACTATATCCCAGGTATGGTTTTCCATTACCTTTTTTAGCCCGTTCTCACCAAACTCTAAAGCTGATTCTCTGTCTTTCAACAGCGTTTCAATTTTCTCCACGATTTCATCCTCATTCCCGCACAGGAATCCGTCTTTTCCGTCTTCTATAAGGTTCGAAACCGCTCCGCAGTAGAGATTTCCGATAACCGGCTTTTTTCGGGCCCATGCTTCACAAAATACCATTCCGAAACTTTCACTCTCAGACATCATTGCAAAAATTTCACAGGCATCATAGGCATTTACCAGATCCTCCTGCGAGACTTTCCCAAGATATGAAACAAATTCGGAATTGACAGGCTGTTTGTCATCATCAGGCCCTATCATAACAAGGTGAGCATTCTTGAAATCCGGATTTATCTTTTCCATAGCTTTAACCAGCAGGTCGTACCTTTTGCTCGGGTTTTTGCGAGAGACGGTTAATATTATCCTTTTGCCTTCAAGTCTATATTTAGTTCGAAAAGCTTCTCCGTTTATGTTTTCATGGAAAAAGTCTTCCCTGCTTATGCCGGGCCCGATAAATATGCTTTTAGCTCCGATTTTATCGTAAAAAGCCTGTTTTGAATAGCCGGAGTTTGCAAGCACCAGATCTCCCGTTTTTATGGTTCTGTAATAGTGTTTCCAGTGATAGAACTCATCATCTATATGCATCAAAGGCAGCAATAGTAGGGGAACATTATGTTTTTTAGCAATTAATGAAGCTTGAAGCGTGTTAAACGGGAGCATTTGCGAGATTACAATATCATATTTACCGACATTACCATCAAGCCATTTAAGCATCTCAGGCGACCTTGGACCTCTCATATAGTCAAAAAATTTCCCGTACCTGTCCGCTCTTTTCTCTGCGTTGCCTGTAAAATGCTCGATAAATAGTCCGCTTTTAATCAGGGCTTTTCTGTAGTCATTCTCTAAATCAACCTGCTTTTCTGCGCCGTCTGCAAGGTAACGAATTTGAGAAACCCCTATCCCGAGAGTCCTGAAATCTTTCAGGGGTTTCCAGCCCCGGTTCAGTTTTATACATATAAGAAGTTTTCCTGAGATTTCCGGAAGATCGAAACTTACCTGTTCCCAGTCCTTTGTTACGGGTAAAGGATGGCGTAATTCCCTGTTTGAAGAGAGAAAAAGGATCTCTCCTCCAATTTTCTTCTTATTCTGAATTGTCAGGCTTACTCTCGTAATCCGTCTGTCTTTAATTAAAATGATGGGATTCTTCTTTGTCCACCGCATTGAAAAGCTGCCATATCTTTCCAGTTGATTCCAGCCGGTCAATAATACCCCATTCTCCTCTTTCAGGTGTTTCTGACAGATCCCGGTTATTTTGCTCTCGGCCGTGCTTTCCTCTTCATCAAGTTCAGCCTGTATAAGTTTCTCTAAAATAAGCGAAATGTATCGGTTAGGATTTTTTACAGGAAATCTGATCACCCTGACGCCGTCAATTTCCTCGTTTTCAAGGGAATTATCCCAGAGTTCTCCCGATTTTATCAAGTGATTTATTCCCTGCGACCTGGTTGTACAGATGTCAACTTCGGCACCAAGCTTTCGGAGCCCTTCGGCTAATTCCCTCATATGGATTTCGGCTCCACCGTATACATCCTTCCCGTATCTGAATGTAACACCTAAGATTCTCATAGCAGTCTTTATATTACATGAGACTTTACTTTTAAACTTATGTCATGTGTGCTTGCTTTAAGTTTTCATCCTGCGTTTTATCCTCCGAAGAGCGGAGGAGAAGAGCGCTTATACAATATTTATAATAACCTTTCCAGGCACTTTAAGGTTAAACTTGTTACATTCACCTATCCTAATGCTGAAAATTCCGTGGAAAGAGTCAATCATAATGAGAACTTTACTGAAATAAGAATTCCGAAAACTAAAGTAAGTGCAATTTTTCACCATTTTATCAACAGATGTTCCGATATTAAAGAGTGTTCGGCCGTTGTTACATCTATTGAAAGCCGATTCAACAGGAATTTTAAAAAAGTTCTTGAGGCTGAAATCGGGAACGCTGATACTGTAATTTTTGTATACCCTTTTCTATATACCGTTCCGGGCCGACTTTTAAATGGCAAAAAAATTATTTACGAATCACATAACCTTGAATACGAATTAATGAAAGAAGCCTTCTCAAATTCGTTCCTTGGTAAATTTTTACTGGCTTATGTGTTTTATCTGGAAAAATCCCTGTCTACAAAAAGCAGCTTTATATTTGCGGTTTCGGAAGAAAATAAGGCTAAATTTTCCAGCCTTTACGGGATCGGAAAGAATAAGGTTTATGTCTCGCCCAACGGAGTAAACCCTGACGTATATAACGGTTTTTTTAAGGAAAACTCGGCTTTGAGCGGGTCTGGAATTTGCGTTTTTATAGGAAGTTACCATCCTCCTAATATCGAAGCAATAGAGAATATAAAAAAAGTTGCACTCCAGATGCCGAATAATCTTTTTTACGTGGCCGGGAACGTTTCGCAGTATTTTATTAATTCCGATCTCGTTGAGAAAACCGATCTGGAAGTCCATAACATTTTCAGCCGCCAGAAAATAACTTTAGCAGACGGCTTTTACGGTGTGGAATACTGGGACTCGGTTCCGACAGTCTGGTGCAGGCCCGAGTTCAGGATAAAGGTTTCAGAAGCAGTTGAGTCCTTAGAACTGAAAGCTTATTCCCCTGAGGATAAAGCCCTTAAAGCAGGGACAGGGGACAGGTCAATTTCGTTCAGCTTGAAAGCTGGCTGGAATCCGGTTAGAATCGAAGACTTAAAAAATAAAAGTCTTGATCTCTTATTTGAGTGCGAGCCTTTTAAAAATGATACGCGGCCTCTCGGAATTGCCATACAGGAGATCACTTACTCTGAAAACGGAAATACCTTCAAGTTTGATTTGAGCCAGGGCTCAAACCAGTTATACGCTCTTAAAAAAGCGAAAAATGTCATATTTCTGGGCCGGGTGAGTGACGAAGAAAAACAGGCATTATATAGAGCTGCAGACATAGCCTTAAACCCGATGACCAGCGGTTCGGGTACGAATATAAAAATGCTGGACTATATGGCAGCCGGCCTGCCAGTCATCTCAACACCTGTAGGGGCAAGAGGCCTGAACCTGGAAAATTATGAAAATGCAATAATCTGTGATATTCCGGATTTCCCTGTAAAAATTAATCAAATTCTAAGTGATAGTAAACTGTATTCTAAAATTAGCTCTAACGGGCGTAGAACCGTTAAAGACAATTTTGACTGGAGCAAAATAGCATCCGAAATGGTTAGGGTACTGGGTCAGACATGAAAAAGATAGTCGTATTTAATGATTTTCCAATATTTCCTCCGCGGTTTGGGGGGCAGGTCAGGATTTATAATATTTATAAAAACTTATCCAAAAAATACAATGTGACCTATATTTGCTTCGGAGAATCAAAAGCTGTTGAGGAAACTCAAATCTGCGATAATTTCATGGAGGTAAGAGTTCCGAAAAGTTTGTTCCACAAAAACGTAAATGCGGTAGCAGGGAAATTATTAGGTGTATCCGTCGATGATATAGCTGCGATGTTCCTGTGCAGGCATAACCGGAAAATCGATTCGGTTGCAAAGGATTACATTGAGATATCCGATATTGTAATTTTGTCTCACCCGTATATGTTCCCGCTTGTCCGGAACTATGCAAAAGATAAGCTCTTTATTTATGAAGCCCATAACGTCGAATCCTCCTTAAAGAAATCTTTGCTGGGAAAGGGTTTTTTAAAAGATTATATTTGTAGCAAAGTCGAAAAAGTTGAAAGCGAGCTTTCTATCAGGTCGGATTTATTATTTGTTACGTCCGAAGAAGACCGGAGTAGCATTAAAAAAATCTATCGACTTGACGAAAATAAAGTTCATGTATCCCCAAACGGGGTTGATACTGATACCTTTGACTCGATTTATGAGAAAGGACAGCTCGTAAAAGAGAGAATCGTTGACCAGCCTCTCGTTATTTTCCTGGGAAGCGGCCACCCGCCCAATGTGCAGGCTGCGAAAATCATTATTAAAGAAATTGCCCCGAAGATGAAAGATGTCTATTTCTTAATTTGCGGAAGTGTTTGCTGGGGAGTAAGAGACGAAAGCAGGGGAAAAAACGTAGGCCTGACTTTTGAGGTTACTGAGGACGAAAAGCTTGAATTATACAGGGTTTCGGATATTGCCATAAACCCGATGGTTAGCGGTTCGGGAACGAATATCAAGATGCTGGACTATATGTCGGCTTCCCTGCCGGTCATCTCCACACCTGTAGGGGCGAGAGGACTGAATCTGGTAAACTATGAACATGTACTGGTCTGTGAGATTCCTGAAATGCCCGAAAAGATCCGGGAAATTCTCCTGAATAAAGAATTGTACGCAAGTATTAGCGCAAGTGGGCGCAGAGTAGTTGAAGGTGAGTATAATTGGAGAATAATTGCACTGAATATGTGCAGGACTCTGGACAAAGTGGTTGATAAGAAACTGACTTCGGTTCTTTAAACTTTTATTTTTTGGGCATCTCCATCTTTAATAAAGTCTGATATCCTGAACTGCAATACTTAAGTTTCTAGTGTCTTCTTTGTCCATTTCGAACACGTCACAGGGTTTATCGCTCCCTTCAGGTACTATCAGGTTTATTGTATTCATTCCTTTTTTCACACTTACATCTGATGCTAAATTTGAAAAATACCCCACCGGTACATTATGTCTTGAAACACATTTCCCGTTAACATAAGTTTTCAGAGTCTTTTCACGATAAAAGCTTTCAACCTGCATAATCAGTGTCGTATTCATATCTTTCTCTGAATATAAATAGAAAGTAGAATTGCTCTCCATCCACCTTATAGGTTTGTCATCCCAGTATTCGACATTGTAAAATCCATCAGCAAATACAACCGAACTTTTTTCAACTTCCACTACATAAACCGAATTAACAGTTTCTCCAGAAACTGAAGTAGAGAACGGATTCAGTAAGAAGGTTTTAGCTTCGATTTTTTCGGTATTGGAATTTATTAGTTTTTCCGGGGAGTAGAAATGAGTGTCAAACAAAAGAAAGACTCTATCTCCTGATGTATCAAAGTGATCCGACTCTATGTTTCTAACTGTTATGTTATCTTTTTCCCAGGTGAGTCCACCTATATCATAACCGTCTCCATAGTGGAAGGGCCAGTGCGTATATACAACCTCAGGGCTTTGTTCACTGAGGCACTGGTATCCTTCCAGACGGGCATTTCCCGAGTTAGCATAATAAAATGTTAAATTCGTTGCAGTTATGAAATTGAAAACCAGAGTAAGTGCAAGTACGAGAATAATAATAAACCTGGTTTTTTCAGAGTAATCGGACCTGAGCATTTTTGATATACTTAAGGAAAACAGAATTATCAGAGCCGGAAATGCAGGCATTAAATATCGGTAATCTAAAGAACCAATATCAATAAGGGGCTTCAAGCCATAATCGTATATTTTGCCATTAATTATAAAAAATGCTGTAAAAGAAGCAATCCAGATTAACATAACTGCTTCGCTTTTGCTAACCTCTGCTCTCGTTTTACATACACCTATTGATATTAACAGGCTTAATATTAATAATCCCAGTAAAATATAATATGGGGAATAGTTATCTAAAGGTAAAAGAGGGAACCAGAAAAGTGACTTACTCGGATAAATTTCAGATATTATGAGCAATAAGATCTGGACTGCCAATAAAAAGTAAAGGAGAGGCTTATTTTTACCTTCGGATTTTAGAAAAGCAAATATGGAGAGAAAAAATATTCCAGAATATATATACTGTGAGATCTCCTGTTTTAGAAAGCCTGCCCATATCATTATTACATCGGTTCCGAAAGTTAATGGCGTAATTATTGAAAAGTCATCCATTATTTTTGAGTAATACATTACTTTCAAATAAAAAAATACGGAAAACAAAAACATTAAGGAAGTTAGTATAAATGTTTTTCTATTCATCTGACGGTAAATTATGAGACCGAGAAAAATTGCGGGAAATAGAACAAGACCAGGCACTTTTGTTCCGAAGGAGATAAAGGCAAAAGCCAGGGATAAATAAAAGAATCGGTCCGATCCGGTATTCAGGTACTTAAATAAAAAGAAGAATGTTATTATTACGAAAGAGGTAAAAGGCATATCAAGATAGGCCCATTTATTAACCAGAAAAAACACCGGAAACGTAAAGGAGACTAACAGGGCTATAAATGCCGTAAAATCATCATATAACTCTTTAGAGATAGCATATATTCCAAAGATCCCGCAGATGCCCAGAAACATATTTATTAAATTGGTTAAGATCTCGGATTCTCCAAACAGGCTATAAAACCCTCCCCATATAAGATATAAGAAAGAATGCCTTTCTTCCGTGCTGCCAAAATAAGAGTGGGAAAGATAATATTTGGAGCGTACGACATGCTGGACAGCGTCCCAGCGGTACGCAAAGTCAAAGCCCCAGAACCAGGTAAGTGCAAGCGAGAATAAAAGAATAAAAAAAGTAACTTTTGATCTTGTTTTGTAATATCTGTATATACAGAGGGAAAGTAGTGGGATTACCAGGAATTTTAAAAAATTCAACGCATGGAGCAACTGGTAGCTTTTAAAATAATGTCCTGCAAATAACGCTATAAAAAAACCTGAACATATAATTGCAAGGATTATATCAAAATAAGGGTTTTCAGATAGTATGTAATTTACTTTTTTATATTTTTGGTTACTACGTACTTGATTATTTGCTTGATTATTTGCTTGATTCTCTACTTGATTATTTGCTTGATTCTTTACTTGATCATTTTGATTACGATGTCTTTGATTAAAGCTAATCTTCTGAATTCTTAACTCTTCCATCTGAAATCCCCCTTTCGACTTCCTTTCAGGGCAAAACTGCAGCACCCGAAGCTTAGAATAAAGCTGCAAATACCTTTGTTTCAGAAATAAAAGTTTGAGCAGTATATTTTAAAAATTTATTTCTCACATGCTACCAGTTTTATTTTCTTAGCACCAGTTTTATTTTCTTAGCACCAGTCTTATTTCCTGCACAATACCATTGTCCAGGGGAATGGTTTTCGGATTTCTAATACCTTAAAGTATTTTCCTACCAATTTCACGAATTCCTCTGAACTCCAGTTCTGTACATGTTCAATATCATTTCCAAAGCGCTTCAGGTTTTTACCTCTCAGGAAGTTCATGGTACGAAAATAAGGTTCGTTAGGTACACTGAGCAAGCAATAATTCCTGGAGACCCTTTTAATTTCCTCAAGAGCTCGTTCCGGGTTTTCAAGGTGCTCCAGGACTTCGGTTGCAATAGCAAGGTCAAAACTATCTTTCTTGAACGAAAGTTCGTACACGCTTCCTGCACACAAATTACAGTTCCGGTTTCGATCCTTTGCAAGCTTAAGTGCATTTTTTGAAATATCAATACCTGTTACATCCGGCAGATCAAGTGAATTAATAACAAACCCTTCCCCGCAACCAATATCGATGACTTTGTTTATATTTCCCAATGGGGCTACGGTATCCTTTAAGTTTTCAATGAAATTAGATATGACCATACCCATAAGCGGATTACTGGAGTTGTATTTTTTATAATTTCCACTTTGAAAACCCTGATCCATCGGAGTTTCCACCTGATTCATTTTGTTCCCCATTGAGTTCATTTTAGCGCCACCTTTTAGCCCACCTATATGTATAGCTTCAAGCCCTTTATTTATATTTTCTCCAAATGATTTATAAACTGAAGATAGAGATTCCTCTTAAGTTCTTGACTTTATATTCCATTCCCTGTTAATTTATAATCCCCGATTGAATATGGTATATCAGGGCCGCTTTCTTAGAGTGAGCAGGAATCCGAAGAGTGCCGGAGATAGAGATGTCAAAAGATAAAGAATTACAGGACAGGAAAATCCGTAAGCTGAGTTTTCATCCAGCAGACTGAAGATCGTGACGCTGACGAATTCCCGGATTCCAAAACCTGAGATTGATATAGGGAAATTGCCCAAAACTACGATTATTGGCAGCGAGAAAGTAAGAATATTATTTAAAGCCGGGCTTAATGATTTTATTACTATCCAGTACACAATCAAGTTTAATAAATAGTATCCTAAAGTTAATGAAAAAACCGTGAAAAGAACTTTTTTATTTTTAGTGATTTCCCTCATAGTTTTGATATAGTTTTCCTTATGTTCTTTATTCTGAAAAAACATCTTAAAAAAAACAGACACGGCTTTTTCGTTTGTAATAACGACTATTCCGACAATGGAAAGTGACATTACAAAGGTCATCAGATAGATTAAATTCCTATCTTTAAAAAAGAGCGCTATTGCCAGTACACTTAAGATCATCAGGCAGATAACGTCTACAATTCGGTCCATTATCACGGTTGGTATACTTCTTGATTTCTCCGAATCCAGATAAAAAGCTCTTGAGACTTCCCCTGTTCTGCCCGGAGTAAGCGCCCCGTAAAAGGTGCCCATCAGAATGATTTCCAGCGACCTGAGAATTGGAATCCTGATATCGATGCAGTTAAGTAAAGTCTGCCATTTTTTTGCTTTTATTAAATACATCAGAATAATAAAAGGCAGGGAAAAGGAGAGCAGCACTATATTCACTTCAGTAAACACTTCGTAAATAGCTTTTACATCGAGCTTACTTAATAGATACGATAAAAGCCCCAGACTAACTGCAAATTTACCTGCCGTTTTCCAGTTCATAACTATCAAACTTTATAATATAATCGTCATTGTTTCTGGAGTTTGTGATCAGTTCTCCTATCAGTCCCAGGGAGACAAATTGGGCTCCTATAACTGTAAGCAGTATCCCCAGCATAAGAAGAGGCCTGTCTCCAATCTTTGTACCTGTAGCCCATAACATGAGAAGGTACATGGAAATCGCGATTCCTGAAAAACCTAATACGAAGCCTATGCCTCCGAACATATGCAGAGGCCTTTTCTTATATAGCATTAAAAAAGTAACTGTTATCAGGTCAAGACAACCTTTCAAAAGTCTTTCGACTCCATATTTTGACTTTCCGTGGATTCTCGGATGGTGCTCGACCTCTATCTCCCCAACCGTATAACCTTTCCAGTGAGCCAGAGCCGGAATATAGCGATGAAACTCTCCATATAAGTTTATATTCTTTACAACCTCTTTTCGGTATCCTTTGTACCCGCAGTTAAAATCATTAATTTTGACTCCTGTAATGAATCGGGTTAATTTATTGAAGCATTTGGAAGGAAAGGTTTTTGAAATAGGGTCCTGCCTTTTGACCTTCCAGCCGGAAACCATATCAAAATCTTTTAATTTATCGAGGAACCTTGGAATTTCTTTGGGGTCATCCTGCAGGTCTCCGTCCAGGGTAATGACAAAGTCTCCCCTCGATTTCTTAAACCCGCAGGAGAGGGCTGCAGCCTTTCCGTAATTTCTCTGAAACCTTACAATTCTTATGTTATTATCCTGAATTGCTTTTATTTCCCGGAAAGTATTGTCAATTGACCCATCGTCAACGAAAATTATCTCATACGTTTCGTTAAGTACCGAAAGAATACTGCACAATTTCTCGTAGAGTTCAGCTATGTTTCCCTCTTCGTTATAAACCGGAATTATGATTGAGAGATCAGGCTTACCTGAGATGTAATTATTCTGGATGGAATAATCCTCTGGAAAATAGGTTGGAGACCCTATCGTATAGATCTCTCGATTTTTTAATTGACCTTTTGAACCGTACGTAGCATCTCCCCCTAGCACTTGAAAAGTATAACTAATGTTTCGATCCAAAATACGTTCACAAACCTGAGTTTTTAAATTTACCCCTTGATCAATGAATTCTTCCTTCAATGACGGATTCATTTTGGAATCGATACAACTAGAGTTTGGAATTGGATCATGTTCTTTGTTCATTCAGTTTCTTTACAATGCCTCATCAATTTATTCAGTTTCTTCACAATGCTTTATTGATTTATTCAGTTTCTTCACAATCTTGATTGATAATTTCAACGCGTCATTACCTCTCATACCTGAGTTAAATTCGATTTATCCAAAAGTTTATCCTATTCAGTATAAAAATTTTTCAAGATATTATTCAATTTTTTGCATTCTTCCCTGGAGTAATTTGAAGTGCCTCATGGAAGAAAATCCTCTTGGAGCTTGTATATCAATCCTGACAACCGTTATACTAATCATAGGCAATCCATTTTACGCAAATTTTATACCTTATATATCCTAACACATGTAAATATTCACTAAAATTTTGTGGAATTATTTATTACTACATGAATGTTTTTTGGATGATAAAACTTTGCACAACAAAATTTTGCACAACTATAGTATCAACCGCAAAGATTCACACTTAATTTTTAGAACGGATCGAAATCATAATATCTTAATATCATAATATCTTAGAAGATGTTGAAGAGATCCTCTCTTTTTAAATGCGATTCTTTGCGAGAATAACTATAGCTGCTGCGATTCCAAAGTATGCTTACAATCATGGATTTTGAATTGTCTATTGATTACCGAATTCCCCATTAAATAAGGGATTTATTTTGAATCGATGCACTAATATGATTGCCTCCCCCGAGTTGCATCTGAAATAGGATAGATTTCAATAGTCCAGGATACCGAGAATAACCCATACAATATATCAGGTTACTGATATTGGATTATTAATTTAACCCTTTTTTCCATATTCCCCACTGAATAACGCAATAGTAATTTAATTACTTTTCTTATAAAAGTTAGTATTTAACTAATTTTATTATTAAAGTTAAGATAAATTATATTTTATCATATAAGTTAAAATTAGCTAGCTTCATTACAAAAGATGAGGATAACTGGCTTTAAGATGAGGATAATTGGCTTTCAGATGAGGATAACTGGCTTTATTGCGAAGCTTAGAGTAATTTATTTTACTAAACAAATTAAGATTAATTAATTTTATTAAAAGAGACTACTGAATTTTATTAAAATAGCCCGTACCAATCATTTTTGTGAATAATACTGAATTCCTGAGGCTTTCCTGATATTTTTTATTTATTTGAGATGGGAAAACGGTTCTGACTTTAAGATTTTTTCATATAATCTTCATAAACTAAACAAACTTTCTCAATGATTTCCTCCCAATCATAATTTTTAGCTTTCCGGAATGCGGCTTCTGAAATCCCTCTATAGTTTGAGTTTTTTTCAATTATTTTTTGTAGGGCTTTCGCAATTTCTCTATATTCCTTTTCTACAACAAGCCCGTCCACTCCATTTTCAATCAGTCCCTGTGCAGCATTGTACTTTGCTCTTACAGTTACAACAGGTACACCGCAAGCAAAAGCCTCGATAACAACCATCCCGAACCCTTCCCGGCCCGAAGGCAGCACAAGCACCTTTGAAGCTTTAATTTTCCCGATCAGTGCCCCGTACTCCTGAAAGCCCGCAAACTCGACATTCCCGTAAACCCCGGTTTTCTTTGCAAGCTCCACCAGTCCTGCCTTCTCAGGCCCGTCCCCAACAATGCAACACCTGAGATTCGGAAAATCGGCTTTAAGAAAGTCTACAGCTTTAATCAGCAGGTCAACATTTTTTTCCTTTATAAGCCGGCCTGCAAAAATGATCTCATATGTTTTATTTTCAGTACCTGCAGGAGCTTTTCCGCTGTCGGGCTTGATCCCTGAAATCCTTTTAAGGTCGATCCCGTTAGGGATAACCGTAATCCTTGCTCCGGGAACCCCAAGCGCCTCAAGCCTTTCCTTTGTCCAGCCTGAAACTGCGATATTATTCCCCGATAACTTCGAGACCGCTTTCTCAACCAGCTGCCCAAAAAGCCCTGCTCTTCCTAAGTATTCATACCAGTAATCATTCCATACTTCATGCCAGGTAAACACTAACCGGGCTTTGTTCAGGATTGAGACCGCTTTTACGGTAAAACAGGAAAAATAGGGAAAGACGCTCACATCTATAAGATCAAAGTTTTCTTTCCTGAGCTCCGGGAACAGTTTTACAGCGAAGATTATTGCTTCGGAAATCGAACGCCTGCCGTTTACATACAGGTTTCGAGCTTTGCAGACACCGTGAAGGATCATGCCTTCATACTCAAAGATATCTTCGCCTTCCCACCATTTGATTCCGAAAATATGTACTTCATGCCCCCTGACCGAGAGCCGCTTTCCCAGCTCATGGATGCGCATTTCTGCGCCGCCTTTGACCCACGGATAGACAGCATCGTACACAAAGGCGATCTTCATTGAATCACTTACCAGTCCGTATCCACTTCAAGGAGCATTACGCTCAGGACAATTGCTGAGAAAATCATCTGCAAACCGATAAAAGCAAAAACCATTGAAATAGCTGCACTTCTCACTTCCGAGAGAGAGCCGTACCCTGAGCTGATCCAGGTGTATACTACTTTTAGTCCGAGCAGAAGGCCTGCAATCAATATGAGTGAACCTGCAAGCAGTTCTTTTTCAAGGGAATGGTAGTTCAGCCATTTTGCAGTACCGCCCTTATTCTTTGGATATACGCCGCGGATAATACCGTATGTTTTCATATAGCTACCGGTAGAGAGCGTCTGTCCGCCGAGAACCAGGAGCATACAGCCTAATATGAAGGAATGCAGCCTGCTTTCTGCCGCATCTCCGCTAAGCAGGAGAGAACCGGTTATCAGGGCTCCAAGAACAAAAACCACCGCTCCCGGCAGGAAGAGAAAAGGCAGAGGACGGTATAACATCATAAACCTCATATGCCGCCAGCCGTCCTGAAAAGAGCGCAGCTTCGAAGGAGCTCGGCGTGAGTAATAGGTTATGGGGACTTCTTTAATCCTCAGCCCGCATTTTGCAGCTTCAATCACCATCTCGGATGCAAGTTCCATGCCGTGTGTTTTAAGATTCATTTTTTCAAACGCTTCTTTTGTAAAAGCTCGCATCCCACAGTGAGCATCTGAAATCTTCGTCTTGAAAAGGAAGTTCAGCGTTGCTGTCAGGAAAGGATTGCCTATATACTGGTGCAGCCAGGGCATAGCTCCTTTTTTGATATCGCCTTTAAGCCTGGTGCCCATTATAAAATCCGCTTCTCCTGCTATAAGAGGATCAAGGAACTTGTCAAGCTCGAGCAGGTCATAGGTATTATCGGCATCCGCAATAGCAATATAGTCTCCTTTTGCTTCGGCCAGCCCTTTGAGGTAAGCGTTTCCATACCCTTTTATCGGGCCGATTACCTTTGCACCCATTGATGCTGCAATCTCTGCGGTCCGATCTGATGAGTTGTCAGCAACTATTATCTCCCCTTCTATACCATATTTTTTAAATACAGACTGAGCTTTCTCTATGCAAATTCGGATGGTTTCTTCTTCATTCATGGAAGGCATTACGATAGAAAGAGAGGGCATGTCCAGCTTATACACCATATAGCCTAATAACTATTTTGATACGTATAATTTATCAGGAACTGGTATTCCTGAAATTTATTTTTCAAAGTACTATCCGGCAGGGCAAAGAAAGTAGAGCAGGAACACAGGACCGGGAAGTCAGGGATATAAAATCAGGAGACCAGGAGTATAGAACCCGAAAATAAGGAACACAGATCAGGAAAGGGAAATTAACTTTTGCTAACAAGCTATATAAGGCATCAGAAAACTATTTTTAAGAAGGGATCTGGGTTTTTTTTCACGGATTATCAACTTATTTCAGTATGTTTGGAACCGCTTTATCTACATTTCAATTGGTTTCAATGGGGGATTTAAATGGAGGATTTGAATGGTTAAGACAAACGTGATATTCCACAGTATTTATGGTCACATTTACAAGATGGCAGAAGCTATAGCTGAAGGAGCAAGAGAAGTCGAAGGAGCTGAAGTAGAGATTTATCAGGTGCCTGAGACTTTGCCTTACGAGGTTCTGGAAAAGATGGGGGCAATTGAAACAAAAGACCTTTTTTCCCATATTCCTGTTCTGACCAGAAGCATGTACGAAGATATACTTGCAGGTGCGGACGCCATTATTTTCGGGACGCCTACACGTTACGGAAATATGACTGCCCAGATGCGTACGGTTTTTGACGGCCTTGGAGGGTTATGGGTCAAAAATGCTCTTGTTGGAAAGGTAGGTAGCGTCTTTACTTCCAGTCAGACACAGCATGGAGGTCAGGAATCTACAATCCTAACAACGCATGTTACCTTGCTTCATCTCGGAATGATTATTGTCGGGCTTCCTTATTCCGAAACCCGGCAGATGAGAATGGATGAAATTACAGGCGGCAGCCCATACGGAGCTTCAACGATTGCAGGAGAGAATAACAGCCGCCAGCCTTCAGAAAACGAGCTTGCGATGGCCCGTTATCAGGGCAGGCATGTGACTCAGATTGCAAAAAAACTCGCTGGAAAATAAAAAAATTTTAAAAATAAAAAGATTGGAAAACGTTTCCCTTTATGGGGGTGTTCTCCTTATTTTTAATTTTTTACCTTACAAATGCTTAACCAAGGCTCGGGAAGGATACACCTCTGGATTCAAATTTATCCTGAGCTTTTGTCAGACATGCCAGAGTACAGTAAATTGCCTTTTCCTCAGCCTTTTTAAGGACAAAGAATTCTTTCCCACAAACGGGACATGCTTTTTTCACGTAAGACATTGTAAACACGCATTCTCTGTATGTGAGTGATTTTTTTAATATTCGTTTTTATAAGGCATTTACTAAGATATCGCAATAAAATATAAACATTCTTATTTAATTTATATATATCCTTAATAAGAAATTAAAGTTATTTTCCTGAACGAGTTTAATTGCATTTAATAAAAACGTTATACATAGAAACACATTCCCAACTAGGTGTAACCCAACTGTTAAAACATATTAACAGTTATATTAACAGTTAATATTATTTTTACAGGCAGTTTTGAGGAAGTTTTGAGGAAGTATTATTTAAGCTAAACTCCAGCGCTCATAGAATTCTCCGTACTAAACTATTTGAGGTAATACATTCAATTCTCGGTAGGTCATATTCAAGAAAGACGATTCAACTGATGGAATAATCATATTCTGAGAATCCGGGTTGCAAAACCTACATGCCTGATAGACTATTAAATGTGGGGTTATGAAAATTTAAAAGAAAATAGGAGGTATGCGGGATTAGGCCGCTAATTTTCGGAAATGGGAGAATTTTGATCTGCGAGGACGAAAAAGGGACGATAAGGGACGTTTATTTCCCATATGTAGGACTTGAGAATCATGGGAACTCGATAAAGGTTGGCATATGCGATCTCGATTCCCTTTATTGCAGCTGGCTTGAAAACTGGAAAATTCAACAGAGATATAAATCTGAGTTTAAGGAGAACTTTTGTGAGCGTATTCTTGAAATCTCAGGAGAGAACAGGGAAGTCCTAAGAGGGAAAGCTGATACTCAGGAAGGCAAGCAGGAAGTCCCCGAGGCCTGCAGGGAAATCATCTCAAATATAGGGGAAACAGTGTTCGAGAGCCCCGAAATAGGACTCAAAATCACGGTCTGGGAAGCTGTCCATCCCTCGGTAAACATTTTTTACAGGACCTTTGAGGTCACGAATACTTCAAATTCAATTAAGCACCTGCGGCTTTTCTCTAACCAGAACTACCGGATTCTCGAGACCAAAATCGGAGAAACTGCTGTAATTGATAAACATACGCTCATCCATTACAAGCGAGATCGCTATTTCCTGCACGCGAGTGACCCTGCATTTGACCAGCATGCAGTTGGGACTGCAGAATGGAAAGGGCTTGAAGGTACCTGGAGAGATATGGAAAGTGATGCTTCCCTGAGTGGAAATCCTGTAGCCCACGGCTCGGTAGATTCTACCCTTGGCTGGACCCTTCCCGAACTGAAGCCAGGAGAATCTACAAGGCTGCACTACTGGATAGTTCTTGGAAAAAAGTACTGCAGCGTGCTTCAAATCCATAAACGGGTAAAGGAATCCGGAAGAAAAGCCCTTTTCCATCATAGCTTCAATTTCTGGAACTCATTTATTGAGAGAGTAGCTGTCCTTCCGGAATTTTCCCGGGTGTCTCAGCTGCCGCAGAGCGTTTCAAAGTGTTTTTACCGAAGCCTTCTTGCAGTTGTCGCCCACATGGATATCACGGGCTCGATAATTGCCTCCTGCGATTCGGATATAAAGCAATTCGGAGCAGACCTTTACACCTATTGCTGGCCAAGAGATGCAGCCTGGGTCTGTCTTGCGCTCGACAGGGCGCGGTATCATCATCTGACCGCCGAAACTTTTGAGTTTTTCTCAAAAATCATCACTTCCAGAGGCAATTTCCTTCACAAGTACACGCCTGCCGGAGATTTCGGGAGCACATGGCATCCCGTGCCTATGATTCAGATCGATGAGACAGGGCTTCCTCTTTATGCCCTCTACAACAACTGGGAAATTGCAAAGAGTGTCTGGACCACAGGCAGGTACTACAGAACGCTTGTAATTCCCACGGCTAACTATCTTGTAAAAGCGATTGACAGGGAAACAGACCTTCCGATTTCGAGTTTTGACCTATGGGAAGAGCGAAAAGGCATGCATACCTACAGCGCATGTACGGTCTATGCCGGCCTCAATGGAGCCTACGAACTCTCCCGCTCTCTTGGCGATTACGACAACGCAGACATCTGGAAGGAAGCTGCAGACCGAATCCGAAAGTCTATTCTGGAGAAACTTTACGATGAAAGACTAAGGCGCTTCCGCCGTGCGCTTGATGATCCCACTCTTGATTCTTCGGTTTTTGCGGTCTGGTACTTTAGAATTCTCCCTCCCGATGACCCCAGGGTTGTCCGGACAATGGAAGCTATCGAACGCGAACTTGAGCGCCCCTCAGGCGGAATTGCCAGGTATCTTCATGACACTTACTTTGGCTACATGAACAGCTGGATTATCTGTACTCTCTGGCTGTCCCAATGGCATTCCGCAGTTGGCAACCTGGATAGAGCTCTCGAACTCCTGGACTGGTGTGCAGCTCACGCCCATCCTGCAGGCCTTCTGTCCGAACAAATAGATGACAACGGCATCCCCCTCTCCGTTCTCCCCCTGGCCTGGTCCCACTCCGCCTACATCCTTGCAGTCCTCGAATACCTTCAAGCCCTTGAGAAAAAGGAAGGCGGCTCCTGCAATTATCCGGAGAAATAAAAGCTATTAAATAGCAACAAAAATCGGAAGCCGCTTGACCACGCCGTTACGTCGTCTTCCGGTTTTGATCAAACTTTTTCTAAAAGTTTGCGCTCAAGCCTTTTTTGAAAAGGCTTGCGTTTTTGATCAAACTTTTTTTGAAAAAGTTTGCGATCAAGCCGTTTTTAAAAAGGTTTGCTAAACATTTTCTCGAAATAAAGGTACCCGGTTTCTTCTTTCTGGAAGGTGAATCCGTGTTTGAGGTACATGTCTATTGCTTTCGTGAGAGTTGAATCGGTTTTAAGAACCACACCCGAGCAATTTTTTTCAGCAAATTCGAGAGCGGTCCTGAAGAGTAATTTTCCATTTCCTTTGTTCCTGAAGGCTTTTTTAAGGTAGATACGCCGGATTTCGCACAGATTCTCATCAAGTTTTCGGACTCCTGACGTGCCTACGACTTTGCCGTCGACAATTCCTACGAAAAACGCGCCTCCACTTCCCGAGTAATAACCATTTATGTCCTTGAGGTCGGCATCTTTTAGCCTGTCGGGTTCAAAGCCGTGCTCCATCAAAACTTCAAGGACAACATCGCGAACTTCTTCCTTTCTGGAATCGTCATATCTCTGGATTATCATCTATTCCACTCCGTAAACCTGGCAGTCCCTTTTTCGTTCACCTGTCGGTTTTTCGTTCACCTGTCGGTTTTAAGGCTTTTTCTTAATGGTTCGGGGTTGAAATAGTTCTGGGAATTGAGATATTTTTCCGGGTTTTTGAGGAAGTCCAGCGAAACGGTATAAAATATCTCCGTGCCAGTAATCAGGATCGCTTCATCGATATCGAACGTGCACGAGTGATTAATTTCTACAATCTTTTTTTCCGGGTTCCGGGTGCCCAGGGAAATGAAAATCCCCGGAACTTTCTGCAGGTAACTTGCAAAATCTTCGGCGGCAAAGGTTTTTCCCATCTCAGGATAGACTGTAAGTTCCGGAAAACTCTCCTGCAGTTTTGAGTTTACAGCATCCGTAAATACAGGGTCATTCACAAGGACAGGATAACCGTGAAGTACGTCAAGCTCGTAGTCAGGAAAACCTGAAAATTCATCTCCTGGCTTTGCGTATCTTTTTACAATTTCGTCGAGGGATTCCTCTATTATCCTGTCAATAATGTCTGTAGTCTCCCGGTCAAAGGTCCGGTAGCTTCCGAGAATCTCTACAGTGTCAGGAATTCTATTAAACTGGGCTCCTCCTCGAATCCTTCCCACCCCAATGACGTATTTGTCCGGTTCAAGCTGTTTTTCCAGAGCAGAATAAAGGCTGTTTATGAAGTTCACTGTCATTCTGACCGGATCAATGCATTTTTCAGGCAGTGATATATGGCCCCCTTTTCCTTTAAAGGTCACTTCAAACCGGTTGGTGCTTGCCATGAAAGGCCCGGGACGGAAACCCACGCTTCCGGATTCGTGACTGGTAAAGACATGCATGCCCATGACCGCATCCACACCCTTAAGCCCTCCTTCTGCAATTACCCTTTCCGAGCCTCCCGGAGGGATCTCTTCTGCAGGCTGGAAGATAAGGCGGACTTCGCCTGGAAAATTCCGATTTTCCTGAAACAGCCTGGCAGCCCCAAGCAGCATTGCCATGTGCCCGTCGTGCCCGCAGGCATGCATTACTCCCTCGTGTCTGGAAATGTAGTCGCTATTTCTTTCAGTTAATTCTTCCTGTACCTGCAGTCCATCCGTGTCTGATCGAAGGGCAATGCAGGGGCCTGGTAGTGTTCCCCGGATACTTGCAAGTACGCCGGTATCTGCAATTTTTCTGGCTTCTATCCCCAGTTCTCCAAGTATTTTCAGGATTTTCTTCTGGGTCTCATATTCTTCAAAACTGAGTTCGGGGTATCTGTGAAATTCACGCCTGAGCTGTATAATCCAGTTCTCAAGCGCTTCTGTACTCGGATTCTCTCTCAAAAGCATTACCTCGGATGTTCTGCATCTGCAGTCTATTCCGTCTACTGGTCTGCAACGTTTACTATCTATTACATTTACTGCCCGTAATATCCATTGATCTGTAACAGTTACTGCCCGTAATATTTATTGTCTGTAATATTTACTCATAGTAATATTAATTATTTTTTATCTTAGGATGTTCTATTTTAATATACTTTATTTGTGTTTTATATATTCCTTTAGTATATTTCATTTAAGTATCTGTAACTCCAGGTATATTATTCCATTTTTGTCATTTGCTCAGAACTTTCCACTAAAGCGTTTTTTCAAAAGGCTTTGAGCTAAAATACCTGATAATTATATACATGATTGGTACAATACATTTCCTGCTATTTATCATAAATTATTATAAAGCCCGGCCGTTAAGGTTCCTTAAAATCCGGGTACTCTTAGGTCCTCTTATATATTCCAGGGATGGTATAAATGCTCAAAACACGCCTGAGGGATTTCCTTGTTACGAAAGATAACTGGCTTTTTGCAGTTTCTGACTACTTCCGCAGTGATGGAATCCGGGCCACGCTCCGCTATGTGCCCGATGAAAACGGGGAGAGGGAGTTAAACGGGTTACGGTATAGAAAATACGATTTCGGCCCGGCTTTCGAGTTCATGAGAAAACACAGGCCTGAATGGGTGCAGGATGTTCATGTGGTTCCCGAAGCCGAGGTAAAAGAGGTGCTTCGCCCCTCCGACGTGATTCCTGAGCTTGTAAACTCTGACAACCGAGTAAGGGCAATCGTAAAGACGCTTGATCTGGCAGGAATTCCGAGGACAAGCATGGGAGTTACGGGCTCGATGCTCGCAGGCATCCAGAACGAGAGCTCGGATATTGACTTTGTTGTGTACGGCCCTCTGTGGTTCAGGGCAAGAGATGCCATAACCGCCGCAAAACAGCAGGAAGGCCCAATTGAAGAAATCGATGAGGAGATGTGGCAGAGAATCTACAGGAAGAGAATTCCCGATATTTCATTTGACGAATTCATGCTGCACGAATCCAGGAAAGGCAACCGGGGGATGGTCGAGGGCACTTATTTTGACCTTCTTTTCGTAAGGGAATGGGACCAGATAAAAGAGCCTCTTCTGCGTGGAAAAGATACCGTTAAGATGAAAATCGAAGCCCGGGTAGAAAATGCCGACTTCGCTTTTGACAGCCCTGCTTATTACAAGGTCGATCACGACGAAATAGATCATGTGCTCTCTTATACACATACCTACGCAGGCCAGGCGCTTCCCGGAGAGCTTATAGAAGCTCGGGGTATTGTCGAAGAGGTCGGAGATATCAAGCGGCTTGTCGTGGGTACTTCAAGGGAGCCAAAAGGGGAATGGATAAGGTCTCTTACCTGGCTTGAGCAGTGTGGATATGTTTGAGAGCAAAAGGCAAATTAAAGGAATGTAAACTTTTGCTTCAGGCAGTACGGGCTGAGAAAAAAGGTTGAGAGAAAAGGTTGAGAAAGAAGGTTGAGAAAGAAGGTTGAGAGAGAACCAAAATCTGGAAAAGAAGGCTTTTACCAAAAAGCCCTGTTAGCCCAATCTCTGGCCAAGTTATCTCTCTTCTCCTCGAATTATCTTTTTTTATTTAATACACCATACAAAACCAGTAGTTCAGCCGCTGCAAAGGCTGCTTCAAGCCCTGGAGAACTTCTCTTTTCTTCTTTCTCAACGTTTGAAGCAGGAATTTCCTGTTTTTCCTCTCCAGAAGTTTTCTCCTCGTTAAGGGTCAGGTTCTCTCCTGTCCTGACTGGAGAAATATCAACCGATTGAATTTCCTTTTTAGTGCCTGATATTGCAAAGGGAGAAAAGCCCGGAGTTTCTGCGGTAAAATATAAGTAAATTTCATCTTCTCTACTGAGGGCTGTAGGCAGTGGATTCCATGAACCTTCACTGTACCGGTACAGGGTCACCGTATCTTTACTGACTTCCTCTTCGGTAACCCAGGTCCTTTTCACCCTGAAATTTATCCTGGCATTTTCAAGGTTCTGAGGGCTTGAAATGCCGCTGTTCCCTACCCAGACATTTACGTTCCTGTAAACCGTTCCGGGAGCAGGATCCTTAACAATTGAAGATGTGTTTTTCAGCATCTCTACAATAGCGGTTGTTTTTCCGAAGTTCTTTTTGGGGTCGAACTCCACAGTCATGATTTCATTCTTCCCGCCTTTAAATGTAAAACACGTGTGAGTGCCTTTGAAAACCTGCTCATTTGAAATTTCCTTCAGTTCAATATTCCTGGTTGACTCTGGAGAGCCTGCACCTCCCCCGCCTCCACTTCCTCCACTTCCTCCTGAAATGGAAGGCTTTTCGGTCACGGTTATATATCCTGTTTTTATCCGGGTGTTATTTCCGTAAGTATTGTTAGTCGCCTTTAGGGTGACAGTGTAGGTTCCAGGGTTTTCATATGTGTAAACCGGATTCTTTTCTTTTGATTCAATGTTCCCGTTTCCGTCAAAGTCCCATTCCCAGGAGTCAAGATTGGAGGAGGATAAATCCGTGAACTGGATAACAAGGGGTGCAATCCCGAGGAGAGGATTTGCAGAAAAATCAACTTCAGGAGGTGGATAAGCAAGTATTACTTTTGAAAAACCTCCCACAGGGGCAGGAGGAACAGAATAGCCGGAAATCGTGCCCGAGATTGTAAAATTTCCAGGCTCGAAATTCGAAGGCACGGTCACATTGTACACTACTGTCTTTTCTTCCCCTGCTGAGAGGTTTTCAACCCAGATCCACTCCAGAGTGGACGCTTTGAATATACTGATTTCCTGGAACGCAGCCCCGTTATTTTCCGACTGACTTACCTGCCACCCGCCAGGGAGATTTTCATCGAGCATCAGGGCTTCAACATTCTGGTCTGCCTTTATATGTACGGCTACTGTAAAACTTTCTCCCGGATAAACCGTTTCGGCAGAGACCTCCCTGCTTGCTTCTATCCCTGCGGCTGAGGCAGGAAGGGTTGTCCAGGCCAGTAGAAAAATAAGAACGAAACTTGAAATAAAGCCTGAGAGCTTAATCCGGCTTTTAGTCCTGAAGGCCTTGATAAAATTCATAAGAGTGGTTCCTTAATTATTTTCCAGATATTTTTCTGTTACCGGATTCATTTTTAGCTATTCTGTTCATCTATTTTTTTCCGGCTCATTTCCTGTTATCTTTTTCCAGCTCATTTCCTGTTATTTTAACGATATTTCAGATTTTTTCGAACACTACTTAAAATTATTAATTATGTCTTCGTGTATATTATTATAACTGTATCCTGCCCTGGTATTCTGATCCTCAAAAATGAATCTTCAACGCCTGTTGACTTCAAAGAAATAGGAACTCCAATAGAAAACCCGATAGGAGTCCAGATTGAAAGTCAGATAAAAAACCTGATAGAAGACCGGATAGTAAATTAGATTAAGGGCTAAAACAGGAAACATGTACTAAATCTTATAAGAGTCCGTATAGAAAATTGAATAGATAACTTCAACTATATTTGCAGCTAAAGCCAAATATAAATAAAACAGTTGCCTATTCTTCTTCTATGAAATTAAAGAAAAGTTACGTCTGGATTATTCTGGCGTCAAGCTTGATTTTAACCGCATCTGCAGCTTTCGTGTATCCGGGTTTTACCCTGCACCCTGATTCCAGGGAAAACACTGCTCAGGCAGATAGGTATGAAACTGCAGTTAACGGGATCGAATCCAGTTCGAGCATTGTTACTAAGGTACAATATTCGAACCCTCTGGAGATTCTTAAGGCAAATGCCGCAGCAACTGATTCGAGTACTGAGGTTACGGTTTATAACAATAATCTTGCCCTTGTAAAGGAAAGAAGGGCACTTGAGTTCGATTCCGGTGTCAACAGGGTCGAATATACTGATGTTGCTGCCCTTATTGACCCGACATCGGTAATGTTTGAAGACACAAAGAGTAAAGATACTGCCGTGCTGGAGCAGAATTACGAATACGATCTTGTAAGCGGCAAGAAACTGCTGGAGAAATTCCTGGACAAGGAAATCACCGTAACCGAAAAAGAGGGGGACACATACACAGGCACTCTATTGAGCCACGACGGTGGGGTAGTGCTCAGGCTGGGTGACGGCAAAGTCGTAACGATTTCCGAAGTCTCGAAGGTCGAATTCCCTGATTCCGCAGACCTGCTTACAAAACCTACCCTGGTCTGGCAGGTCTACTCGCCTGCGGCAGGCAAGCGTGATGTCCTTACTTCCTACCTTACGGCAGGCATGAGCTGGAAGGCCGACTATATCGTGAAAGCAAGTGCAGATGATAAAAAAGCCGATATCCAGGGCTGGGTCAGCGTCGATAACGCCGCAGGAACAACTTATGAGGATGCCAGGCTGAAGCTGGTCGCAGGGGAAGTCCACCGCGTAGTCGCGCCCAGCCCTCCCCGGTATGAAGAAGAAGTTGCGGAAGACGCAGAAGGAGGGTATTCAGGGGCAAAAGACAGCTTTGTTGAGGAATCCCTCTTTGAATATCACCTTTATACCCTTGAAAGGCCGGCTACGCTAAAGAATAACCAGGTAAAACAGCTATCCCTCCTGTCTGCCGATTCCGTGCCTGTAGAAAAGGAACTCGTTTTCGATGCCTCAAAAAGCAGTGATGTGCAGGTCGCCCTGAGCCTGAACAATTCAAAAGAAAAAGGTCTTGGAATGCCTCTTCCTGCCGGAACCCTAAGAGTCTACAAAGCCGATTCCCAGGGCCAGCTCCAGTTCCTCGGGGAAGACAGCATAGAGCACACCCCAAAAGATGAAGAGGTAAAGGTCACTATCGGAAATGCCTTTGATGTAACAGGCACAAGAACCCAGACCAGCTACAACAGGATAAGCTCGTATATCTGGAAGGAGAGCTATGAGACCGAAATCAAAAACCACAAATCTCAGCCCCAGAAAGTAAAAATTGTAGAACACTTCTACGGCGACTGGGAAATAACAACCACCTCTGACCCATACGAGAAAAAAGACGCCTTTACCGCCGAATGGGAAATAACCGTGCCAGCTGACGGTTCAAAAAAGGTATCTTACACTGTAGAACGCGGTTACTAACTCGGAAACCGCAATAAACTCTCAGCCAGAACTCTATAACTCCCTATGCCCACAGAAAATCTAATCAAGAGCCTATAACCATGGAAAAACGGAAAAAAACGGAAAAACGCTAATTCATAAATGCTAATTCGTAAATAAATCTTTTCGCTTATTTTGCTTGATCACGCCGTCACGCCATTACGTCGTTTTTGCTCAAGCCTTTTCTGAAAAGGTTTGCGTTTTTGATCAAACTTTTTTCTAAAAAGTTTGCGGGACTCTGGCAAAAATACGTAGAATTTCTGTGTCATAAATTAGCCCTCTTGAGCGGAGCGAAAAGGGCAGCGTACTCCCGAGGCGCAATTCGGGTGCGAAAAGGGCAGCGCACTGCAGAGCCGCAACTCTGCTGGGCAAAAAATATTATTACCATGTCTGCAATTATCTCCTCAGATGATTATAGGTGCAATGGGGCCCGAAGGCTCGTACTCGGAAAAGGCTGCAAAATTATGGATTCTCAAACAAGGGCTGGAAGGTGCGGAAATCCGGTATTTTGCAGACATAGAGGATGCGTTTCTGGCGGTGGTGCAGGGGAAATCCGATTTTTCGGTTATTCCGATAGAAAACTCTATTGAGGGCTCGGTAGGGGTTACTCTTGATCTGCTTCTTGAGAACGGGGCTGAAATAATCGGGGAGATTGTTGTCAAAGTCGAGCATTGCCTGCTTTCGAAAGGCGGGCCTGAGAAGATCAAAGTCATACTTTCGCATCCTCAGGGGCTTGCCCAGTGCAGGCATTTCCTGAAAGAGAATTTCCCTGAGGCTGAACTGAGGAGTACGGGCAGCACTTCCCATGCAGCAAGGCTTGCAGGAGAATTTGAAGAAATGGCAGCAATAGCTTCCCCCGAGGCTGCAGAATGCTATGGGTTAAAAGTCCTTCTCTCAAACGTCCAGGACCGGAAGGAAAACTACACCCGCTTTATTGCTTTGCGGGCTGCAGAAAACCCCCAGTCTGAGCAGATCCTTTGTGCCGCAGAAAATAAACCGGATAAAACAAAATCACAATCCGGCCCGGAAAAGGAATCAGGGTATGAATTCCTGCCTGAAGGTGAAATCGGGCCTCTGAATTCCAGCCTTTCAGCCTGCAAGACCTCCATTATAGTATATCTGGAAAAAGACAGGCCAGGGGCATTATACGAAATCCTCGGGGCTTTTGCAAAAAATAAGATTAACCTTACAAGGATTGAGTCCAGGCCTTCTAAAAAGGAACTTGGGGACTATTACTTCTATATCGATTTTGAAGGGCACGCCAGCGATGCACTTATAAAACAAGCTTTAAAAGACATAAGGGATAAAACCGATACCCTAAAAGTACTGGGTTCCTACCCCGCTTTTAAAATACTTTAATTATTCAGCTTTAAAAATTCGCAGTTATTCAGTTTTAAAAGTCTGTAATTACCTTTTTATAAGACCGTAAAAGGCCAGGGCCGAATCCTGCGAACAATGGCAGAAATCAATGATAAGACCCAATGTTCAAATATGTGAATTTAACGACAGAATCCGGTAAAAATCGGATTGATATGCGAATCTGAAAAATGCATATTCCGGAACGTGTACTTTTATATACTATCTTTCTATACTATCTTTCTAGAAAATCTTCTTACAGTATATTTGCATGTTTCGTGCACAATCTTTACTTATGAGTATTCATGATCACAGCCGGTTTTCCAGGCTGCAAAAAGGAGCGAGATGGCTCTGAGTATTGAAGAAATAGTAAACAAACACGAATCGGTCCTGAAAAAATATAGAGGACTCTATGCCTTTGCAGACCTGTTTGCAACTTTTCTTGTCCTTTATCTCCTTTTCGTGCTTTTCAATATGCGAGATTTATTTCTAATGTTTAGCACCTTCGAACCTTACACCGGTGCAAAGTACAATATTCTGGGCTTCGGGGTTATTTTTGAAACTCTGGGGCTTATTTTCCTGGCTTTTGCTCTCTCCCTTATCCTCACAGCAGCCGTCAGGCATTACAGGGCTGAAAAGAAAGATGCGATTTCCCTTATAGAAGAGACATACCCTGTACTTAAGGAGAGATTGAGGACTGCATACGATAACCGCAACACGGACAACATTATTGTCCGGGACCTTATAGGCGGGGTTATAATCGACTCAAAACCCGTAAAGTCCTCGTCCTTCTTTAACAGGAGAAAGCTTGCAAAAGATCTGTTCGTAATAGTGTTTGCGGTCTCCATTCTCGCGTACGTTGCCGGAACCGGATACCAGACAACGCTCAGTCCCACCGACCTTAGCGGAGTAATCGAAAACATTCCTTTTGTTTCGGATTCGGATAGTGAGCTTTTCCCTGTGGAGGAAAATGGCGGAACCTCGAATAACGAGAGCCAGGAAAATCTCTTCGGGGAGCCTGCGGTTATTGTGGTGGAAGGCAAAGAAGTTGATCTGAAGATTCCTCCGGGCGCAGGGCAGGGCTTTACAAGCCAGGAAGCAGGGGAACCTATGAACGAATCGTTTATCCAGTCAGGCCTGGTAAACCCTGAAGCAGCTGCTTCCCAGGCTTATTATGAGAATTTACCTGAAGGATACAGGAACGTTATCCAGAGTTATTTCGAAGGACTTGCAGAAGAATAATTTGGAGAATTTGTCTAAAGCCGGATTTACCTGCACTCAGTTTTATCGAAGGTTGTCTGAAAGCAGTTTTTGAATAACAGGCAGTGTTCTGGAGGTTCACTGTCACAGGAGCAGGTAACGTCCGAAAAAGGCGGGCTTTAAGCCTGCAAAAACAGAAACATAACGGGTGAAGCAGATATGAGTGAGAATAATACCGATTCCGGGCAGGCTGCCACGACCTATCAGAACGCAGGCCGAATTTTTAAAAGTTTTTTTGAAGAGATCGGAAACGTTGTCGTAGGCCAGAATAGAGTAGTGGAGCAGATCATAATTGCAATACTCTGTGAAGGGCATGCCCTTGTTGAGAGTAATCCAGGGCTTGGAAAAACACTTATGATTTCTACAGTGTCACAGGCAATGAACCTGAAATTCAGCAGGATTCAGTGTACTCCTGACCTCATGCCTTCTGACATTACAGGAACAAATGTTATTGAAGAGAAAGACAACAAAAAAGAGTTCAGGTTCCAGCCTGGGCCGGTTTTTGCAAACGTTGTGCTTGCGGATGAGATTAACAGGGCGTCCCCGAAGACCCAGTCAGCCCTGCTGGAAGCTATGCAGGAAAAACAGGTAACCGTCGGAAATGATACCTTCCTGCTGGACCGCCCCTTTTTCATTCTTGCCACCCAGAACCCCATAGAGATGGAAGGCACATATCCCCTGCCTGAGGCCCAGCTCGACCGTTTTCTCTTAAAGGTCCTTGTAGATTATCCCTCCTATGAAGAGGAGATGGAAATAATAAACCGGTATACGAAATCCGAAGTTCCGAAGATTTCCAGAGGCCTGGATAAATCGACACTCCTTGATTTGCAGAAACTCAGCAGGCAGGTTCCGATTTCAGAGGAACTCAAGCAGCGCGTTCTTTCTATCGTGGGCATGACAAGAAAAGACAAAGAACATATCGAGTACGGGGCTTCTCCGAGGGCATCCATCGGCCTTATCCTTGCCGCAAAAGCCAGGGCCTTTATAGAGGGCAGGAACTTCGTAAGTAAAGAGGATATTGATTACATGGCGTACCCTGTCCTCCGCCACAGGCTCATCCTGACCTTTGAAGCCGAAAGAAGCGGGATAACCCCTGATCAGGCTATTGAGGATATTATCCGGAAAATAAAGTAAAGTTAAGAAGTAAAGCCTGACCCCTGGCCGATTTCCAGGCAGGAAAAGGACTGCAAAATAAGTTGAATAAGTTTGAATAACCCCTGAAGGGTTTTCCCGAGTCCGGAATAAACCGGGCTTTTTTATTGACGATCCAGAATGACTCGCACAAAACAAAACATCGAAACGGACTTTTTCAGGCAGCTTGACCGCTTTACCTTCTCTGTCCGGAAAAGGGTATCGACCGTTTATGCAGGAAACCGCCCGTCTACCCGAAGCGGACGGGGCATCGATACCATAGGGTTCAGGGAATACGACTTTAACGACAGCCTGAAAGATATCGACTGGAAAGCCTATGCGAGGACTGAAAAACTTTATGTGCGACAGTTTGAGGAAGAGAAGACTCTTACGACCCATATCCTTCTGGACGCCAGCAAAAGTATGGATTTCCCTGAAAAAGGGACTTCAAAATTCGAATATGCTTCCATGCTCGCTGCAGGCTATGCCTACATGGTAACAAAATATAATGATAGGTTTGCGATCTCAACCTTTACACGGGAAATCGATATAAGCAAACCCAGACGTGGACGAAAAAATCTTCTTCGGACAATTGACAGACTGGCAGAGCTTGAGCTGTCCGGAGGGACTTCAATCGGGGAAGCTATTACAAAGTACAGCCGGGAAATCAAGTCCAGATCCCTTGTAATCCTTATCTCGGACTTTCTTCAGGAACCCGAGGCAATAGAAACCGCAGTTTCCAGGCTATCTGACCACGACCTGATCCTTATCCAGGTGCTCGACCCCAGGGAAAAAGTGCTCCCTATCCAGGGTAACAGCAAACTCGTAGACCTTGAAACCGGAGAGGAGATCAGGACTTATGTCAGTGAAAGGTTCAAAGAACGATACCTCGAAAAGCTTGACGACCACGGCGCAAGGATTAAAAAAGCCTGTATGAAGGCAGGCGCCGAATTCTATAGCTTTACAACCGACACCCCTATCTTTGACGCTTTTTACCATACCATCAGGAGAAGGAGACGCTAAAAATGCCTTTTGAAAATCCCCTTGCTCTTGCCGCTCTCCTGAGTGTCATTCCGCTTATCATTCTTTACATGCTCCGCCCGAAGCCGGCGGTACTTTCAATTCCCTCACTTATGTTTGTTCTTAAGCTTGAGAGGGAAAGAAAGCGGGTTTATGCCTCGATCACCAAAATCGTGCAGGACCCGCTTTTCCTGATCCAGCTCCTGATGCTGATCCTTCTTTCCATTGCGGCAGCAGGCTATTATTACAACTCAGAAGAGCCCCTGAGCGGAGAGCATACCGTGCTTATCCTTGATACCTCTGCAAGCATGCAGGTTGATTCCCGTTTTGAGGATGCGGTTGGGATTGCTGACGGCTATGTGAGTAAGAAAAACAGCATAATCCTGGCTTCGGATATGCCTTTGCTTGCGCTTGAAGGAGGAGGTGCCTCGGCTGCCCACGATATTTTCAGCAAGGTCAGGCCAGGCGCAGGCACTGCCGACCTGTCTGCAGCAATTACCACAGGCATGCGGTCTCTTTCAACGGAAGGGGGAAGAATTATCGTCATTTCGGATTTCACGAATTCTAAAGGCGATGATCCCGTTGCTTCCAAGAACCTGGCTGAATCTTACGGGATTGAGGTGAATTTCGTAAAAGTAGGAAAGCCTGCCGATAATCTGGGAATTATCAACGGCTGGATCGAAGCCACGGATGGAAATTATGGCTATACAGGTGTAATCAAGAACTACAGGAATCAGAACCAGAGCGTTGAAATCGAGACTGGTAGAGGAACTTCAGGAAATGCCTCAACGTCTTTTACCCTTGATGTTCCTGCAGGCGAGACAAACCAGTTCACTCTCGGAAACCTTGGGCCAGGCATAACAACAGTCCGGCTCAATGTGGAAGATAGCCTGCCTGTTGACAATAAGGCCTACATTTCCATTCCGGATACCTCAAACCAGCGTATACTTTATGTTACTGATAATGGGAAGCTGCCTTCGAAAACGGCGCTCTCCCTGCTTCCGAACAGTGAGCTGACGGTCTCAAAATCCGTACCTTCCGAGCTTGACAATTACACTCTTGTCGTGCTTGCACAGAAGGAGACCCCTATAGGGAACAGTTCGGTCGAAAGAATCGAAAGCTATGTCAGGAACGGAGGCAATGCGGTCTTTATTGTAAGCGGAGCCCTGATTCCCGAAAAAACCGGGGTTGACCTTATCAAGATCCTGCCTGTGAAACCGTTGAGGCTTGAGGACGCAGAAAACGGGCTTGGGGTCGAAGAAGTCCTGAAGAGCAGTATTACGAAGGATATAAGAAGCGACGAAATCTCGGTCCGAAGATACCTGAATGCAACTGAAAGGACCGGCTCGACAACCCTCGTGACGCTTGAAAACGGTGTCCCTGTACTGAGTTACTGGCAGGTAGGCAGGGGAACGGTTTTCTATATGGGGCTGAGCGATGAGCTCGGGGAAAATTCCTGGAATAACTTCCACAATCTGCCCGAGTATCCGGTTTTCTGGATAAAACTTGTCCAGTGGCTCGGAGGGGCAGGCGATATCTCGGAATACAACCTGGAAACCGGTGCATTGACTTCCCTTTCGAAAACCGAGGAAATCCGTACGCCCTCAAAAACTTTTACCTCAAACCGTATTCTCTTTGACGAGGCCGGGATATACGAGCTTGCAGGGAAGAGAATCGCAGTCAATCTCTACGATGACAGGGAATCGAATACTACAGTCGATGCTTCGGAATTAATCGAGAGGGCGGTTTCGGAAGATGAGCCCAGACTGGTGAGGGCTGATACCTACACCGCCAAAAACGACATTACTAATTACCTGATAGGAGTTTTGTTCCTGCTCATACTGCTTGAAATCCTTATAGTACGCCAGCGGGGTGAATTATGATCTCGCTTGAACATCCCGAAATGCTCTTCCTGGTAATCCCGGTGCTTATTGTGGGATTTTATCTCCTGCGGAAGACAAAAACCAAGCTTGTAGAATGGAGAATGCTTGTCGCTTTCCTGCTTGTGCTTGCTCTGGCTTCTCCCTTTACTACGGTTACACAGACCATTAGCGAAGAAGACCCTTCGCTTGTGCTGGTTCAGGATCAGACTTCAAGCATGGGTGTCTTTCCTGAAGAAGCAGGGACCGAACTGTACAAAGCCCTTGTAGCCAGTACCCCGACAACCTTAGTCCAGCTAACCGGGGATAAAACCTCGCTTGGAGATGCCGTTACGCAATCTGCGGGAAGCGGCAACCAGATAGTCCTGGTCAGCGACGGGAACAGTAATGCAGGCAAGGATCTTTCCGAGGCTCTGGAGTTTGCAAAAGAAACCGATACACCCGTCTATTTTGTCCAGCCTGAACTGCAGGCGAATGACCTCAGTGTCGAGATGGTTGGGGATAAGACCGTTGTTGTGGATAACCAGAATGAATTCGGGATAGTTGTCCGCCAGGCTTCAAACCAAAGTGTGAGCTATTTCCTTGAGGTATTTGTGGATGGGCAGCTTTCGCAGAGCAGGGACTTTATTCTGGAGGGTAGGAACAATAGCGAGAATCCCATTCCGATTAATCAGGCTTTTACCACGCTCGGCGCCCATAATCTCAGGGTAAAGATCACTCCGCAGGGGGAGGATCTCAATGAGGCTAACAATGAATTCTTCAAGTCCGTGTATGTAATTCCAAAACCGAAGCTTACCCTTGTTACGAGTGAGCCCGATGCTCCTCTCGGCAGGATTCTGGGCAATCTTTACAATGTTTCGGCTGTCAGCTCATATCCCGGAGCCGCGGCTCTCGAGGATAGCAAGGTTCTCGTGCTTGACAACCAGCTCATGGGTTCCTTTTCCGAAGCCCAGATGAAAGAAATCAAAAATTATGTCAGCAACGGAGGAGGGCTGTTTGTCCTGGGGGGAGAAGAGGCTTACAATTACGGAAACTACCTTAATTCCTCACTTGAAGAGATCCTGCCTGTACTTTCGAAGCCTTCCGAATATAAGGGGGGGAGGAACATTGTCCTGATACTTGACGTCTCTCCGAGCACTGCTGCCCACAAAACCCAGGGGGATATCCTGGCAAATGCTATCTATATTATCCAGAACGAAAACCTTAGAGATGCGAATGCCGGGGTTATCGCATTCGGAAGCGAGGGATATGACGTTTCCGGAGGGTTTGTGTTCCTGGGACTTGCCCAGAACCAGGAGATCCTGAAAGATAAAATTTCGCGGCTAACCCCTGACGAGAAAAGCGAGACTTCCTTAAATGAGGGGCTCAAAACCGCAAAAGATATGCTTGCAGGTAGCGACGGCGAACTTGATGCTATTATTATCTCAGACGGAGCAATCGAGGATTCCTACGAGCCAAGCCTTCAGGCTGCAAAAGAACTTCAGGAACTCGGTGTAAATCTGTATTTCATCCATATTCGCTCGGTAGCCCCTTCTCAGACTGATAAAACCCGAAATTATTACGCTGAGAACCTGATGAGAGAACTTGGGCTTGAAAATAACTATTTCCATATTAATACGAGTGAAAGGGCAAACATAGGCTTTGAGCCGCCGAAAGAACCTGCTGAAGAGGGAGAAGAAGAGGAAGTCGAACTTGATGCTTACCCTCTGCTTGAATATTCCCCTGACCATTTCATTACGAAAAATGTGAACCTTACAAATTCCAGTATTACAGGATATAATGATGTGACTCCAAAAGCCGGGGCTGAGCGCCTGGTTATTACTGTTACGGGAAAGCCTGTACTTACCACGTGGCGTTTCGGGCTTGGTAGGGTTGCAGCCTTTACCACGGATAACGGAGAGGGAGAAGGCTCTCGCTGGGCGACTAACCTTTATAACGGCTCAAGTGCAAGGCTTATTTCAGGCACTACGAACTGGGCAATAGGCAACCCGAGAGCTGAAGAAGGGGCTGTCCTGGACGGCCCGGACACCTGGCTCGGCACGCCTTCAGATCTGGCTCTTACAATGTACGATGAGGGAATTCCGCAGCTGAAACTGGACGGAAGCCCCATCGATCTTGCCCTTACCGGAAGGAACACCTACGAGGCAAGCGTAAATCCCGAAACCATCGGAATTCATGACCTCTCAGGTTACCCGCTTGCGGTAAATTACCAGCTTGAGTACCGGGATGTGGGGCTCAATGAGGATATAGAGTCTCTTATCCTTGCAACCGGAGGGAATATTTATACCGAGAAGGATGCCAGAGCCCTTCTCCTTAAAGATGCGCGGCAGAACTCGGAAAGGCAATCTGACGAGCACGTGAGCCTGAAAGTATACGTGCTTCTTGCAGCGCTTGTGCTTTATCTGAGTGAAATCATTGCCAGGCGCATAAAGGAGATGAGAAAGCTCAAAAATGCGCAGGTTGAGGTAGAAGCCGGAGCATAAAGAGCCCTTAAGGGCTCTTTTAAACATTCAGGAAATTCCTTCACAGAGTACCCCTTGAAAAATCCTCAGGTCACATAGCACTCTATTAAAAATCCTTCCGGTCACACATTAATCTTTGAAGATCCTTTAAATCAGAGGAAAATCTTTAAAAATATTTTTTGAAAAACCGTTTTTTGAAAATTGTTATAAATACGCTAGAAGAATCAGGGTTACCTGCCCGAAAAAACCTGCGAAAACCGGTACTATAAGGTTATCATCAATTTTATTGACTGCGGTTTCCGTAAGCGTTGCAAGAAAAGCCATTACGAGGGAAACAATAGGATTTCCGAGAATAAGCATCCCGATAAACAAATCAACAATAAGTTCCGAAGCCGAGCCTTCAATTGATTTATCATTTTTAAAGATTTTTTGGAAAACCCGCCTCTTTCCGTAGAATTTTCCTATAAGTGCTGCGGCCAGGTCTCCAAAGGTGGTCATAAGGATGGCTGCGTATGCGATTTCTTGGCTGAACAGGGCTATTACTGAAATTGCTCCGAGCGCAAAGAATATATGGCCTCCCAGGCGATCGGCTTCATGCTCACGGTACATGATATAGAAAAAAGGTATTTTCATGCCGTGCTCAAGCCGGAAGTAGTCAAGAACGAGAACAGTTACAAGAAACAACATGAGCACCCAAAGCACGGCTTCTTTTCCTAAAAATTCGTAGATAAGCACGATAAGGATTGAGACCAGATGTACACTTTTTCTCAGGATTTCCAGGACAAACTCTCTGGACGGCATGGCAAAAAGATTCTGTGAGGATGTAGTATAAAGTTATATCTGTTTCTGTTAATGCTTATTGCTGTGTATCCTTTTGGTGCCTCTTCCGAATATTTCAGATATCTGTCAAAAGGCGTATAAAAAAATAAGCTGCAAAAGATCAGGAAAAAAACGGCAGGAAAATGAGAACTCCAGGTCCTGGTTTCGGTAAGTTAATCTTACCTGAAAAATTTGGATTCAGGAATCCAGTTGATTTATTCATACTGGATTCTGTCCTTTGAAACCCGGCTTTCACGAGCCTTCGTGTGCAGCGTCATAATCGGAGTTGACCACTGTTTCCCCTATGCTTGAGTTTTCCTTTATTACTACTTCAGGCCAGATTTTAACTCCGGAATGTATTGTTGAATTGTTTCCTATAGTTACTCTATGCCCGATAACGGTTCCATTTTCAAGGGAGCAGTGTTCTCCGATGATGGTTTCGTCTGATACTACCCCGCCTGAGATATTGGAATCCTTTCCTATGGACACATCATTGAAAAGGTAGGATGAAAGAATCTTTGCATTATCCTCTATAGTACAGTTTGAGCCTATCACGCTGTAAGGCCCGATAAGAACATTATCGCCTATAGTTGTGTTTTCCCCTATAACTATTGGCCCTACAAGGGCAGAATTCGAACCTATGCATACATTGTTTCCTATGGACAGGGGGCCTTTTATTCTTGCGTTCCGGGTTGTGAAATTCCCTTCGATTGTCGTTCCGGGAAGGGCATCAAGCATCCAGCGCTGCGCCTGTCTGTAAGCTGCCGAACTTCCCACGTCAGTCCATTTTCCCCGCACAAGCACGCCGTTGATTTTTTTGTCAGCTTCAAGCATGAAGGGAAAGAGGTCTTTTGCAAAGTCGTATTTTCTATGTCTAGGGATCCATTCAAAAATCGAAGGATCGCAAACGTAAATTCCTGTGCTTGCAAGGTTGCTGAATATCTGCCCCGCTTTTGGTTTTTCCAGAAAACGGTGGATCCGGTTGTTAATATCCATATCCGCAATTCCGAATTCTCTCGGATCGTCAATCGAAAGAAGCCCTATCGTTATCGGGGCATTATTCGATTCATGGAAACGGTACATCTCTCTCAGGTCAAGGTTAAGGACATGATCTCCCCCAAGCACGATAAATGGCTCGTCTTTCAGGAACTCCTCTGCATTTTTTACCCCGCCTGCTGTTCCGAGCTTTTCTCTCTCATACACATAATCGATATGTACTCCAAACATATGCCCGTCCCCGAGCTGCTCCTCGATGAGTTCTCCCATATACCCGAGGGTTATGACTATTTCATTGAACCCTTCTCTTGAAAGATGCTCTATCAGGTGCCGGACTGACGGCTTATTAAGGATCGGTATGCTCGGTTTAGGGTGCTTGAAAGTCAGCGGCCTGAGTCTTGTCCCTGCCCCTCCGCACATGATACATGCTTTCATATTTTTCCCAGATGTTCTTATATGAATATATTATTAACGATCTGTTATCTTTATCTGAAAGTTATAGTTTATTCTGTAACCTTATGTCATTTTCTAGACCATTCTATAACTAAATAAGCCTAATAATTGGATAGTTCTTTTAAATATAGGAAGCTCAAAAACGCTATGCATTAATGAATGTACAACACTAAGCAATATAAAATTTCGCTCAAACAGCGCAACTCAAGCCACGAAATGTTTTAAGCTTTTCGTTGTTGAAAGTTAGAAAATGTTATGAAGACACGAAGGGCGGGCAGCCGAACCCGCCCAGGCTTGAGGCAGACCCCAGCTGATTGGGTCTTCACGATTATCAGTCTTAATAATATTTAAATTATATTGTACAGTCGTGTTTACTACCTTAAAATTCCCCATTCAGTCAGCCGTTTATTTATGTCCCTAAGCTCGTAGTCCGTAAAAGAGAGGCTCTGATAGTGTTTCAGGGATGTCACAGGATCGTGACCCTGCCGTCCATAAAGATCTATTTCCGGATTCCTGCTTGATAGATTCCTCCGTGATTTTCTATCAGGCAGTCAAAGGACTGCTTAAAAATTTATAGTCGTTTCAGTAAATGTTTTGTATATTCGTTTACAGTTTCAAGAAATCCTTTTTCACTTAAGTATTCTTTCAAAGTTTCATTAACTTCTCCTGACTTCTCTATAATATGAAATATCCTATGGCATGTAGGACAAAGAGCAATTAAATTAGATGTATCATTTTTTCCGCAAAGGTGTTTAGGTATTATATGGTGAGCGTCTAAAACTTCCTTTAGTGGAAATTTGCAGACAGCGCATTTGTTATGATATAAATTCCTAATATGCTCCACTTTTGAATTATTGACTTGTGAACAATATTCACGACCTATAATTGCTTTAATTATATCCATCTCGCTAAATTTCAGAAGATTATTAAGTTCTTCCGGTTCAAGATTATATATTAACTCAAAACATTGTTCACTTTTCAAGATGTAATTAATTCTTTCTTCGGGTGTAAGTGGGAATGTATCTCTAATTTCTTGAATTAAGTTTTCAATTTCCTTATTCATTTCAAAATACCCCAAGCCGTTAACTGTTTTTTAATGTCTCTTATTTCATCCTCAGTGAATGCAAGTCCCTGATAATGACGCATTGATGTTAAAGAGTCATGTCCCTGGCGCAGGCACACCGTAGATTCCATTATCCCTGCCTTTATCATCCAGCTCTCTATGGTTTTCCTCGTGCTCTTGGCAGAGATCCCATAGGGATTAATGCCTGCATCCTCTGCCCATTTACGTAGATCCCTATTCCAGTTGCTTTCTGCAGGCGGTTTACGAGCTTCAAAAAAGTCGTCTAATAGAAGCTCAAACATCCCTGGTAAGGGATGAATTGTCCTTTCTTGCTGGCTTCTCTTATGTTTTTTCTGGGCTTCTGCTGAAAGGTGGATCATGTTCTCTTTTCTAAGATACCACTCTCTATGATCCCAGAGCCTTTGAACTTCAACATACCGCATTCCTGTAATTATGAGGGTGTCAAAAAGGGCTCGGTGGCGCTTCTGTGGGATTACATTCTTGATCCGCTGATATTCCCCAGGAGTTAAAACCCTGATTTCTCCATTCAAGTAATGGTGGATTGACTCAGGATCTCGTCTTAATTGTAAAACGGGATATTTGTTCAACTCTGTCGTTTTTGTATGACTATTTTTCTTGGATGGCATATCCACTCACCGAACATAGTATAACTATCAGCTTTTATTAAAATCTTGTGTTTAGGTCGTGAATGCAGCCAAAATAAGCACTAAAATGAGAAAATCTCGGAAAGCTATCAGGTTTTAAGGTAAAACCTGATAATGGAACAATTAGGTTCTTTAACCCATAATAAGAAAAATGGAAATGAATGGAAAACAAGAAGAGAAAATTTAAAACACTACTGCTTTTACAGTGTGCTTTTAGAGACATTTGAGATAAGATTAAAAAATTAGCCACCAAGCTTACATTTTAACCAATAATGTAAACAAAATAGATATTCACTGAAAAGTCCTGTAACAAGTGTTATTTTTCAGAGTCTACCTCTGATACTAAATAACCAAAATCAAAGATGTTAATTAGTATAAGAAAAAGATAAGATTTATTTCATATGTAGAAAGTTATTAATTAAAGAGTTATTTATTAAGTGATTCTCAATATTTGGCTCATCTATAACAGTTTAAAATACGGATTTCTTGGCGGTGCAAATGGTAAAACCAAGAGTTTTTGTAAGTTCTACTTATTATGATCTAAAACATATTCGAAACAGTCTTAAAAACTTCATCGAAGATTTGGGATATGAGGCAGTTCTTTTTGAAGATGGAGATATTCCTTACGATCATTTACTGTCGCTTGATCAATCTTGCTATTTAGAAGTTACAAGATGTCATATGTTGGTTTTAATAATAGGTGGATGTTATGGCAGTCTTTCGTCTGAGAGTATAGAAGACAATGATAATTATAATCCAGAATCTATTACAATAAAGGAGTACAAAACAGCCAGAGATAAAAATGTTCCAACATTTGTTTTTATTGAAAAAAATGTATCTTCTGAATACCAAACTTACAAGGCAAATATTGGTGGAAACGTTAATTACGTTCATGTTAACAATGTAAAAATTTTTGAGTTCATTGATCAAATTTACTCTCAAAAAATAGGTACTCAAATACATGAATTTGATAAATTTGAAGATATATCTAACTGGTTAAGAGATCAATGGGCTGGACTATTTGCGGAGTATCTTAAACAACGTCAAGACCAAAAAATCTTGTTAAGTATTTCCTCAAAAATTGATGAATTATCACAGGTTTCGGAAGCTTTGAGAACCTATACTGAATCATTAATGAAAGAGCTGAAACCTGAAGGCTTTCATGATATTATTGAGGCTGCATCTAAGAGTATTGAGGACACCAAAAAGAAAAACTTTTATAATCATATTTTTCCTGGTCTGATAATGGAACGAGCTAACGCATATGGGGTTAATCTCAACGAGGGAGATATCTATCCAGTGTTTACTCAAACTAATTCTCTTGAGGAATTTTTATCAAAGTTGGGTTTCAGTGATGAAACTATAGACAACATTACAAATTTGTGTATCTATACAGAACAATATATGGAACTAAAGTATGGCATTCATATATGACTCAGGAACATTAACACAAAATCAAGTATAATAAGTCCTATTTTCCATGCCTTGCTCAGTGAATCTGAACGTCTTGTTTTCTTTGTCCTACATTACGCTAATATAGGACTAAATTAACCTAGATGAAAATTAGTTTATAAATAGAACAAAAGATACTCTTGTTTTTGTCCCTTATTCCGGGGAGTCGGACAAATAGGAAGTAAAATAGAGATAAAAGTTAAAGTGCCTAAAGAAAAAAGGGAGGGTTATCTCCCACTTCCATTTAACTCTCTGGATATCCCATCTTTCCTGGGTGGTTTGTAAAAGTGTTTGTTTCGATGGCATTTACAATACTCGTGTATGTTGCATCAGTCCACATTGTATTGCTTGCAGGGACTGACTCTATAATTTCAGATTTAAATAATATCTTCTTTTTTGGTTCATATCCATAGGTATTGAATATAGTGCCTCGCCCGTTTGCTGTAGTGGCTTGAATTACAACACAGTATGTGTCCCTGTCTGGGTTATAATCAATGTAATTCTTCAGAATTACCGCTGCATCACTGGGTCTTAGTCCAGATAAAGGTTGACCGGTGTACACATATAATTTTTCACCAAAATTATCATCAGGCTGCATCTCAAAGTATGCACCATCCCATTTGCTTAAAAAAGCTTCAAGGTTTTCTATGCATTGTTCTTCACTTGTCTTAATAGGGGTTAATGACTCATCCGGTTCTTCTGTCCAGCTAGATGGATATAAGTACCCTTTTTCACTTGCACTTGCAGCATTCATCCAATACTCAAATTGCTTCCCATCTGAGAAAGTAAAAAGATGTAGCTCTTCTCCGTCACCAGTCCGGTGATCCAGGGCATATTCCTTCATCCACTCGTCCATATCCTCGGAATATGGAGCGGCAACTGAATATTCAACCAAAGGTTTCTCATCAGGGGTTTCACTGATACTCATTTCGGCTGATATTGCTGGCTTATCTGTTGTTTCAGAGCTACTGATACAACCCATTCCCAAAGCAATAAAAATAATGACAACTAAACAAATCAATTTCCTCAATGCGAACACACCTCTTCCTGAATTAATATAAATAAATCTCTTTTAAGTTAATAATTTGTTAATTGTTTTTAAACATTTATTTTTAATTGCGTATGTATTTGCAATTTTAGAAATTTAGCTAATTCAAGAAAAGAAAGCAAAAAGCGATACAAAAAGATCTGGAAATCGATAGAGTGTGGAGTATCTGACAAAGTATTAGCTGAACAATATGATATAATCCCACTAATTTTTCACCTTCGAAATCCTGCATCGCCAGGTAGAGGCTTTCCTCGTCACACACTTTCTCCGGGATTCGATGTAGATATGGCAAAAACAGGTTACTGAGAGCAGAAAAGTTATAAAACGTTGCAGTCTTTCCGGAAGTCGATAGAACTACTTCATCAAACAAAATCGGAAAACTTATCTACCTAAAAAATTTCTATAACAGAAGAGTATAATGGAATTTCCAAATTTTGACATTAATAGACCTATAAGCTTAATTTTATTCTGTGCGGTTCTAATATATACCATCGTAGTTTCTATACGAGAAAATTCAATCTCAGAATATTTATATTTCTATCTTTGTAATATAAGCTTGCTATTAGTAATATTCTCTGTAATTTTATTTACTTCCTTTATACTTGGAGTATACACAAGTTCCATTTTCATAAACTTTTTAATATTTATTTCTATTTATACGATATTGACGGGCATCTACTGGTATTTGGGCTTCTCTTTATCGTTTGAAGATGCGATTCCATATCTTCTCGCTACATGTCTTCTTTTTATTAGTTGGATGTTTCTTTTATTTTTAATAATTGAATTAAGTATAGCTATATCAACCTACGATGGAGATTCAATATTTATACTACACCTTCAAGAAATTCATCGTTCCATCACAGATAATGGTTCACCAGAGCGATACCGTTCGTTAACATGTTGGAATCTGGAAGAAGAAGAAATATACGTTTTAAAGCTTTTTTTGGGTTTCTTAATCTTGATATTTCTATCCGTTAGCGTTCTATATTTACCTTCTATATTGTCCTCCTCATCACCTCGTTTATATAATATTTATTCATTAGATGGTAATATAAATGCCGAGATGAATGATGAATACTCAACAGGTAAGAATTTCTATGTCCCGGTCGAAATTGAAGGACTAAATAATGGTTTGCTTGTAACCCTTTCAAAATACGATTCTGGAAGATTTAAAGAGGTTTCATCTCTAATCCTGAAACCTAATGAGTCAATGATTCAAGAGAATGATATTTTATCTGGTGAAGTTAGTAATTCTGGGAAATACATGATCATTGTTAATACAACGTATATAGCTACAGGGGATTACGAATTAGAGTTTAATAATCTACAAAATTTGAGTTCAAGCAAAGTTTTTGCCTTAGTGCCAGATTAAAGCCTGAGTCTTGTTCCCTTTTGCCTGCCAAGATAGCACAGCAGCCCAGGAAATCGGTATAGAACTACAAAAAAGTGAGCATATCCGTCTATTCAGGCAACAGATTATGAAAGGTTATTGATAATGATTACTCTGAAGAATGATTTTCACTCAAAAGAATACTATCACTCAAAAGAACGATAATAGTACATAAAAAAATATAATCAGTCCGAAGAATGATTATTACTCAAAAGAATATCTTCTTTTCTTTCCACTTTGATTTCCCTTTTCCCTTCATACTCCGAGACGGTGCCTGTTAAACCGATAAAATCTCCTTCCCGGATTGACATATTCAGGGCGTCGGAGCCTGCTGTTTTTGGAATAAAAACACTCAGGACTTCGGAGTTGCAGTTTACCTGTAAAAGCAGGTGCCCGCCTGTATAGGTGAACCGTTTGCTCAGAATTTCGGCTTCAAGGAATACCTTATCCCCTTCAGCGGATTCCCGGGTGTACTGCCTGGCTTCTCCTCCTGTCTCCTGTCCAGAAGCTGTAAATTCCGATCCAAAGCAAAGATAAGCTGTCATAAGAGAAGTTAATGTCATAAATAGCAGCAGTACCATGACTTTTTCTTCTTTTTCCATACTTTACCTCCTGCTTTTCCAGAGCCTGGAATCACTTTACAATCGAGACAATTTTTATTTCAAGGATCAGGGTTCTGCCTGCAAATTCGTCGTTAAAGTCCAGGGTGGCAGAAGTTTCCGTGGAATTGAGCACTTTAACCTCTCTCCCGCCGGGTGTTATGATTTTCTTTCCCGGCTCAGGAGAAGTCTTGAGTTCAAGCCTTGAGAGGGGGATCTCTTGGACAAGGTAATCCTTATATTCTCCGTAAGCGTCCAATGGTGGGATTATAAGAGTTTTTTCTTCCCCCTCTTTCATTCCAAGCACGCCCCTATCGATACCTTTTATAACCTGGCCTATATCCGCTCTGAAAAATAAAGGCCTGTACTCCTTTTCCTTGTCATAAATGCCTGCTTCGAGGGCTTTTTCCTTCAAGGTTGTATCGAAGACCGTTCCATCCTCAAATTTTCCAGTGTAATCAATAAGAAGGTAATCTCCCCTTTTTACAGTGCGAGAATTTTCCATTATCCCTTTCTCCTGTGCATTTTCCTTTCGGTATCCTGTCATCTCAAAATCTCCCTGGATATCGAAAGGTTGCACACTTTGAAGAAATACTATAATTCTCAATTTGAGTTCCAGGAACTTAAATTTATTCTATTGAGACGAGCTTTATATCAAAAATCAAGGTTTTTCCAGCAAGCTCATGATTGGTATCAACAGTAATATACGTGTCGTTTACAGCCGTTACTTTGAACGGTCTCCCGTACGTATCCATATAAGTCTGTCCGGCCTCAGGAAGTTCGGATCGATTTGTTAAATTTAAATCTTCAATAGGAATAACCTGAACCCTCGCCTCATCATATTCCCCATAAGCTTCTTCCGGAGGAATTTCGAGGGTTTTTTCTTCCCCAACTTTCATTCCGACCACGCCTTCATCAAAGCCCGGGATCAGCTGGCCCGAGCCAACCGTAAAGGTCAGAGGAGCATATTCCTTCCCTTCAACGTATAAGCCTGCTTGTTTTGCAACGTCTTCTCTTGAAGTGTCAAAAACCGTGCCGTCCTCAAGCTTCCCGGTATAGTCGACCTGGACCGTATCGCCGGATTTTACTGTTCTGCTGTCTCCTCCCCCAGTCCCGTTATCCGTACATCCGCTGGCAAGAATCGTGCTTACCAGGAGCAGTATCGCTATGAAAAAAACTGCTCCTTTCCCGGTCTTCATCCCTTTCGTTCCTCCACAGAAACTATCCTGACTAAGAAAATAAGGGTCTTTCCTGCAAGTTCATGGTTGAAGTCTACAACAAAGTTGCTTTCACTGACCTCTGTGATAGTGCCTGTAAGACCATTGTCCGTAACAAGCCGCATTCCGACTTCCGGAGTAAAATCAACAGCGTCAATCGGCAGTTCTCTGGCTAATTCCTCATTGTATTCCCCGTATGCTTCTTCCGGTGGGATTGTAAGGGTCTTTTCTTCCCCTGCTCTCATTCCGACAACGCCTTCATCAAACCCTTTTATCATCTGGCCTGCACCGACCGTAAATGTAAGGGGTTTATAGTCCCTCATTTGATTGTATATGCCTGCCTCGAGAGCTGCTTCCTTTACGGAAGTATCGAAAATTGTGCCATCTTCAAGTCTTCCTACATAATCAACTGAGATAGTATCCCCGTTATCAACTCTTTTGCTGGTATCTTTTGTTATATCCTCGGCCATAAGAATCAATAAAACAAACGAGAACATGCTAGATAAACGTGCTGATAAAATAAAAGTCAAATATCGGTTAAACAGGAATTTCAGGAGCGGGAAATACAGGAATTCCTGAAGCTTTCTCTTTCAGGTTTTAATTTTGGATTCAGTTTCTTTCAGTTCTTTTTGATATTCAAGATATGAGTAAACAGCCGTAAACCCCGCAATAAATAGTGCGGGCCCCAGAATTAAAAAGAACGCAAGATCAGGGAAAAAGGCTCCCAGCACAGCAGCTATCCCTGCAATCCTGAACAGCTTTCCTCCTAGCCGGTTAGTTTTCTTCCAGACCCTGTCGCTGCTGAGGGTCCAGGGAGTCCTTATGCCTATGAACCAGTTTCTCTCAGCATTTTCCATAAGAATTCCTATGTAATAGAACAGAAACCCTATTCCCACGGGAAAAACGGAATTCGGGCTAATTCGGATGCCTGTGTTCCAGAGCAGTACCTGAAAATGGACGGCAAGCATAAAAAGAATCAAAAGGATCACAAATCCGTCATAATAACTCCTGAATTTAGCTATATTTTCTCTCTTCGGATCGATTCCGGGAATTGCCAGGAAGAATATTGCAAGCCCTGTGATCAGCAGGGGCATGAAAAAGAGTCCCCAGAGCTTCGACATATAACCGTCTACTTCTCCCCGGAAGTTCCAGTGAGTTGCCATCGTTTCAGGCACTTTCGGGTAAAAATAGATCGAAACTATAAAAGAAAAGATTATCAGTACTGTAATTACGGCTGTAGTTTTACGCATATAAGTTGTTAAGACTTTTCAATTATTTAAAAAGGGGAGACTGGAAAATGTGCTGTCGGAAAGAGTATGATGGCGGAAATCTGAAAGTATGCTAGTGGAGAATCGAAAGTATGATGAGGCTTTAAGTCTATTTCAGGGCACGGGTTTTTCAGCGCTTGAAATGTTATCGACTTATTTTTGGACCTTTATCCCAAATATTAATGAGATTTCCCAGACCTCATCCTCAGCCCTCCTATTAATGCTGCAACTCCACCTGCAACCAGCGAAAAGCCGTATATCCAGGGCAGGATAATGGCACCGGCAAGCGGATTAATCAACAGGAGTATGCCAACAGCAATTGTCAGGAGCCCTAGAATAGCCATTCCTATACCCCCTCCCTTAAACGCCCAGGCAAGTCTGATCACACCATAAACAATGCTACCTACCCCCAGTATTACTACAAGAAATGTCAGTACTACAAAAGGGCTGAACGGATATACGAACACCAGTGTCCCAATAAGGATACCCGTGACACCTGAGAGGATTTTCCATCCCGGGTTCTCTCTGTCCACCAGTAGCGAAACAATGGAAAGAATCCCACCTAAAAGCCAGAAAATTCCCAGTATCTGTAAAAGCGTTATAGTGGTTTCTACAGGCGAAGATAACAGAAATACGCCTATGATTATGTCAAAAATTCCCTCAAGTACGACCAGCCACCAGGGAATCGGGAATCCTTCATACCCCGCAGCATAGGATTTTGCAGTTGCCTGTTCCATATATTTGCCTCCAGGGCTTTTCTTAGCGACATCTGAGTCCTTGATTCGATATTGGGCATTACCGAAAATATATACACGTTTGAAAAAAATCTTTGTTATGCCTGAACCGGAACTTTTAGCGTCTGGCAGTTGAATTCAGTAAGTAGTATATGCAGCCAGCAGGGTTTGAAAATAACATACGGGCTTGACCGTACTAAGGGTTGGGTCTGGCGCAGACCGGAAGAGAGACAGGTAACTGCTGGCTGCTGATGCATATGCTGCCACACATGAGGCATCCTGGCTCTCTCAATCTCAGGCAAGCCAATAATATATTATTCCACATTATATATTGAATATTATATAAATTTGCGGATTAGGTAATTTTGTAGATTATATCAATTCATGCACATTTATTTTAACATCTGTCAAATGCTCCGTCTATTTTTAGACTAGTTTTTCTCTGTATTCTCTACTAACGAAGGTTTAAAATATTCTTTTTGTATATAACAGTCTAATTAAACTTAGTATGTTGGTAGTTATGGCAACAAGTCAGGAAAGACAGAAGGCAAATCTGGCCCGAATGAAAAAGGTAATGGAAGAGATCGAAAGCACGACAGATGATTATGATCTGATTACCGAATTGCATGAACTTTTAAGAAAATCGTATTCGCTGTCCCTTAAATGGCATATGATTGTGTTTAAAAGTGAAGTTGACAGAAGCTTATGGTATCTGGAAGACATAAGAAAAGAGGAAATTGAAATAGAAAAGAGGAAACGAAGGCGAGGAAAAGAGACCGATGAAGAACCGGACCAGGTAGACTGCACATTTTCCGAGATACTGAGCGCATTTAGGACCGGGGTTTCCAGAATCACGAGAGCAGATGTATTTGCAATTCCAAAGTCCATGATCGGAGAGTGTAAACTCCAGTGGAGCGACGCGGTTAAACAAAAATGGGGAGAAGACAATATCGGACAACAGGAGCTAATGGAAAGGGGTATCTGTAATTGAAAAAATATAGTTCCCTGCAGTAGCAGGGATGAATCGGTCTTCCAATTAACCTATTTATCAAGTAATAGATATATCAATCAACTGGCGTATTAATTAGCCGGGACTTCAATTAACCGACATTCTATTTACTCGCCTGTCAATTGACTGATCTATCAATTATTCTACTCTATACTTCTCGTCCCTGGCTTCCACCAGCGCTCTTAGATTTGCAAGAGGAGTTCTTGGAGCAATCCTGCAGCCCGGAGCAAGAATCTCCACTCCCTCGGAAAGGCATTGTTTTGCTTCGGCTTTTACGGAAGCGGGAGTTCCGAAGAGCAGAGTTTGTAAGGGAGAAATGTCTCCAATGAACTTTGCCCTTCTTTGATTGATGCTTTTGCAGCTTTTATGCTCACTTTTTCTTCAACACTAATAGCATCGAAACTGTACTCTGAACGGATTTTCAGAAAATCTCCAGTATCGCCGCAGATATGAAGGATTCTCGGGCCTTTTACTTTCTTGCAGAACCTGTTATCGGGGTTTGACACATTTTCCAGCACTGAAGGAAATATCATTCCTCAGCCGATTCTCCGCGCCTGTAATAAGAGGATCTTCACCCTCGGTTCCGTTACCTGCATGGGCTTTCAGGATTTCGGTTGCTTTCAAGAAAGCAGGGATTTTTCCCTTTTCGAGCAGGTTCTCTGAAATCCTTAGACTTTCAGAGCGGTTTGGGAAGGCGTGAGTTAAAACCGAAGGTTGGATATCTTTTGTGCCCATTATTCTACTCCAGCCCATAATTTCAGCAAGCGCGGTCAGGCAATGCCCCGGTAGAGGTAGTAGAAGATACAGGAATTATCCCTAAAGTTCCTGTGGTAGTTTGCTTCACTGCAAGCACTGTAATGAAGATTGTCCGGAAAATGCCCATGTGACCGTCGAAAAAGGAGGAAGGTCTTTTGTAAACGGCAGTACTCAAGACTGCCTCGGAACAAGCTGTAGACATTGTATGCGAGCCTGTCCGATAAAAGCAATAGACTTCAAGAAGATATCACTCTGGACGTAGACGGACTTCAGGTGGGCAGCCTTACTGGCGGAGTTTACTGACGGGAAATTAAAAAATAAAAATGGCGGGATTAAAAATGACAAAGATAAGTGTATCTTCCTGCATCTGCGATTCAAACCATACGATAGCGGGAAGGGTTGAAGGAGACAGGATTATTGTACAGATCGACACTCCCTGTGAAAGATTCAGGAAATCCGATTGCCTGGAATTTGCCCTTTATAAATTGCCCGAGGATCAGAGTAATCTGATTCTGGAAATGGAAGGGAAAATGGGCTGCTCTCTTAACTGCACAAAGGAATGTGCCCTTGACTGTACCAGGCAGTGCCTGATTCCCCATGCGGTGTTCAGCGTTTGCAGTATAGAAAACGAGCTTGGAAAAAAGGAACTTACGGAATCAGCCCTTGCAAAAGCCTCTTTTGTTGAAGCCACCGAATATACCACTTCAGAAACCCAGTGACTACAGGTGTTTTCCTATAAAACCTGCTTTTCCTTCTAATCTAATTTTTTGGCTCACTCTAATTTTTACATAAACGCTAGCTGCCGATGGATCCGTTAACCATCTTTGGTAAAATAGTTAGATATCTAATATTACGTTTTCAAATAACTTATTATGTATGACATATTTTGAAAAGCCTCTACTTCGGAATATAAATAGCATATGTGAAGAAAAATGTAAACAAAAAAGTAAAATGTAAAAATGTAATAAAAATGGGATTTAAAGAAATGTTTAAAAAAGTACTGCGCAGGATTATTAAATATTTTTAAGTGGACCGGTCGGGAATTGAACCCGAGGCCTCTACCATGCCAAGGTAGCGATCTTCCCCTGATCTACCGGCCCATGTCAGGCTTTGCTTTGTCAGCAACCCTCATACACTCGGTATCTTATATAAACCTGTCGCCATACCGGCTCGGCATCCTGTAAATAAACTTTTGAAACTTATAAACTTAAAATCTTCAAGCAAAAACTATAAGTAGTAAATTGAGTATTAGAAGTGTTGTCGGATTGGGATGCTTTCCCGAAAAAAGTCTTTCAAGTTCGATAATTCTAAAAAACCTGACATTCGGGCCCGTAGCTTAGCCTGGTGGAGCGCACGGCTGATAACCGTGAGGTCCTGCGTTCGAATCGCAGCGGGCCCACCACATAATTTTTTTGAATTTTTATTCTGGTTTTATCCCTTTTTTAGCACTCTTATTTTGCTTTTTGGATCTATTTGTTCCGTTTTTTAAATTTTTATTCAATTTTTTTATGTTTTATTCTATTTTCTAAGTTTTTATCCTATTTTTGAGCCTTTTCATTCCGCTTTTTAAAATAAAAATAAATTCGGAAAGAAAAATAAATCAGACAGAAATGTATCTTAAAATAAGGCGTGTAACAGGAAAATCTCAATAAAGTATATTTATTGAGCATCGAATGTAGCAAAAGAGTTGACAATCAGGAAGAGTTAGAGTGGGGGTAAATCCCCTTGAAGAATTTCAGGCAATATGTTTCAGGCGTTCGATATTTCTGAGCACGATTCTGCTTTCGGCTATGATTTCTTCTTCGATCTTGCTGACAATGCAATCCATTGGGACTGTCAGCCTGTATAATTTGACCGGTCTGCCTTTACCTCTTGATTTCTTTTCTTCCCGGATATCGATCCAGTTGTTTTCGCGGAGATAACGCATTGCGACACTGACCTCCGGCTGTCTCAGGCCTGATATCATTTCAATGCTCTGGGACGAGATCTCCCTTCCTTTTGCAAGGCATGCAAGCGTAAGAGCAATCGGCCTGCTGACATTAATTCTTCTAAATAATTCTATCATTTCGTATTCGCTTGATCCCATAGCTACCGGGATCTCATCCTTTGTGTTAGATATATCCATAACTGGACCATTTTCATCTATCATTTAATCACCCTAAGAACCATTATAGAGTCAATTAATATAAATATTTACTTATGTTTTCTTTTTAATATTTATCGATTTATACTCATGTTTTAGAGTGTTTTTAACTTTAACTCATTCTAAAAGCGGTTAGGTGATTCTGTTTATTCTTTTCGGCGCAGATTAGCAACTTTTATCTTCGTAGGTTAAATATTTTAAAAGCTTCAGTAATATTCCTTCTCAACTAAGATTTATTCCAGTTTCAGGCCTTATTTAAATTGAAATTCTATCTAACTAAGACTCTTTTTTAAATTCGATTTTCGTTTTAAACCCTCACTCTCTTTTAGATCCGGGCCCTATATTAAATTCGGACTCGCTTTTGAATTCAAAAGTTGTTTCAGCTTTAATACCTGTTTTAAACTCAGGCTACGGTTTACATGGTAAGGCATCGACTTGTTTAAAAAATCAGTCAGGCCGGAGTCTAACATTAAAAAAAGAAAGATTTTACATTCAGGAAGGCTTGAGACGAGTTTCGGCACTTTCTGCCCTCCAATTCTCTAAAGTTATCAGGCTGTGAAAAGAAGTTATAGTACACTCATAAAGCAAAAGTTTATCAAGTTTGCTAGATGCCCTTTCTATCTCTATTGGGATGTTTCTTCCTGGTGTACCACGTATTTTATACCCGGCATTCGAAAGATTCCTGCTCCTCTACGATTTCGAAATTCAGACCCGGATGGAGAAAAGATACTGCAGGGATGAAAAAAAGCTGTTATAAGAATGGAAAAAGAGTAATATAACTCTAAGAGAGTGCTGAAAGGCCGTTAAACGATTCTACCTCTAGTATAATCTATAAGAAGTCTTATCCGGGTTATAAAACCCAGATTTCAATATCATTATTAGATTTTTGAAGATTTCGAAAGATTTACCGGAAACATTTGTAATAGTTTAGCTTTTTAATTGATTTCAGGAAAGACTCTTGAGGCGTTCTATGTTCTGGAGCACGGCCTTGCTTTCAGCCAGTACGTTTTCCTCTATTGTATTGATAATCGTTTCCATACGGACTGTCAGTTTATACAACTTGACCGGTCTGCCTTTGCCCTGATTCTTCTTTTCTTCCCGCATGTCTACCCAGTCGTTTTCGCGAAGATAGCGCATTGCAATGCTAACTTCCGGCTGTCTCAAACCTGATACCATCTCGATACACTGGGAAGAAATTTCCTCTCCTTTGGAGAGGCATGCAAGGGTGAGAGCTACTGGCCTGTTGATATTTAGCCTTCTCAAAAGCTCCACCATCTCGTATTCGACCTCTCCCATCTTGAAGTCGTTGTCCTCTGATGTAAACTCATTATCTGCCACAACTATCATCTACCGTTTATACCGAAAGAGCAGCTTGTGATCGCTTCCGATATCATTTTTCATCCAGTATTATCAGATCAATAGAAACATATTATTTTAGATATATTAACATATTATTTTAGATATGTTATTTTCTTACTATCTTTTATTGCATTTATTAAATATATTTCTATTTATATGAGTTTCGGATCTGTGGGAGTATCTCACAAAATCTGTTTTTCTCAGTTAATTTAAATAATAATACTTTCTCCATATATATAATTATATGCCTATAAAAACTTCCTGACAATAGCACATCTTACACTCTTATACACGGAAAGTCTGGAGTTTTCGGGATGAGAAACAGGTTATAAATCCGAACTCTTGAAGACATTCGTTTATATTATATAGGATAAATACATTTCTTAACGTAGTTTTCCTTTGCTGAAGAAATATAATTATAGTAAGAATAGAGCAAATGGAAAGTAAAGTCCATTTTTCGCTCAGAAATTGTCCTTGTTTTGCAGTCACTGTCTCTATTCTATCCGTTTTGGGTCATTCCTCCCTACTATTCTGGCAAATCTTAAATACAAATCGCTGAAAGTTTAGTATAATGAACGCTGCCCTGGACAAAACCGCTGTATTTATCTGCCATTGCAGTGGAAACATTTCCGAACGTATTGATATTAATTCTATTAAGAAAACCCTTAAGGCAGAAGGGATCCCGGTCTTCGATTACGAGTATCTCTGTTCGAGAGAGGGACAGACCCTGATCAAAAATAAGATTTCTGAAGGGAACCTCGACCGGATAGTAATAGGTTCGTGTACTCCTTCCAAACACGGCACTCTCTTTAAAAAGTGCATTCAGGAAGCGGGCTTGAACCGTGCGATGCTCGAAATTGCAAACCTGAGGGAACACTGTGCCTGGGTACATCCGGACAGAGCCGGAGCGACTGAAAAAGCTCTCTCACTTCTTCGGGGCAAACTCAGACGCCTGGAAAATCTCGAGCCCCTTGAAGAAATAAAAGTAAATATCGTTCCACAAGCCCTTGTTATTGGCGGAGGGATTGCAGGGATAACTGCGGCTGTGAACCTTGCGGATAACGGAATTTCCACCTACCTTGTTGAGAAGGATTCCAGTATAGGTGGGAATATGGCAAAAATAGGCAAGGTTTTTTCTCCTGACAAGCTTGCGGAAGAGTGCGCAATGTGCTCATTAAGCCCGCTGATGAATGAGGTAGCAGCTAACCCTAAAATAACCCTTCTAACCTGGACTGAGGTAGAACGCTTAAGCGGAAGTTCCGGTAACTTCACAGTCAGGCTAAGGAAAAAACCGAGATATGTCCATGACAACTGTACGGGCTGTGGCCGATGCAGCCGGGCCTGTCCTGTTCTAGTTGAAAATGAGTTCAACTGCGGACATATGGACAAAAAGGCAATTTCCCTGCGTTTTTCGCAATCCATTCCAAAAACCTACTGCATAGATGCTGATAACTGTCTGCAGTTAAATGGTGAAACCTGCGGAAAGTGTGCAGAAGTCTGCAAATCCGGAGCAATCGATTTTTCGCAGAAGGAAGAGATTATTGAGCTCAATGTCGGTGCAGTTGTTGTTGCTACCGGGTTTGAGGAGTATGACGCATCCCAGAAACCTCAGTATGGGTATGGGATTTTCAAAAATGTAATGACCCAGATGGAACTTGCCAGAATGCTTGGGATCAACGGCCCTACAAAAGGCGCACTGCTCAGGCCTTCGGATTTCAGCCAGGACCCTGACCCTGTCAGCTCAACAGGCAACTGTGGAAGTGAAAACTCCTCTGGGAATTCTTCTGATAATAATGGCCCGGGAACACCTGAAAGGATAGTTATGATCCAGTGTGTGGGCTCAAGGGATGAAAAAGAAGGCGGAAACCGCTACTGTTCCAGATATTGCTGCATGGCAGCCTTGAAGCACTCTAACCTGATAATGAAGAAATATCCTGGTACGGAAATCACGATCTGCTATGTCGATATGCGGGCCCTTGGCTTTTACGAGAACTACTATCGGGCGGTTCAGGATATGGGGGTAAAATTTGTGAGAGGAAGACCAGCCGAAATCGTAGAGAAGCCGGATAAAAGCCTTGTCGTCAGACTCGAAGATACTCTTACCCAGAAGATAAGAGAGCTTCCTGCCGATCTCGTTGTACTCTCTGCAGCCATGGTTCCTTCTAAAGGAACCCGAAAAATTGCCAGTATACTCAATATCAGCCAGGACGAAAGCGGCTTTATCAAGGAAAGGCATTCCAAATTGAGGCCCGTAGACAGCTCACTGGACGGGATTTTTGTATGCGGCACTGCCCAGAGCCCTAAGGATGTTACGGATACGATTTCCCAGGCAGGGCTTGCAGCTGTAAGGGGAGGGGCCTTTATTGCGGACAGCCCAAAAGCCCTGGTAAACGAAATCCCGACTATCAATCCACTCCTCTGTACGCAGTGTGAGGAATGCCTCAGGTGTCCATTCGAGGCTTTTTCCCTAAATGAGAGTGGAAATATTTCTGTAGATCCGCTTGTCTGTACGGGGTGCGGATACTGCACCGAGCTCTGTCAAAATGGGGCTATCCAGATCGCAGGCTTTACAAAAAGCCAGCTAAAAGCCGAAATCGAAGGAGTGGTCAAAGAAGGAGACCTGCTGGGTTTTGTAAACAGCGGAATTGCGTCCTTAACCTGCGACAATATCGGAAATAGCGCACTGACCTATCCATCAAATGTCAAGTTAATCAAGGTACCCACAAACCTGGTGATAGATAAAGACCTGCTGCTTCATGCCTTCAAACGCGGGGCATATTCGGTCCTTTTTATAGAAGATCCCCCTGACAGCCCGAAAGCCGAGATTATATATCCTCTAACTGTCAGCCATTTCGAGAAACTGAAAACAGAAATTGGAGATTCAGGAAACAGACTCTATTTCAAAAAAGCCTATGTTCCAAATACAAAAGGGCTCGCGGGCACTTTTACCAGCCTTGCCCGGGAAGGAGAGATGATCAAATGATTCCACATGTAAACGAATACGATACCCCGGAATGTAAAACCCTTGCAGAAACCGCAAAGAAAAGCATCCGGACACCTGCCTCTCTGGGGCTTGACCGTTGCATTCAGTGCGGAGCCTGCACGGCTTCCTGTCCGGCAGCCCGCTTTACAGATTACAGCCCGCGCCAGATTGTGAAAAAGGTGCTGGAAAACGACCGCAGTGTGCTTGAGTCTGAAATGATCTGGTCCTGTTTCTACTGCTACTCCTGCAACCTGCGCTGTCCCAGGAATAACAGCCCTGTAACAATTGTGCAGGTGCTCAGGCAGATGGCTATTAACGAGGGTATAGGGGTTGAAAAGCTCGCCTACTTCCTTGAGATAGGAGAATATCTTGCAGAAAACGGGGCTAGCAAGATACCGGGCCCTGGAGTTAAGAATATGGAAAGAGACCTGGGAGAACGCTGGATCAGGTTCAAAAAAAACCTTGAATCAACCCGTGCTGAACTGGGGCTCAGTGCCAGGGATATCAGAAATACCCATGGGGAAGTTCAGACCATTCTTGAGGCCACAGGCTATTTTGAAAGGGAAAAATGGCTCAAAGCAAAAATACAGGAGAAACGTTTGCATCAACTCCTGAAGGACCAGTGTATTAAGAAAGAAAACAAAAGCGGAGATTTCGGCTTTGAAAGCGATAGAGAATATCCCGGACAGCCAGCTTTTACTATTTAAAAGCTGCATGGTCGGGCAGGAGTACCCTGGAGTGGAAACCTCCACTCGCTACGTATTTGATAGGCTGGGAGTAGATTACTATATAAATGATGAGCAGTCCTGCTGCACCGGAATAGGACATTATACTGACATCTTTGAAGGACTGACAACAACAGCTATTGCAGCCCGGAACTTTGCAGTCGCAAGAAGATGCGGCTATCCCAATATAACCTGCCTCTGTTCAACCTGTTATGCCATAAACAAGGAAGCCTGTGAAGTCCTTAATACCAATACCGAGCTCCGGGAAAAAGTCAACTCTATCTTTCGGGAACAGGGCCTTGAAAATCTTGTTTACGAAAAAGACGATATGAATCCAAGGACAAATTTCTACCATGCAGTAGAGATTCTCTTAAGCAAGGTTAACGAGATCCAGAAGCAGAAGAAGTTTGACTTTTCAGGGGTCAAAGCTGCAGCCCATCATGCCTGCCATTACTATAAAGTTAAGTATCTCGATGTCCTTGGAAATCCTGAAAATCCCCAGTTGATAGATACCATAGCTGCAGCCTGCGGAGCCGAGCCGGTGCGCTGGTACGAAGACCGCACTCTCACCTGTGGGATGGGCTTTTCCCAGCTCCACCTTAACAAAGATACCTCGCTTCAGGTTACAAAGGCAAAACTCGACAGCCTCCAGAAGGCAGGCGTGGAGCTTATGATCCATATGTGCCCGAACTGCCATATCCAGTATGACCGCTACCAGCCGGTTATTGAAAAAGAGTTTGGCGTAAAGTATGATATGGTTCATATGAATATTGCCCAGTTCGTAGCCCTTTCCATGGGGGCTCACCCATACAAAGTATGTGGCTTCCAGACTCATTCCGTGCCTCTTGAGGAATTTCTGGAAAAGAAAGGAATAGTTTAAAAATTCAGGCTTTGAGTTGAGCCTGTCACCTTTTTTACATTTTGGGAGCTTATATAAAAAAATAATTAAATAAATAAATAGATAAATAGATAAATAAATAAAAAGTTGCCGTTTTTCAATGTCAAATTAAATTTTTCCCAATCTATTTTGCTTTATTTTTCAAAACTCTTCAAGTTTGTCAGTTTATAAGTTCGATAATTCTCTGTGACTTCTGGATTAAAATGTTAGCCTGGTCAGCATTTATCTTGGTCTGAAGGTTCAGCTTATTAACCGAATTAGTAAACTGATCAAGTTTGCTGACCGCCTTCTCAGTTTCTCCTTTTTCCAGATTGCGGATTGTATTTTCCAGTTTTACGGTGAGGATATTTTTAGTGCTCTCGTCCACGTTTTCAAGGTTGGATACACAGTCTTTGAGTTCTTTGACCTCACTGAGTGGATCTTCTGGGGCTTTTTCTCCTGCGAGTTTAATCAAACACGCACAACTATCATCTTCCCTTGTTCCTGCAAGTATATACCCTTTATCTCTTGTTTTCTGAATAGAATTTATGAAACTAATGTCACCAGTGTTTTCAAACGTTTTATTCCATTCTTCGTATCCATTAGGATCTGTCTTTATTAAAGATGAATGGATTGCAAATATATATCCTCCATCATTGGTTTGCTGGATAGAATCTAAGCCTATGCCATAGGCCATAGTCTCAAAAGTTCTGCGCCATTCTTCCTCTCCATTTGAGTTAATCTTAATCAGCCAGGATCCTCCAGCCCCATAATCGTCACTTGGGTGGGTAATTCCTGCCAGTATATATCCTCCATCCGTTGTTTCTTTGGCAGAAGAGATATAGTCATAGCCCATATTCTCAAAAGACCTGTTCCATTCTTCATTTCCGCTTGAATCCGTTTTTATTAAAAAAGCTGTATGGGTATCTATGCTGGAAACGTATGTGGGAGTCCCGCACACGAGTACATATCCCCCATTCGTGGTTTCTTGAACAGAGTATGCACGCTCATTGGATATTCCTCCAAATGTCCTGTTCCACTCTTCATTCCCGTTTGAATCGGTTTTTATCAGCCATGCATCAGATTTACCTGCACCGAAAGAATCAGTTCTTCCTGCAAATATATATCCTCCATCACTGGTTTCCTGTACATATCTTAAGTCGTCTATCCGCTGCCCTCCGAAGGTTTTGTTCCATTCCTCTTCTCCTTCTGAGTCAGTTTTTACCACCCATCCATTCATACCATTGGTTTCGCTATATCCTGCCAGAATATATCCTCCGTCTCGGGTTTGTCTTGCTGAATATGCGCTTTGAAGTTCTGCTCCTCCAAAGGTCTTATTCCATTCCTCATTTCCTGCAGAGTCGGTCTTAATTAGTACAAAATCTACATATTTATCTGACTGGTCATCGTTAATGACATCACCAGCAAGAATATACCCACCATCCTCTACTTCCTGACATGCCCATATTGTATAGTAATATCTTCCTACCGCAGTTCCTTCCTTGCCATATGTCCTGCTCCACTCTACATCGGGGGCTACGGAAGTTGATAAAGCTGTACCTGTATACAGTAATAAAAATATAAAACAACAAAGAACTAAACAATATTTTAATCTCGTCTAAAATCCTCCTATATTAAATTTAATAGTTTGCCTTCATCTTATGTAGCGTAATCTGTATATAAATACTAATGATTTGAAAATAAATTGTATAATATTACTTATTATTAACTCAAAATTAATAATTTAGTTAAAGTCTATCAATTTTAGAAAAAGATAAAGATAGTTTTAAATATAATTTTTAAACCAAAAAATATAATAAAATATAAAAATAGGGAAAGAAAATTCTTTTTATTTCTCCAAATTTCTCAAGTTATTATTTTCCCATAAGTTCAATAATTATCTGTGTTTTTCTGGTTAAAGTCTGTTTTTAAAACCAGATATTGGAACTGCCTGCTTCAGAAGAGTCAGTATTTCCTCTTATTTATCCATCTTTTTCGTAAATTTCTTTCAAAATTCTTCTTTTAAAAAGGCTTTTAGCTTAAAATCCATTAAGTATATATATTTCGTTATAGTGAGTTCACAAATCTTAATTTTTCTTCACACTTCATTATTACTCGATTATCGGACAGGAGACTTACTTTTGGGAACAATTAGCGAAAAGATTTTCTCCCGGGCAGCGGGAACAGAGGCAAAGGCAAACGATTTTGTCATGGCAGATATTGATTATGCAATGGCGCACGACGGCACCTCGGTACTTACAGTTAATGCTTTTAAGGAAATGGAAGTGAAAAAAGTCTGGAACCCCTCAAGGATCATAATCCCTTTCGACCATATCGCGCCTGCAAACAATGAGACGTCAGCCACCCTGCAAAAAGAAATCAGGGAATGGGTAAAGGAGCAGGGCATTCCGAACTTCTATGAGCTGGGAGAAGGAATCTGCCATCAGGTGCTTCCTGAGAACGGATTCGCCCTCCCTGGTAAACTGGTTGTGGGGGCCGATTCGCATTCCTGTACCTATGGGGCTTTCGGGGCTTTTGCAACAGGCGTGGGAGCTACGGACATGGCTGAGATTTTCGCCACAGGCAAGCTCTGGTTTAAGGTGCCTGAGAGCTTCAGGCTCACGGTTGAAGGAAGGCCTGAAGAAGGAGTTTACGCAAAAGATCTGACTCTTTACCTGATCGGGAAGACCGGAATTGACGGTGCCACTTATAAGGCTGTAGAGTTTTACGGACAGGCGATTTCCGAACTGTCGGTTTCCGGCAGGATGACTCTCTGCAATATGGCAATCGAAATGGGGGCAAAAACCGGGATTGTTCCGCCGGACAAGAAGACTTTCGATTTCCTGAATAATAGGGCTGCTGCTCCCTATGAGCCGGTTTACGCCGACCAGGACGCAGCCTATGCAAAAGAATTAACTTACTCTGCTGAGGATATCGAGCCTCAGGTAGCCTGCCCGCATCAGGTGGACAACGTAAAGCCTGTGGGAGAGGTTGAAGGTACCCCTATAGACCAGGCGTTTATAGGGACGTGCACGAATGGGAGACTTGAAGATCTTGAGGTTGCAGCAGCAATTCTTAAAGGAAAAAAAGTTTCGGTCAGGACTATTGTAATTCCTGCATCCCGCACGACTCTCCTTGCAGCGATTGAGAACGGAACAATGCAAACCCTGCTCAAAGCAGGCGTCACGCTTGCAACTCCTGGATGCGGGCCCTGTCTTGGTGCCCACCAGGGAGTGCTCGGGGAAGGAGAAGTCTGTATTTCAACCGCAAACCGAAACTTCAAAGGCAGGATGGGAAAAGGCGGTTTTATCTACCTTGCATCCCCTGCAACCGCAGCAGCCTCGGCACTATCAGGTGAAATCACTGATCCAAGGAGAGTTTGAATCTGAGAAACTACGGCCAGATAATTTAATGAGAGCTTTTAAAAGGGATAGTTTGAAATCTGATCCTTATCCTAAGGGTTTTAAACTATCTGCTTATCAAATTATCTTATCCCCGTCGGTCTATCTACTTCCATATTTTTATCTAATATTTATCTATTTTATATCTCTTTATCTACTTTCTATTTTTTTATCTACTTTACCTTTTTATCTACTTTCTACCTTTTTATCCACTTCTACCTTTTTATTTATTTTCTATCTTTTCGACTTACATTAGAAGAATTTTAATTATATCCAGCGAGCATTTATACCATGAATCGCATATATTTGAACAGGAGGGACAGCTATTACTGAAGAAATCAGTCATGAAAACCTTACGAATTTGATTGAACACTGGATCGAGCATAACGAAAGCCACATACAGAGCTTCAGGGAATGGGCTCAGAAAGCCAAAAAAGATGGTTTTCTCGAAGCTTCTGAGGATATTTTTGAAGCTGCCAATAAAATTGAGGAATCCAACGAACACCTTAACAAGGCAAAAGAAGGGCTTTTCCATCTCCGTGGAAAAATGTAAGAGCTAAATTTTAAGAAATGGTGTTTTATATTCCTGTGTCGGGCTTTTCCCCGTCACTATCTTTTGTTTTTCTTTTTTGTTTGTGAATCAGGCTTCCAGGCCTTCGCTCAGACCAGGAATTCTTTCGACTTTTTATTTGAGTACTATCTGTATCGCTTTAGGTCTTCAAGGTAAGGAAAAACCGGCTTAACTCATTGAGGCTTACTTCAGGTTCATAACAGCGTCAATCTGCGGAGGTATAATTCTTGATACAGGCGTGATTGGACCGATCTCCGGCTTTATCTCAAGCCTGAATTCACTGTTAACCACATCCTCTGCTTCCGTGCTCTGCAATGTTGAGTCGGGTGGTGCGGTAATATTGACCTCTACTTTTTCGTATTGTTCAAGCAATCCATCCCCATCGTTCTCCCCTACAAAATTCCTGGTCCAGTCTGTACTTGCTATATATGTAGCGCGGTCTGAATAGGATATTATCATCCTTCCTTGACTGCTATCGGCTCCCACGCTTACTGGCGGCTGATCTCTCGCGAGTTGAAGGGTCAGAATGATATTGTTTACTTTACTGCCACTTGCTTTTGCTATCACGCCTCCCGCAAGTTCAATGGAAGAACCTGTCCGTTCCGCACCCTCGTAAATTGAGGTAATTGTATCGGAAGTAGCATATTCTGCCCCAATAATCACGTAAGAAAATACTGCAGCCATCACTATAAAAGTAGTCAGCACTATTGCAGATTCAAGTGCAGTGAAGGCAATTTCGCCTTTTTTAAAAATACTAGAAATTCCTTTCATTCTATCTTACTCCTTTTTTATTTTGAATGAAAGCATCAGTAGGTGAGAAGATTTTATCGCCAAGATTTCTCTCAGCTCTGGAAAAAGTTTATTGTGGGAGATAACGCGCAGGAACTTATTTGCGTGGTTCTGTAGAAGGTTCTGTATTCATTACTCATCTTGTATAGTTCTCATTAGTCTCTCAACACAATAATAATTTTAAAACAGAATTACCCTCTCTTAATTTATTAACTTTTCCTGCTAAATTCTTAATTTATTATAGTAATATTTTTAAAAAACTATAATTGCTTCAAAAACACATAAAATATAGAAAAGTTAGAACCAGTATTATCTTTTTAGAAAATAAAAATTAATTTAACAAATAAATCTCAAAATTAATTTTTGAAATGAACTTCCTGGATGATCCTCTCAAATGGATCTACAATAAAAACGAATCTTAAAAACGAATCTTATAATAGATCTTGTAAATAAAAAAGTCTTACAAAATACATCTCACAAACAAAAATCTCATGAGAAATAAGCTTTAGTTATGAGAGCAATTCTTGGGTTCGATATCATTTGAACAAAGCCGACGTTTCATAAAATCGGTTTAAATAAAATAGAAAAGGTGAGATTTTAATAAAATTTTTCAATCTCGTGCTTTACTTCCTCAAGAGAAAACTTTTGCCTTACAAGCGGCTTCTCCTGAATTGCCGGGACTCTGTCCTCAAAAACTTCTCTCTCGTGCTTATAAAATATCCCGTTCGGGATTTTATCTCCCCATTCCAGAGACTTTTCGAATGCCTTCATACGGTCAGAAGGGTCATAGTCATCGCCAAGCTTGTAAACCCTATCCCTGTACCATTTGAATGTATTTATCTTGTTAAAGGTAACACAGGGTTGAAGAATATCAAGCAGGGCAAAGCCCCTGTGTGTTACGGCAGCTTTCATAAGCTCTTTAAGATGCTCCTGATCTCCTGCAAAACCCCTGGCTACGAAGCTGCAGTTCAGGGAAATCGCCATGGCAAGAGCATTCATTGATTCCTGAAGGACACCGTAAGGCTGAATTGTTGTGTAGGTTCCCTGGGCTGTAGTAGGAGACGCCTGCCCCTTGGTCAGTCCGTAAACCTGGTTATTATGCACGAACAGGGAAATATTCGGATTCCGGCGGATTGCATGAAGAAAGTGGTTTCCTCCTTCCCCGTAGCAGTCACCATCTCCCGCAATTGCAATTATGTGGAGAGAATGGTTGGCAAGCTTTGCAGCCGTAGCTACAGGCAGGGTTCTTCCATGCAGCCCATTGAACGTATGGCATTTAATATAATGGGGCACCTTTCCAGCCTGCCCTATCCCGGAAACCACAAGGACTTCCCAGGGTTCAATACCAAGTTCGACAAGTGCCTGTTTAATAGTCGAAAGAATCTGGAAATTTCCACACCCAGGGCACCAGGCCGGAACCTGGCCTTTATAATCTTCAGATGTAGGCATGCAACTCCTCCTTCAGGTTTTCGATTGTAAAAGGTCTCCCATCATATTTGCTAACCTGGTGGGAGAATTCAAATCCTGTCTCTGCCCTTATGAGTTTTGCAAACTGGCCGGTGGCGTTGTTTTCTATGCAAATTGTAAGATCGGCATTCTCAAGAAGTTCAATATAATCGAACCTGTCCCGCTCGGAAAGAGGGTAGATCTGGCTGAAGTGCAGCATTGCGACTTTCTTATCTTTAGAAACGGTATCAACCACTTCTTTTATTACACCGTAAGTAGATCCATGCCCTACAAGCACTATTTTCGGAGAGGGGTCCCCATATAAAAACGGAGCTTCGATTTCTTTCTTTATAAGCGGCATTTTGTTTAGCAACCTTTTCTGAACCATTTTAATACGGGTCTCGGAATCTTCCACGATATGCCCTTCCTCGTCATGTTCATCGCTATCCGCTACGACAAGGTGTTTTCCGGCTTCTCCCGGAATTGCAAGCAGGGAGATTCCTGTACTGGAATATTTGTAACGTTTATACTCCTCAATGCCTTTAAGATCCTCTTCCCTCATCCGGTAATCGTTATAAATCAGGTTCTCTAAATCGAGGCTCTCAAAGGTCCACTCGGATTCTGCAAGATACTGGTCGGACTGGATGAACACAGGAATCTGGTATTTTTCTGCAAGTTCGAAAGCCCTGTTAGTCAGGTAAAAAGCCTGTTTTGGAGTTCCTGGCTCGAAAATAACTCTTGGGAACTCTCCGTGGCCTGAGTGAAGAATAAAAAGCAGGTCGCCCTGTTCGGTGCGTGTGGGAAAGCCTGTAGCGGGTCCGGGGCGCTGCATTTCTGCAATCACAAGAGGAGTTTCGGTCATTCCTGCGAGGGAAAGGCCTTCTACCATAAGGGCGAATCCTCCTCCGGACGTTCCGGTCATAGCCCTTACACCTGCAAAAGAAGCTCCTATCGCCATATTTATAGCTGCAATTTCGTCTTCAGCCTGCTCAACTACAAGATGATACTCTTTTGCCCTTGAAGCAAGGTATTCCATAATTCCTGTTGAAGGCGACATAGGATATGCCGAATAAAACTTACATCCGGACATGATTGCTCCCATCGCGACTGCCTGCAGCCCGGTTATGAGCATGAGTCTTTTGTTATCAGGCTCACGGATTCCGAAGGCTTCGCACCTGGGGCAATTTGTAAGGGCATATTTATACCCCGCTTCTGCACAGGCTATATTATTCTGGACTACTTCTTCCCCTTTTCTCCTGAAAGTTTCTCTCAGAATCTCTTTAAGGGCTTCAAGCCCCAGATCAAGCAGTCCAAGCGCGGCCCCGGTTGCTACGGTATTTGCCATAACGCTATTCTTTCCGACATCCAGTGCTATCTTTCGGAAAGGGATATCTATGAACTCCGGCTCTTCAAATTTCTTCTTGGCAATTTCGGAATCATAGAGAATAAATCCTCCGTCTTTCACACTTTTCCTGTGGATTTCAATGGTATTCAGGTCAAGAGCCAGAAGAATATCGAGCATCTCTTTAGAGGCCGATATTTTCTGGTCGGAAAGCCGGATCTGGTAAAAGTTATGCCCCCCTCGTATCCTGGACATGTAGTCCTGGTGCGAAAATACATGATATCCAATTCGAGAAAAGACCTTTGCAAGAGCTCCTCCTATTGTCTGCAGCCCCTGTCCGGCCTCTCCTCCTATTCGAAGCGTATAGTCCAGAAACCTAACCCCCAATATTTTTCTTAATTTTCTATTTATCTTCAGCTTTTCTAGCTTGCTCAGTTTAACCTCATCTGCTTGCTCAGTTAACCTCATCTTATCCTGTGAGAGTTATGTATAAGCCTAATGCATGTGTCTTAATTGTATCAGTCTTAACTGTACGAGTTAGTCTTAACTGTACGAGTTTTATTGTGTGAGTATCGTATGAGCATTCTACGATGGATGGAATGCTTTAAAATTAAGCTTGCAAGCTGTTTAAACAATAACAGCAAAATAGAAACTTTATTGGCCAATTTTCTTTATCCCATTGGCACTGACCCTGTTAGCCTTCCCTTCTTTTGAATTCCCCGAGGAAATATTATTATTAAACCTTAAATAATCTTGCTTCTTCTCCATAATGGAAAATTCGCAAAAAGGGAATACTATTAAAATGAAATTAAAAAATACTATCAAAAAAGGCACTTAGGATACCGGTACTTTAAGTACACTACTCTGTTTTACCGCCTGAACAAATCCGGAAACTGAAAGATTTTTAAAATAAATATAGAATCTTCCCAAAAAGAATACAACCTACGAGAGCAATTCCGAGTATCAATATATCTGCCTGCAACACAGTATATACTATTAAAAAGCAAAGCAGTGAGGTAATCGCACAGGCCAGGAGATCTACAGGATTGCTCATGCCATCTCTATGTTAAGTTTACAAATTTACATTCTAATAAGGATTTCTAATTTATTTGACAGTTGTATAAAAATCTGGCAATATAACTTTCCATTTTGCCTGAACTTCAGTAATGTTAAACTCTGTAAAAAGAAAATACAAGTTTTACATAAAAGATACGAAACACCGTTCTTTGGCAGAAATAAGATACAAATCTCCCAATAAAAAATAAGAAACATAAGCTTCCGGTAAAAGGTAAGTCAGAAGTATAGTTCCTTAGACTCATTTCTGCATCAAGAACGGAAATCTCTTGCCTGAAGTGAAAACCCTTCAGAGGAAATTCAGTTTTACTAACAAATTCTTAATTCATAATTTGCTCGTAAGATCTCCACAAGCCTTTTTTGAAAAGGCTTGTGACCACCCCGACCACGCCATTTTCGTTTTCGCTCAAGCCTTTTTTGAAAAGGCTTGCATTGCGCCGCTTGACCACAAACTTTGCGCCGTTTTCGTTTTCGCTCAAGCCTTTTTTGAAAAGGCTTGCGTTAGAACTTTCCACGGCCAAGCTGGGCATGAGCACGGGCCAGGTGTCCTGCAGCCTGGGCTCCGATAAGGGAAACTTCTCCTGCAAGCACGGCAGAAGCTACGATTTCTGCAAATTTCCTGGAGTTTATCCCTGGAACATCACCTGCGCCTGTAACGCCAAGGATATTCAGGCAATCTCTCTGGGTTCCAAGGCCAGTGCCCCCCCCAACGGTTCCCACAGGCAGGGCAGGCAGAGTAACAGAACAGTTAATTTCCTCATATTTTGTGAGCTCCATGCTCGTAATCGCAGTGCTTCCCTCGACAACGTGGGCAGCATCCTGTCCACATGCCAGGTACATCGCAGCAATAATATTTGCAGCATGGGCATTGAAACCAAGTGATCCTGCTCTCGCCGAGCCAAGCAGGTTTTTGCTGTAATTTACCTCAAACATGGATTCAGGCGTACATTTCAGAGTCTCTTTGACAAGCTCTTTTGGAATGGTAACCTCGGCTACAACTGTTTTTCCTCTTCCCAGAATTGTGCTTATGGAAGCCGGCTTTTTGTCGGTACACATATTTCCTGAAAGTGTAACGGGGTGTGCGCCGAATTCGTCTTCTATCAGGTGCATAACTGCATCAGTAGCTATAGTCACCATGTTCATGCCCATAGCATCTTTTGTATCGTACGAGAACCTCAGGTATACGTATGTGCCGGTCACAAAGGGTTTTACGGAAAGCAATTTTCCAAAACGAGTTGTTTTTTCGGCAACTTCTTTCATCTGTTCGAAAATCTCAGGGCATTTTACCCACTCATAAAATTTTTTGGCTCTCTCAAGACTCTCAAGCTTAAAAACAGGCGCTCTGGTCATCTCATCTTCAAAAACCCTGACGTTTGCTCCTCCCGATTTCGTGATAACCGAACAGCCGCGATTTACACTGGCAACAAGAGCTCCTTCGGTTGTAGCAAGCGGGATATAGTACTCGGAATTTGCATATTCTCCGTTTACCTTCAGAAGCCCGGCAACCCCGAGCGGAATCTGAACTGCGCCTATCATATTTTCTATATTCTTTTTCGATACGGCTTCCACATCAAGGGAAAAATTCTGGATGTGCTCGAACTCGAGTTTTGCAAACTCCTGTATTGCAAGCCGTCTAAGTTTTACTGAAGTTATCGGGTCTGCAAACTCCTCAATCTTGCGAAGCGCCACATCCCCATCCAGAACCTTTTGTAAGAGAATTTTCTCTTCCTCACTTAACTCATAATCCTGTAAAAACATGAAATCACCTGCTTAAATTATTTTCTTTCCATACCTTTAAATCAATTAACCGAAGGGCTGAAATATTCAGGATTAATTCATTATTTTAAAGTTGTATTTTTATATTAAATCCATTTTTATCCTAATTATGTGCATATTGACATATAATTCATTCCTTAATGTGATACTTTCTGTTATTTCCAAACTGTCTAAAAATAGGCACCAAATCTAAAAAGCTCTATCGGTTCACACAAACATTGCAAAGAATATTTGCAGATCTCTCTTCATGACACTTAAGATTTACAGGAAGATTCTCAGACCCAGCTTAATAGCTCAGTCAAACTTGCAGTTCAGTCAAGCCTGCAGTCAACTAATGAGTTAAGTACGATTTTCGGTACACTTTTCAGTACAACTTTCATTTTATAACGGGCACAGAAAATCCAATATAGATAACACAAACCACGGAACCAACCTGCAACCCGGAAAAGCCGAAACTTTGCGAATTAACCCTCTCCCAGAAAATTCCCCGAATTCCTGTGATTTCCAGGTGGATTTCAGACAGAATAACTACAATTTTATAAATGCGGATAAATCAGCCCTTTTGAGCTCACTTCAGTATATTTATTACAAATTAGCCCTCTTGAGCGAACGAAGTGAGCGAAAAGGGCCGCGTACTCCCGAGGCGCAATTCGGGCGAGGCGCAATTCGGGCGAGGCGCAATTCGGGGCGCACTGCAGAGCCGCAACTCTGCCGAGACAGGTAAAAGAGCAAACAGGATTTAAAATAGCTAAAATTGGGTTGAGATGCAGATCAAACATTCTACAGGCCGATTTCAGGCACGTATCCCCTGGTTGAAGGACCAGTTGGGCAGGATATAATTAGATTGAAGAAAACCTTACTTAAGAAAGAGCTACAGTAAAACATATCTATTGCTTAAAACCATTATTCCTTAACTACCTGATTTAATTTTTAGAAATCTTTCAGGCTCAGAAACTAATGATTAGCTGGTTTTCTTCGGTGTATCTCAGAAAGAGTTCGGCCACATCTTTTGAGCAGATGAATTCGATCCCTGGAATCAATTCTTCCTCCTTAAGCCCGATCATATCTGAGGCAAGCTGGCAGCATCGGAACTCAACTCCCAGATCGATACACTCCTTAACAGTGGCATCGTATTTGGGCGATCCTCTTGTTTTATCTTTCTTTGCGAGTAACACTCCCATAGGTCCCCATAGAATAACCAGCACATCGAGCCCCTTACTCCGGTAATACTTCGCAAATTTGAGGGTTTCCTGCGGGCTGGTGCTTTCGTACACCATATTTTTGAGCAGCAGTAGTACCTTTTCTACTTTTGTCATAAGAACTCCAGGTCTAAATAATACATTTCTGAAACAGATTACCTAGATGTATATAAACTTTCACATTGGAAAGGGGAGTTCATATTTTTTCACTTTATTTAAATAATTCTACCTATCTTTGGGGAAATCGGCAAAGTCCGGATACTTACATCTGATTAACTAATTCCATCGCAATGTAAAGTTAGATAGTCACTTTACGACTCCCCATTTATCCTGAGCTTTTATGACGCCAAAAATCTTTTAAAGTGAGAGGCTAATTCTAAATGCTCGGTTTTCGAGATTTCGACTTCGCAGGAATCCTTAACCTAAGCTGAGCAATTTATAAATTTTTGTTCATGTTGTAAACTAAGAGTTTAGTCTTGAGGCCTAAAAAATAACACTCCGGTAATAATCGGAAAAGTAATATCAGAAAATCGGTTTTACACCTTTTGCGCAGGATTAAATCCGGAGTTTAATTAAGATCGGAATTTGAATTAAAATCAAAATTTGAATTTATGGAATCTGAAAGCAGGATATCCTGCTTTCAGATGTTCTTAAAAAGCTGGAAAAATAAGCATTGTTTGAATCATAACGGATATCTTTTCTGAAAAAAGGTAAGCCGAAAAGCTTACCTTACAATTACAACAATCGCACCTCTTACTTCAAGCACATCGACTTCCCTGCCGCCTGAGATCACTTCTTTCCTTATCTCTACGGCTTCGGGTTCGAGTTCGATCGATTCGCCGTTTACAGTAATGGTTATCTTTCCCGAAGCTGCCTGGGCTTCAACCGCAGCAGGGTCCTCTGCCTTGAGAGCTTTCACGACAGCACCTGCGTCTTTTCTGAATCGGGGGCCCAGGATACCCATATTGGGCTTAACTTCCACTGGCATATATTCAAATGAAGGGGCACCTTCCATCAACTCGACTTCCGAGTTTGTGGCACCTGCAATATCCCCTGTATCGATATTTGCATTGTAGATCTCAAGCTTTTTCAGGGGGGCATTAAGCGCCATTCCCAGGTCGGACTTGTATCTGCGGGCCTCACCTGTGATATCTTTGATCAATTCCCCTGCGGCTTCGGCTTCTTCATTTATGAAGGTTTCATCGACTGCCGGCCAGGCCTGCGTGTGAACACTTTCATCGCTAAACCTGGAATACAGCTCTTCCGCAAAGAAGGGTATAAAGGGTGCAAGTAGAAGCGAGAGAGTTTTCATCGTCCTGTAAAGCACATACTGGGCTGCTCTCCTGCCCTCAGGCTCATCGCCATAAAGCCTGCCTTTTACGAGCTCCAGATAGTTATCAGCAAGGATTTCCCAGGCAAAACCTCTGATTGCCTTGAAAGTGGAATCAAACTGGTATGCGTCAAGCTCTTTTGTGGCAGTGTCTACAAGCCTGTTAAGTTTACTCAGCAGCCACCTATCAATTATAAGCAGGGAATCCGTGGGGAAGTTCCCGGCATCTTCCGGCCCAAAGTCCTTCAGGTGAGACATTGAGAAACGGTAGATACTCCACATCTTCTGAAGGAAGCGAGAAGCTGAGACCACATCTTTCCAGCGGAACATTACATCCGAGCCTGTGGAGCCGCCAACTGCACCCCACTGCCTGAAAGCATCGGCACTGTACTGTGAGGTTACTTCCTCAGGGGAAATAACATTTCCAAGGGACTTGCTCATCTTATGTCCGTCAGGCCCGAGCACCATGCCGTTAACAACTATGGAGTCCCAGGGCCTTTTTCCTTCAAGGGCAAGGCTCCGCAGGATCGTGTAAAAGGCCCAGGTTCTGATGATATCATGGCCCTGAGGACGGATCTGTGCAGGCAGGCGGAGCTCATGCTCGCTTTCCCAGCCCGTGACATGTAGTGCCGTAATCGAGGAGTCCATCCATGTGTCCAGCACATCGGTTTCAGGCTCAAATTCGGTTGAACCGCAGGCGCAGGCTTTCTTCGGGGCTGCTTCATTCGGGTCAATCGGGAGCCAGCTCTCTTCTGCAATCATTACCTCCCCGCACTCTTTGCAATACCAGATCGGGATCGGAGTCGCAAAGACTCTTTGCCTGGAAATGCACCAGTCCCATTCCATAGTGCCTGTCCAGTTCTGGAGCCTGACTTTCATGTACTCGGGATACCAGTTGATCTCATCTGCAGCTTTCAGGATGCCGTCGTTGTCGATCTTTACGAACCACTGGGGCTCCGAAAGGATTTCGATAGGGGTGTCGCAGCGCCAGCAGAGCCCGACATTCTGTTCCAGGGGTTTCTGGTCATAGAGAAAATCTGCGGCTTTCAGGTCAGCAATGACAGCTTCCCTGCATTCGGCAATGTTCATGCCTTCATACTTGCCTGCAGCTTTTGTCATCCTGCCCTGCTTGTCGATGGCTTTTATAAGCGGCAGCCCATATTTCACCCACCAGCGAACGTCCTGCTTGTCCCCGAAAGTACAGATCATTACAGCGCCTGTACCAAATTCAGGCTCAACATCCTCATCGGCAATCAAAGTCACTTTCTGCCCAAAGATTGGTACTGTGATCTCCTGGCCGATATACTGGCTGTAACGCTTATCTTCAGGGTTAACCGCAACTGCGACACAGGCTGCCATAAGTTCCGGCCTGGTGGTTGCAATATCTACCTTGTCGAAATGGACGAAATTAAGCTTTGTTTGCCTTGTTTCATACTCTACTTCTGCAAAAGCAATGGCAGTTTCACATCGGGGGCACCAGTTGACAGGGTGTTCTTCGTGATAGATGTGTCCATCATCGTACATCCTGACAAAGGATTTCTGCGTTTTTACAAAGTATGAGGGTTCCATGGTAACGAATTCGTTGCTCCAATCCACGGAAAAGCCCAGGCGCAACATTGTTTTGCGCATCTTGTCGATGTTTCCTGCAGTCAGTTCCCTGCACATTCTGCGAAATTCTGCACGAGGAACCTGGTTTTTCGTTATCCCGTGAATCTCTTCAACCTTGACTTCGGTTGGCAGGCCGTGGCAGTCCCAGCCCTGGGGAAACATCACATTGTACCCGCGCATACGTTTGTATCGGGCAACAAAGTCTATATAGCACCAGTTAAGCGCGTTTCCGATATGGAAATTGCCTGTAGGATAGGGAGGTGGGGTGTCAATAATATATTGGGGACGGGTATCCTCTCCCCAGTTGAAATGGTACATGGAGAGGTTCCACTTCTCCATCCACTTTTCCTCAACCTCGTTTGCGTTATATTCTTTCGGAATTTCTGATTCTGTCATAAAGACACTCCATGATTGGGAAATAGTGTAAGAATTTCTTGGGGTTTTAGAGTGCTTGCGATTATTTAAATATATCTGGTTTTGGATGAAGTAAAAATTTTTTACTATTCAGTAATTATTCAATATTTGTCAGAAATAACACATTTGAGTTTCATCATTGCATTTTCATCTAAAAAACCAATTCATAGGAAGGAAAATATCTATAATCAGTTTAGTGGTACCTCACAGTTTACTGAACAGTAAGGAAATCAGAATATAGTAATGCTATCAGAAAATGATAGTTCTCAAGAGAAATTCTGAAAACTTTTAAAGTGGCAGAAAAGAGGGGAAGAAATAGTTGCGAGCTAAAAACGTATAAGATGAAGTTAAGCCTGGTTTCAGCTCAAATTCAGTTTGGATTCAGCTTAAAGAAGTTAGTTTCCTTTGTGTTACGTTCTGAATTCTTTCCTTTTTATTATCTGTTCCAGTTATGCATACTTCCATGCTTCACGGATATGCATGGCATTCATTCCGAGACTCTGGGGTGGGTGAATATCGTTTTCTGGCGTGTCGCCGATTGAGAGCACTTCCCAGGGTTCAAGCCCCAGGCCGTCAAGAGCCATCCTGAAGAGTCGGGTGTCAGGTTTCTTGATACGGTGGTCCGAAGATATAATTACGAAATTGAAGCGATCATATAGGTTCAGGAAGCGAAGTTCCTGTTCAGTAAAGACTCTCTGGGCATTGGAGACAACGCACTTCGGAATATGTCTATATTTTTCAAGCAGGCGCAGGCTCTGAGGGTAGGCCTCGAGTTTTCTTAAAGATGCGGTTCTGAATACCTTGGCCGTTTCAATTCCGAGCCAATAAGGATCGATTTCTCTAAACGCATTTTCGGCACAGATCTCTGCAAAAATTTCTTCTATACGGATATCCGGGTGCTGCTGGCCTGAATTGCCCAACCTGCCTATAACCTTCCACCTGTATTCTTCCCTGAGCCGGTTGGGTTCTATCCTCACTCCCTGATAAAGTAGCCATCTGCTTACCCTTTCGTTTGTTTCTTTACTTCCTTCATCAGTTTTGATATCAATAAGAGTTTTATAACAATCAAAGATTAAGCCTTTAATTTTTCCGTTTTGGAGCATAGGGGTCCTCCTTTTATTTTTCGAAGTCTTTATGAATTTTTGATTTTTGCTATACTATTCTGCAATTACTATTGAGATTGATCTCTTGTTATATAGGTTTTATGCAAATATCTATATTGTTCGTAAATACTAGTATATAGTTTCCATTTCTATGTATAATTCTTCTAATATCGACCATAACTGAAAAAATCACAGATTTTGATTATTCCAGAAAATACAGAGATTGGAAACAGAATCTTAAAAAGAATAAAAGTATTCTAAATTTGCTAAAGTGAACTACCGCTTGGCTAAATACCTGGGGATTTTACGCTTCTTCCTATTAATAATGTAAATGTTCTGGATTTGCGTTTATTAAAAGCGAAAAAAGAAGAAAAATTCATTTTATGAAAATCAGTCTGTCAAATCGAAATGTTTCCAGGCTTCTTCAATACGCATAGCGCGCATCCCCAGTTTTCTTGCAGGTAATATCTCGTTTTCGTAAGAGTCTCCTATTGACATGACACAGTTGGGTTCGAGTTCAAGGCCCATCTTTTTGAGCGCAGACATAAAAAGTCTGAGGTCCGGTTTCTTGTACCCAACATCCGATGAGAAAATAACAAAGTCGAAATAATCGAAGAGCCCCAGGAACCGCAGTTCCAGTTCGGAGAACACTCTCTGCCCGTTGGAGATTATGCACTTTGGAATGTTAATACACTGTTCTATTAATTCTATGCTTTGGGGAAATGGGCGAAGTTTCTGGATAGAAGCTGCCCGAAAGACTCTTGAAGTTTCAACTCCAAGATGTTTCTCATCGATTTTCCAGACCGAATTTTCCCTGCAGATCTCGGCAAAGATTTCTTCTACCCTGATTTCAGGATATATTTCCCTGGAATCTTCCATTCTTTCTTTTACTTTAAACATATAAGTGTCCCACAATTTTTCCGGCTTTATTTTTACTCCCTGGTAGGCAAGCCACCTGCTTACAACCTCATATGTTTCCAACCTGTGTTCATCAGTATCGATATCTATGAGGGTCTGGTAGCAGTCAAAAATAACTCCTTTTATCTGACAGCTTTTAAATACCTCTTCACCTTTTCCGGCAAGATCATTTAGAAGTGTAACTTCATCTTCACCTGCCTCAGATTCATATTTTTCAGAAATACTCTTACCTCCCCATATCCCAGTTAATTAATTGCTTTTAAACACTCACGTGCTTCTTTAATCAAATAATCTCTATAGTTGTCCTGATGCAGCCTGGCCGAGCGGAGGAGTCCTATGCTCATGAAGAAAGGCAAAACTCCGGTAATATATTTAAAATCCTTTTCATCGCTGCTGTATTCCCAGAGAAAGTTACCTATGTAAGGTTCGGCTTTCCAGCCACTTCCTTTGTGCAGTTCGAATTCATTTTTAAGTTCTGCGCTAAGAATCCCGAGATCTCTAACAGGATGCGCCTGGAACCAGGAACTTTCAAAGTCGAGGGCATAGGGTTTACCTTTGCAAAAAATGTAATTAGAGGGCGTAACATCCCTGTGAACCATACAACCGTGCTCCCTGTTGAGCAGGGGACTGTACCACCATTGTCCGAGCAATTTATTAAAACTCTCTCTGGTATCGTGATCCAGTTTCAGATGGTCCAGCACGTCATGGTAATTTCTGAATTCGTTTTCCTTATTATAAGAAGATTTTGTGTTCTCGTGAAGCTGTCGGAGCATGTGTGCAACTGCAGCAAGCTTCTCGTAAAGTTTTTCTTCATGGCTGAAGTACCAGGCTAGAGATTTTCCAGGTATATGTTCGGTTACAAGGACGCAATTGAACTTCTTATTGACTGCAAGAGGCTTTGCAACATTTATTACGGAAGCAGCCTTTCTAAGGTTACGATATTCATTCATCATGCCTTTATGAGGGTTATAATCTTTCAGCCGGCCGGTAGGTTCGGCAAAAAACTTTGCCATTACGCTGAAGTTCTCACCCCTGAACTGATACCTGCAGACGGTATGGGAGGAATTGTATTTAAAAACATTAACAGAACACGTTTTATTCCGGAGCCTGTGCCCGACAACTTCTTCAACAAGCCAGTCCCTGAAAGGGTCCCCAGGGCTTAAAGTATTAACATGGCGAGATGCCATCTTAAATTACCCCCACTTTTCCGGAAATACTTCCCAGGTTGTATATTTTCCCCACAGTATACTCTCATCTCAAAGTTAATTTTGTGATAAAGAAGTTGCCAGTTTTACGTTTTGATTCTGCAATGCTGGCAACAGTATACTATAGTTTGGATATATTATATTGTTATTGGTGTTTAACGGTAAGGGGTTTATTCCCTTCTCTCAAGTTCAGGCCCCCCGACATCAGCCGTGTTATTGTATCCTCTTTCCTCCCAGTATCCCCTGTAAGGCGAGTCGCTGAGTTCTATTCTTACGATCCATTTCGCCCATTTGTACCCGTATTTGTTTTCGGCTACGAGCTGAAGAGGAAAACCCCGGTCAGGAGGCAGGGTTACATCGTTGAGCCTGTATGCTAGGATTATATCGTTTTCTAAGAGGTAATCCTTATCAAGAGAGGTAGAGTATCCATCCGCGCTGTAAAAAATAACTGTAGTCGCATTTTCCATAGCTCCGGCTTTTTCAAAAAGGTCCTCAATTCTCACTCCTGTCCATTTCGCAGTAAAGCTCCAGCCTTCCACGCAGTTCAGGTCCACAACTTTCGAAGTCTGAGGCAATCCGGTTATTTCTTCATAATTAAGGTTTAAAGGATTCTCTACCAGCCCGTCAACCTGCAGCCTGTAGCTTTCCCTGTCAATATACTGAGTTCCCCTTATGGCATTGTTTCGCTGCTGTGCGATTGGGGTTAACGATTCCCCCTCGTAGGAAAGATTTTCAGTCTCGTTGTCATAGGTTCCTGGCTCTCCCCTTTCGGAGACACAACCTGAAACAGTGATAAAAACACTAAAAAAGATCAGGAACAAATGGATCGGTTTCATGTATTTGCTTTCCTCCCTCAACCACTTTTCTTACATGTTCTTTCTTGAAAATATGCATTCAATACGAATAAATGATTCTTTATAAAAGAAAACTCTAAAGTTGTGACTGAATAAACGGCAATATCCATATTTCGATTTTTATAGAGCTGTTAGCGTGATTAAACTCTGTAATGAAATCCCTGATGCTTGTAAATGACAAATAGTTGAGCCAATTAATAAAGGATGGTCAAATGATCAGAAATATTATATTCGAACTGCAGATGGCAGAGAATTATTGTTAAGAATATCGGACATCTCCCAATATAAGAACAAGAAACGGGATTTTGAAGCAATAAAACGGCTTGATAACCTTGATATTTTGATATCGCGTCCAGTCGATTTCGGAATTTGTAATAACGGTCAATCCGTATATTCTTTACTAACCTGGATTACAGGGAGGGATGCAGAATACCTCCTTCCGGAACTGAACAGCAAAGAGCAATACAGGCTTGGTGTTAAAGCGGGGGAAATATTAAGAACTCTGCATAAGGTTCCTGCGGCAAAAAATCAAGTATCATGGTCGGAGCGTTTCAATCAAAAAATAAACAGAAATATTACCGATTATGAAGCTTGCAGGATTCGCCTGGAGGGAGCAGATAAAATAATTGAATCTATCGAACAAAATCGATATCTATTGGAAAATCGCCCTCAGTCTTTTCAACATGGGGACTATCATGCCGGAAATATGATTGTTACAAAGTCTGGAGAGCTAGGAATCATTGACTTTAACAGGCTTGATTACGGTGACCCCTGGGAAGAATTTAATCGCATTACCTGGTGTGCATATATAAGCGCCTCATTCGCGTCAGGACGCATAAACGGATATTTTCAACATAATGTGCCAGTTTTATTTTTCAGGTTAATGGCTCTATATATTGCAAGTAATCAGCTTTCATCAATTCCCTGGGCAATTAAATTCGGACACGAAGAGGTCAGTACCATGCTCAGACAAGCCGAAAATGTTTTGGAATGGTATGACGGATTTGAAACATTCATCCCAAAATGGTATATCTCAAACCCGGTTGAATGAGTAATCACAAAGCTATAACCTGAAGGAAAAACGCCAGTGAGGTGACAAGTTTACAGAGAAACAAATTTAAAAAATAATGATCTGAAAAATTTAAGAAAATAATAGAAGTTAAGAAAATCTGAAATTTAATAAAGCCTGAGAAGTTTCAGGCCTCCTCGTATCCGATTTCTTCCTTTGTCAGGTAGCAGGCAGGGTCATCGGCCCAGACATTCCCGTATACGGCTTCAGCCCGCACTCTGAAATTCCCATTGCAGACCTCTAGCCATTTACACCGGGAACAGCGGTCCCCGTTGGCTTTTATCAGGGGTTTCCGGTTTTTGAGCCCGGCCATGAGTTCATCGCTCAGGTCATTCCAGATTTCACTGAATGGGCGTTCCCGCACATTCCCAAATGAATAATGTCTCCAGAACTGGTCAGCATGTACCGAACCGTCCCAGGATACGCATCCTATACCTATTCCTGAGGAATTGCCCTGGTTCATGGAAAGGAGTTCAAATACCTCGGCGGCCCTTTCCGGATTTTCTTTGAGGAGTTTCATGTACAGGTAGGGACCGTCGCAGTGGTTGTCCACGGTCAGGACTTCGGCAGGAAAACCTTTCTCGTGCAGCCTTCTTGTTCTATCGAGTATAAGGTCTACAGCCTGCCTGGATTCCTCGAGGGAAAGGTCTTCGTTCACCATTTCCGAGCCCCGGCCTGCGTAAACCAGATGATAGAAACATATTCTTGGAATTTTTTCTTCTTCAAGCAGGTCAAAGATTGCAGGAATATCCATAACGTTTTGCTTGTTGATGGTAAAACGAAGGCCCACCTTTATGCCCTCCTCCTGGCAATTGTGAAGCCCCCTGAGTGCCGCATCGAATGCTCCCTTCATCCCCCTGAATTTGTCATTTGTCTCTCTTGTTCCATCCAGGGAAACTCCTACGTAAGAGAGCCCGACATCCTTTAGCTTTTTTGCCATATTACTGTCTATCAGCGACCCGTTTGTGGAAATCACGGCCCTCATCCCTTTCTCACGGGCATAGGCCGCAAGTTCGGGCAGGTCTTTTCTCAGGGTTGGTTCCCCTCCGGAAAAAAGAATTACCGGACTTCCGAAACTTGCAAGGTCATCGATAAGAGCTTTACCTTCTTCAGTCGAAAGCTCGTTTTCAAATTCGATATCCTTTGCTTGGGCATAACAATGGACGCACTTCAGGTTGCAGCGGCGGGTCATGTTCCAGACCACGACTGGCTTTTTATCTTTTGAAAACTGCAGCAGGTGAGAGGGAAGCTTCTTTGATTCCCTTCCATAGCGAAGGGCATCGGAAGGTTCCACGGTTCCGCAGTAAAGTTTTGAAATGCCTATCATGTCGATCCTTCAAAATCTCAAACCTGGTTTTTTATAGCCTTTAAAAGTGCTTCAAAGGTGAACTCGTCGGGAATTACGTTTGTGTTAATTCCATACTTCTTCAGGGTATTTCCTGTAGGCGTTCCTATAGCTCCTACCACGACCCTGTTAAGAGTCTCTTTTATGGTTTCCTCTGCTCCCAGCCCTTTCGCATGCTTCATAAAGCCTTTAACCATCATCGAGCTTGTAAAAGCAAAAGCATCCACTTCCCCTGCAAGCGTGCGCTCGATCAGCTCTTTCTGAATTGTTCCTTCAGGAATGCTGAGGGTGTATACATGGGTCTCATAAACCGTAGCTCCGCACTTTTCGAGCCCTTCTATTAAGGCTTTAGCCCCAAACACACTCCTCGCAAGGTCAACCTTTTTTCCTTTTACCTCAGGGCAAAGAGCTTCTACAATTCCCTCTGAACTATAATCTACTGGCAGGAAAGAGTTGTCAATTCCTATTTTTATAAGTTCCTTTTCCGTATTAGGCCCGATTGCAATTACCCTTGTTTTTTTAAGTGCCGTAATAAAATTTTCCTTTTCGGTTTCAGAGAGCTTTTCGAGGGTAAAGGTTATCCCGTTTGCACTGGTAAAGACCACGTAGTCAGAAACTCCGGCAAGGACTCTCTGTAAAAAGGGCTCAAAACCCTCATCTTTTACGCCTTCAAGCTTTATCATAGGGGCATATATCGGCTTAAAGCCGTAGTCCCTGGCAAGGGCCTCGGACTTTTCCCTGTAGCTTTCCGGCCTCATAATTGCGAGGACCGGTATTTTTGCCTTCTCCTGTTCTCCTGTCATATCCTGATCCCTTTGCGTCTGTTAAAATTCCATCCCTGTGCGCTGTTCTCCAAGGACCTCATGAAGTTTGACCACGTCTCCTATAACTGTAATGGCAGGAGCCTTCACTTTACGTTCCTTTGCAAGTTCTGAGATATTTGAGAGGGTTCCTACAGTAACTCTCTGGTCGGCCCTGGTTCCTCTCTCAATGACTGCAACAGGGGTTTCAGGGGCTTTGCCATGCTTCATTAGCTCTTCTGCATTCCTGCCAAGCATTTTCACGCCCATTAGGATTACAATTGTTCCCCCGAATTTTGCCAGGGTTTCCCAGTCAAGCCAGCTCTCCGGCTTTGTGGGATCCTCGTGCCCGGTTATGAAAGTGACCATCGAGGTGCTTTCCCTGTGGGTTACCGGAATTCCGGCATAAGCAGGCACTGCAATTGCAGACGTAATCCCTGGCACGACTTCAAACTCAATTCCCTCGGCTGCAAGTACCTCGGCTTCTTCTCCCCCTCTCCCGAATACATAGGGGTCGCCTCCTTTAAGCCTTATCACCATCTTTCCTTCTTTTGCCTTCTGCACAAGCACCTCATTAATCTCAGCCTGGGTCATGGTGTGGTTGCCGGCATATTTCCCGACATCGATTTTTTCCGCATTTTCAGGCATTGAGTCCAGAATAGCTTTTCCAGGAAGCTGGTCATAGATAATTACTTCAGCACTGTCAATCAGACGGCGGGCTTTCAGGGTAAGAAGCTCAGGGTCTCCGGGACCCGAACCTACAAGATAAACTTTTCCGTAATTTCCTGACATGTGATGACGGTTCCTTTATCATTTTTGGGTAGAAATGTGTAATCTGGAGAAGGTTAACGAGTTTTTAGAATATATAATATCCTGAAAATTAAGGCAGTAATTTCTGAAAATTCAGACCGAATTAATATATTTTGTTTTTCTTCTTATACAGAACCATTTCGTTTTTTTCCTTGACTTAAAAGCTTCACCTATCCTTATCTCTGTAAAGAAAAAGTCAAACCTCGGAAAGTAATAACTCAGAATCATTTTTTAGAAATTGAATTTCCAAAACTATATTGATTCTTGAATTTAATTCTACATTAAACATTCATTTAATTCTACGTTAAAGCTACTTCGGTATAGATTAACAGCTATTGTTTTCTACTTGTAGTGTCCCTTTCAATAAAAAAATTTCAAAGAATAAATACGGACTACTTTTTCCTAATTTCTAAACAGGTGCGGGGTGTGAGTAATTTGCAGAATAAATTTGCGTTTCTGCCGCTTCATAAGCTTGGAGCCAGGGAGGATAAATAGAACTCCGGAGTTATTAGCTTCGGGCTCTTTTTACCGGGAGTGTCGGCAGATGAAGGCAATAAGCTATGGGTGAGGGTAATTCATGAAAAGGACCAGTTCCTTCAGGATATACTGCCTATGAAATTTGAAGTGGAACATTCAGAGGACTTAGAATATGGGGATTACTGGTCTGCAACAATAAATATCGTATCCGGAGATAAGCCAGAACCCTATTCTGCCTGGGGAACTCCGGGAAAGTATGTCTATCGGTATTGTCTCGAAAACCCGGATAAACAGAGTCCCATTGACTGGATTATCGATCCTTTTGCCAGAGAGTTTGGAGTCGGCAAGTTATCCGCATTCACGCTCGGGTACGAACAATATGAATGGGACAAACACGAACTGGTATGGAAAACACCTTCGATAAATGATATTATTCTGTATGAATTAATGATAAATGAGTTTGCAGATGACATACAGGGGGTAACTGATCAACTGGGTTATCTGGCAGACCTTGGGGTAAACTGCATAGAACTGATGCCTCTTTCCAATGTTGAGAAACGAGTGGACTGGGGATTTATGCCAATCGGCTATTTTGGCGTGGATGAGCGCTTCGGAAACAGAAAAGATATGCAAAAATTAATCGATCTGGCTCACCGGAAAGGCATCGCAGTTATAGTTGACTCTGTCTATGCGCACACGAGTCACCTTTTTCCTTATTTCTATGTTTATAATGAACTTGGCTGGGGTATTGATAAAAATCCTTTCATGGGCCCTTTTGCTGAAGATGTATTTGGAATGAGTACGGACTTCAACCGCAAATTTACCAGGGATTTCTTTTTGACAGTTAACCATCACTGGCTCGACTCTTATCATGTAGATGGTTTCAGGTATGATTATGTGCCAGGATACTGGCTTGAGAATTCGGAAAACGGCTATGCGAAACTGGTACAGGAGACTTACGAGCTGGTCAAAGAAAAAAAGGGCTCTTCCGACCACTGGCAGCGATTTTTCAATGAAGGCTCCGTAAACCTTATCCAGTGCGCAGAGCAATTGCAAAAACCGTTAGAGATCCTGGAAAAAACTTTCAGTAACTGTACCTGGCAAAACGGAACTCTGCATGCGGCAAGGGAAGCGGCCGGAAATTCCGATCAATTGACCAGCCTGGGCTTCCTCTTCGGGCTCTCAGGTTATCCTGCAGAAGTTCAGAACAACGGCGATAGTATCCGAAAAACTGCCCTCCAGTATCTGGAAAATCACGATCACTCCCGTTTTATCTGTAACTTTGGAACAGTTGTCAGTGATAATGAACTTCTGAAGGAGGGTGACCGTACGCTCTGGTACAGAGTCCAGCCCTATCTTATAGGTCTGTTTACGGCAAAAGGAATCCCCATGTTATGGCAGGGGCAGGAGTTTGGAGAGAACTACTTCCTTCCTCAGGAGGGGTGGGGAAGAGTGCTTTTGTACAGACCTGTACGCTGGGAATACTTCTATACTTCTGAAGGCAGGTCCCTGATTCAGCTCGTCAGAAAACTCGTCAAGCTTCGGAGAAATAACCCTCAGTTTTCCAGGGGAGAACATTTCTTTTATAATGATTTTGTCCTCTATCAGTCCCGGAATATTATGCTGTTTTCCCGGAGTTACGAAGGAGTTTTTAGCCTGATAGCTTTAAACTTTGGAATTCATGATCAGGTAGTGCCTTTCACATTCCCGTTTAGTGGCAATTACCTGGAAGAGCTTCACGGACTGGAAAATTTAATGGGGGTTTCTGCAAGCAGGGAAGTCCAGCTTAATATTCCAGGCAATTACGGAAGAATCTGGACGGTGGAAATCCAATAAATACGCTAATATAGAGATATTTCTGAAGGCGGGGTTTCAGCTTAAAAAGCTTGACTTTATTATAGGTTCCTCTGATACCTTTAAGTGGTAATCAATAAATACCTCTTAAGTACTTAGTGGGTTCGATATGCTTCGCATAATCTTTCTTGGTACTGGAGGCTCTCTGCCTACCCGCAACAGAAATCCATCCGCAGTAATGGTCAATCGGGAAGGGGAGCTTATCCTGTTTGACTGCGGAGAGGGCACCCAGCAGCAAATGATGCGGGCAAAGACAGGGATGATGAGTCTGTCCTCTATTTTTGTCAGTCACTTTCATGCAGATCACTTTCTGGGAATCCCTGGCCTGATCCAGACCATGTCTTTCATGGGAAGAAAAGAGCCTCTCCTGATTTACGGCCCCGAGGGCACCAGGGAATTTACTGAGCTTTTTAAAGCCCTTGGCTATTTCAATCTTAAATATGAAGTACGCGGCATCCAGTTGAAACCCGGAGATATTGTGGAAAAGGGGGAATATGTTATCCGGGCTTTAAAAACCGAACACAGTATCCCAAGCCTCGGATATGCCCTTATAGAAAATCCCCGTCCGGGGCGTTTCAACAGGGAAAAGGCAGTTGAACTGGGTATTCCTCCTGGCCCTCTTTTCGCAAAATTGCAAAAAGGAAATCCGGTAGAAGTCAATGGAAAGCTCGTAAAACCTGAAGATGTAATGGGGGCGTTGAGACCCGGAAGGACCATTATTTACAGTGGAGATACCAGGCCCTGTGAGCCCATTCTCGAAGCCAGCAGGGGTGCAGATGTACTGATCCATGATGGCAGTTTTGCGGATGAGATGGCAGATTGGGCGGAAGAGTCCAAACATTCGACAGCAGGGGAAGTTGCAGCCCTTGCAAAGAAGGCGGGGGTCAGGAAGCTGATCCTTACCCATATAAGCTCCCGATATACCGATGATGCTGCACCTCTCCTTAGCGATTCAAAAAAAGTGTTTGAAAACGTGCTTATAGCCGAAGACCTGATGGAAATCGAAATCCCTTACAGGTCGGAATAAGGCTTAATTTTTTTATTTAGGGGAATTTATATTCAAAATAAAATATAGATTATTCTGAGAAGTGGCGTAGAATACAATATAGAAATTCGAAGTGCCCTTTAAAAACCAGAAATGATCTTTAAAATCTAGTCTTAATCTTTAATAAACTAGAAACGTTCTTTAAAGAAAGATTAAAAAGTTTTGAGTTTTTGTATCCGGGCATCTGAGCGGAAAAGAAGTTGTAGCAGATATAATCTGCATCGAAACAGGATCAGAATAACTCAGACGAGAGTCCAATCCAGTTTTTTGTTTTCAGCATCGTAAAGTGTGACCTGCATGGTTTTGTCTTCGACTTCATAAACCGGCTTGATACCTAAATAAAGAGTATCGCCATAATTAATATTGAGCTCACCGTTCACTCTGCTGAAGTATACCCTGCCTTTTGTACCTTTTTCTTCGACGGTGACACCTTTCCACATCAAGTTCTGAATAATGTTTACAACTCTGCACTCAAACCTGTCGACTTCACGTATTTGATTCATGGGGATCCCTTTATTTTTTTATTTGATGTCTGGTTAAGACTTTATTTAAATCATTCCTGTTAGAAAATAACGATTTTTATACATAAAATTATTCCTGCTTTTCCGGGCAGAAGAAAAGCAGGTAAAAACATTTATACAGAAGAAAGTAAAAACATTATACCGAAGAAAATAAAAACATTATACCGAAGCAAGTAAAAACGTTCCACTAAAGCCAGGTAAAATGCTCTACTGAAGCAAGTAAAAAGATTACTTTAAAATTAATGATCCTCAAAAATGAGTCATCAAGAAGTATGGTAATTTAAAACAGGTACTTATTTTAAGTACCTAAAAATACCATAATTTAACAGTAACTTACCTGTCTTCAGCTTAAATATAGAGTTCAGACGGACCCTGAGGGAGGTCTTTTCTGCCAAGTTTTGCAAGTGCGTTTTCAAAATCCTTCTTTGTTACGATTTCCCTGTCTTCTATTATTGCCTGGTGAAGAGCAGTCTTTAAAACCTTTTCTACAAGATCCCTGCCTGATAGCCCATTTGATTTCTTTGCAAGAGCCCGGAAGTTACAGTCCTCTACCTGCAGGGGGAAGGTTTTTACATTCGATTCGAATATCCTGAGGACTTCTTCTTCTCCGGGTAGCACGAATTCGATCTCTTCTTCGAACCTGCTTCTTATAGCTGAGTCCAGGGTATGAATCCTGTTTGTGGAGCAGATGGTACATACTCCATCGCGTTCCACTATACCATCCATTTCGGTAAGTAGAGCATTTACAATTTCACTTACGTCTCCTCTCAACTCCTGGAACTTTCGGTCCAGGGCTATGGCATCAAGTTCGTCGATAAAGATTATACAGGGAGCCATTTCTTCTGCCCTGTCATAGAGCTGGTGGATCTGGCGGGATCCGTCTCCCACATATTCTCCTATCAGCTGGGTAGCCTTGACGGGAATGATGGGCACATCAGTTTTATTTGCAAGAGCCTTTGCAAGCATGGTTTTTCCGGTGCCTGAGGGCCCGAAAAAGAGGATATTTCTTGGCGCCCATTTCCCGAAGCGTTCGGGCTCTTCAAGGAAGCGTTCGATCAGCCTGCACTTTTGCTTTGCAAGTTCCTGCCCGATTACATCTTCAAATTTAACGCTACTCTTTATTTCTGCCGAGGAGGGAAGACCGTTTTCTTCTTCAGTTACGATAATTGAGGTTGAACTTCCGATTATGGATTCTGCAGGTTCCACATCTATAATGCGGTAAGCAAAATCCGGGAACATCCGCCGGTCAAAGAGATAATCTCCCTTGCGGGCAACATATCCATTCCACTGTTCCCGGGCATAGAATTCGAAAACATCCCGATTTTCAATAACAGGATATTCGTCCATCATGCCGCTTAACGGATAACCTTCAGGCTTCAGGATAAGAAGCTCGGAGGTAGATTTTCCAAACTCGGTGTTGTTTTCATGAGTCTTTTTCGCGTTCACTCTTTGTGAGACTGGTCGCACTTTGTTATCAACTCGAATACTTTTCTATACCTCTATAGTAATCCGAAGAGCTAATAAAATTAACCCCTAAATTACGGAGAATATTCGACTGCGAAAGGCTCACCTTCTTCGTGGAGCTGAGAAACAATCTTCTGAAAATCCTGTCTTTAAGCCGCTCCCGGGTAACTATCTACCAGTTCTGCTCTCAGGCTAATTTTTGATCAAGCTTTAAAAAAAGCTTGTGGGATAACTATCTGCCAGGTCTGTTCTCAGGAGATTCAGGTAATCATTATATATTCCGGTCTTCAATGTAACAATGTATATGTCCTTTGGGACATTACCTGAGTGTAAAATATTTATATGAGTAAACAAATAAGTGATTTGTCATTTGAAAGAGACTTGAATCAAAGGTTAATGTAAGTAACAGGCTTTCCAGAGATTCTCATGTTAGAATTTTGAGATTGCGGACCTTTGCAGCGCGCGTGAAAGTCTTATTTAAAAGAGAAAGCTAATATATTAGATAAATAATATAAAACTTTTAATTATTGATCAAAAGTTATCTTCAAACAGATTTGAAAATTTATCAAAAACGTTGAGTAAATTACCTGACTAATATATTTATGTATACTTCTTAAGATTATACAGTAATATTGTGTCGGTAATACCGCAGACTAGCGACTTAAAAATTTAGTGCCTAATAAGGTAATTTCAGAGTATGATTTTTATGTTTACTATGGAGAATACGGAAGGTTTCGACCAGAAAACTCTTGATAAGATGAATTCTGAAGTCAAGAAAACGATGAGCAAGCACGATCCGAAATCGAAAGATTACAAAAAGTTATTCGAACAGGTTGAAGACCAGGTCTTCGACAAATACTGTTCCGAGGTGTTCAGGCCCTCTCTCAAACTTTAAAAATTTGCCGTAATGGGTTTACCGTTAGTAAACGCAAGGTCGGTAAATTTTTATTTTATTCTTTTTTATTTTATTACTTAAATTCCAATTAGACTTTCAATCACATATACTTTTCATTACCTATATTTTCGTTACCCTATTTTTCATTAATTGTATTATTATTACTTGTATTATTATTACTTGTATTTTCATTACCTGTATTTTCGTTACCGTATTTTTCATTACCTTATTTTTCTCTACCTATCTCTTTCACTAACTTCACCGTTAACTATCTATATACTTCGTTACTTGCAGATTTTATACCTGAACTTCTAATTCTTTTGTCCCGTTTCAGGTTTAACTTATATCGATAACTTTTTTATATCCCTGCCTCTTATTTTCAATTATGTTTTCTCGCAGTAAAACCAGAATTTTGAGTATTTTCCTTCTTATTATGCTTTTGTTTGCCCCGATAGCAGGCGCAGCCTCAAGTGCAGGCGATATCAAAAAAGCCGAGCCTTATAAAGCACCTGAGAATTCTACTATAGAAAACGAGCTCTTTGCAGAACTGAGTACAAAAGCCGAACTTTATAATAACAATTCCGATGAAGTTCCCGAAGTCCTTAAAAGATTTGTAGCCAGTGAGGAAATTGCCGGGAAAATTAAGCTTGAGAGCGGCGAGATGCTTTATGTGACTATACTGATGAGAGGAGGAGAAATAGGAGATTTTTACATGTATGAGACTCCTAATGACCCTAACTCAAAGTTCGGGCCTTCCATAACAGTGGAAACCGATGAAAACACTGTAAGAAAAGCGCTTGATTCGAAGGAGCCCTTGAAGGAAGCCGTAAAAAGCATGAATGACGGCTCTTTAAAGGTGGAAACCGAAGGATACTTCCGAGGCACAGTGCTCTGGACTTTAAAAAAATTTTATAAATAAAAACAGCTTTTCCCGAGCCCGACAAAAAATTAATTTGAAATATCCCTTTCCGGGAAAAGGGCTCCAATTTTATTCTCAGAATGCCTGGTTTTGTTTTCAGAATAATTCCTGATTCTGTCTTTCAGAATTTTAGCGTTCAGGATTATGGTTCCAGTTCTACTTTCTGAATTCCTGGTTCTATTTTCCGAATTTTGTTACAGGTTAATGTTTGACAATCTCTCCGGGATACGTATACCTTCCTTTTTCCATCATCACGCCGATATTTATACTTGTATTGATACCGGTATGCACATCATCTCCCATAATCACTCCGAGTTTTCTCCTGCCCGAATCAAGAATCCTACCTTTCGTCATTACTTTTATATTTTTCCCGTCATGCCGGAGATTTGCAACCTTCGTACCCGCCCCAAAGTTGCAGCGCCGTCCGATAATGCTATCTCCTGTATAACTCAGGTGACCCACATGGGTATTTTCCATGATAATCGTATTCTTTATTTCGACGGCGTTTCCTACCCTGACATGGTTCCCGATTGCAGTGAAAGGGCGGATAAAACAGTTAGGCCCGATATCACAGTTCTCCCCCATTATCACAGGGCCTTCGATATAAGAACCGTTCCTGATAAGAGTGCCTTTCCCGATTACAACCTCCCCCTTTATGGTTGCATTCGGTTCCACGATCCCTTCGCACCTGCCCTTAAGGTCTTTCAGGAGGTATTCATTTGCTTTCAGGAGGTCCCAGGGATACCCTATATCTATCCATCTGCCCTGGAGGGGACTGTAGCCCACAGCCGATCCACTATCGATCAGCATCTGGAGTGAGTCCGTAATCTCGAATTCGTTTCTCACTGACGCCCGGGTTCTATCAATAAAATCAAAAATAGATTCCCTGAAAAGATATATTCCGGCATTTGCAAGGTTAGTGGGAGGATTTTTAGGTTTTTCTATTATCCTGATAACTTTATTATTCTCAGTCTCAAGCACTCCGAAATCCGACGGGTTTTCAACTTCTTTTACGCAAATGACAGCTTCTTCTGTCCTTGAAACCAGAGCTTTTAAGTCCTCCTGTCCTATGAGCATATCCCCGTTGAGTACAAGGAAAGCCCCATTAACATACCCTTTTGCACAGCCTATCGCATTTGCAGTCCCTAACTGCTCTTTCTGCCGCACGTACTCTATGCTTACTCCCCATCTGCTTCCGTCCCCGAAGTGCTCCCTTATCTGCTCTTCGAGATAACCGGTAATGAAGACAAAGCCTTCAATGCCTGCTTCTATAGCTGAATTAAGTATATGCTCAAGGATGGGCTTATTTGCAACCTGGAGCATTACTTTAGGACAGTCGGAAGTCAGAGGTTCCATCCTTGTGCCTTTGCCTGCCACAAGGACAACAGCTTTCATTTAAGCGCCTCCTTTACCATCTTTTCAGCCATCTCGAAAATCTCATCTACGTTTTCCCGGGCTTCAGCCGTGATCCTCACTTTTGCTTCCGTCCCTGAGGGGCGGACAAGTACCCATCCGTTGTCCATTTCAACGCGAATGCCGTCAATATCAAGGACTTTTCCCAGGGGCTCGAGTTTAACCTTTACTTTTTCCATAAACTCTGCTTTCTTCTCGTTTGCGCATGGGACTGCTCCTCTTTTTGTGGCATATCTGGGAAGCTCTTCTCGAAGCTCGCTTAATTTCTTTTCGTTTACAATCTCCACAAGTCTTGCGGCTGCGTAAATCCCGTCAGGGCAGTAGGAAATCTTCGGGAAAATCCAGCTTCCTGACGGTTCGCCTCCGTAAATAGCACCGCACTGTTTTATGCCCTCTGCGACATAGACATCCCCCACTCTTGTCCTCACGATTTCCGAATCTTTAAGGGAATCGTCGACCATCATTGAAGTGTCCACAGGCACAACGACTGTACCTTTTCTGCCGTTGCATTCAAAACGCCCGAAAATTGCAAGCAGCTCGTCTCCCGAAACAAAATTGCCTTTCTCATCAACTGCCATCATCCGGTCTGCGTCGCCGTCATGCGCGATTCCAAGATCGGCTCCGAAATCCACAACAGCTTTTTTGAGCATGGAAAGATTTTCATCGTTCGGTTCCGGGTTTCTCGCGGGGAAGTGGCCGTCAGGCTGGGCATTCAGGGTTATTACTTCACACCCCAGTTCCTGAAGGAGATAGGGGCTGATTGTCCCTCCTGCTCCGCATCCGCAGTCCAGTACTACCTTCAGGCTGGAACTTCCGACGAGCTTTTTGATCATATTCATATGGGCCCGAATAGCATTTCCGTCTTCTTCGAATTTGCCTATCAGGTTCCAGGGAACCCTTGAAAAGTCCGCATCTTCAATAGCTTTTTCAATTTCGTCCTGCTGCGCCGAGTCAAAAGCCATGCCGTCAGGATTCCAGAGTTTGATCCCCACATACTCAGAAGGGTTGTGGGAGGCTGTAACCATTACACCGCATTCGTATTCTCTGGCTGCATATGCCAGGGTTGGGGTAGTAACAAGGCCGATCTCTGTTACAGCACAACCTGCCGCAGTCATTCCTGCAATCAGGGCATGTTCGATCATAGGGGCCGAAACTCTGGGATCCCTCCCGATAACTGCGGTCTTTTTCCGGCTTCCCAATACAAGCCCTACACTAAGTGCAAGTTCGGGCGTGATTTCTTTGTTTGCTATCCCTCTTATTCCTGAAGATCCGAAGAGTTTCATATGTCCCACTCCGAAGTTTTCTGAAGTGTATTTTCTTTAATTCTTTTGATTTTTAGTTTTTAAATTTTCAGTCTTTCCATTATTCAACGGTGACACTTTTTGCAAGATTGCGCGGTTTGTCAATCGAGCATCCCCGAGCAAGTGCAGTATAATAAGCAAGCAACTGGAGAACTACAACACTGAGCAGCGGAGAAAGCAGTTCGCTACTCTGAGGAATCGTAAGCACGACATCTGCATATTTTCCGATCTCGGTATCTTTATTATCGGCCACCGCGATAACCGTCGCATCCCTGGCTTTTACTTCTTTTATATTACTCAGTACTTTATCATAGGTCTGCCCTCTTGTTGCAATGGTAACTACAGGAGTTCCTTTCTCAAGCAGGGCAATTGGCCCGTGCTTAAGCTCGCCTGCTGCAAAACCTTCAGCATGCAAGTATGAAATTTCTTTTAGTTTGAGAGCTCCTTCAAGGGCAATCGGATAGTTAAGGTGCCTGCCGAGGAAGAAATAGCTCTTTGCATGAGCGAAAACCTCTGCACATTCTTTTACTGTCTCTTTCTGGTTAAGAATCTGCTGAATCTGGCCAGGTACTTTTCTGAGATCCGTGATGAACCCTTTAACATAATTCGGACTTAGCTTGCCTCTTGAGAGGGCAAACTTTACGGCGAGCAGATAAAGCAGTGTGAGCTGGGTACTGAAAGTCTTGGTCGCGGCAACTCCTATTTCAGGCCCTGCTCTGGTGTAGAGCACACTGTTAGCTTCTCTTGTAATGGTGCTTCCTACAACGTTTGTAATCGCAAGCGTAGGGCAGTTATAGGACATTACTTCCCTCACGGCTGCGAGGGTATCTGCAGTCTCTCCAGACTGCGTAATTGCAATGGCAAGAGTCCCGTCATTCATAACCGGGCTTCTGTACCTGTATTCCGAGCAAATATCTATATCGCAATGGATTCCTGCCAGCTGCTCAAAGAGGTACTTTCCAAGCAGCCCTGCGTGCCAGGAGGTTCCGCACGCCAGAATCTGAACTCTCGAAAGCTTTTTTATCTCGTCCTCGCTCATATTAAGTTCTTTGAGATATATGGTTCCTTCAAGCTCCGAGACCTTACCTGCAAGCGTGTTATGAATCGCACTCACCTGCTCGTGAATCTCTTTCAGCATAAAGTGTTCGTAACCGGCTTTTTCAGCAGCTTCAAAGTCCCATTCGATCTTTTCTATCTTCTTTTCCCGGATTTTTCCTTCTCTATCAAAAATCTCTACACTGGTAGGAGTCAGAACTGCGGTTTCAAAATCATTTACGAAAATGACATCCCTTGTATAATTCAAAAAAGCAGTTACATCCGATGCGGCAAAGTTCTCCCCTCTGCCAAGCCCTATAACAAGTGGGCTGTCTTTCCGGGCAAGTACGAGTTTTCCCTGTTCGTCAGCACAGAGAATCGCAAGGGCATAAGAACCTTCAATCTCTTTTAGTGCCTCCCGGAGTCCTGTAAGGAGTTCGCACTTTGCTTCTTTTCCATCGGGCTCCCTGTATATGTGTTTGTGCAGGAGATGTGCGATCACTTCTGTATCGGTTTCCGATTTAAACTCGTATCCTTCTGAAGTCAGCCGCTCTTTCAATGCCATGTAGTTCTCTATGATTCCGTTATGCACAACTGAGATCTTACACGGGTTTCCGGAATTATGCGGATGAGCATTTACTGTACTGGGGCGCCCGTGGGTTGCCCAGCGGGTATGCCCTATTCCTATACTGCCATTTATTTTGTTTGGGACTGTGGCTTCAAGGTTTACGATTTTGCCTACCGATTTGTAAGTATCGACTCCGCTGCCCAGAATCGAAATCCCAGCAGAATCATATCCGCGGTACTCGAGTTTTTTGAGGGATTCTATAATGACAGATGCAGCAGAATTTTCCCCTGCATATCCTACGATTCCACACATTTTTTCACCTTCCTGGGATTAAAGAACCACCGAATGACGGGACAGGTCCTTGTATATGGTATTTCCAGATTCAACCTGGCAGTCAACAGCTATCGTTACTCCGGCCTTCACAAGTACGCTGTTCCCAATCCGGTTGTCATCTCCAAAGATGGTACCGAGTTTGGGGGCTCGATGAATGGTTCCGTTCATAATGATCGACAGGCCTTCTTTTTCCTCAACAAAGAAACCCGAACCAATTGTATTGTTACTTCCAAATATGGAATTCGAGATCTGCCCGTGCGAATATATCCTGCAGTCGTTCATTATTATACTATTCTGGATTTCGGTAAATGACCGGATCGATACATTGTCTCCTATTGTTGTGGAGGGGAGAATAACTACATTGGGGCCGATATCACAATTCTCTCCTATGACAACAGGGCCTACAATGTAAGTTCCGGAACGAATCCTGGTATTCTTTCCTATTGCTACTTTTCCCCTGATGACAACTCCCTCTTCCACTTCTCCTTCAAGCTTGAAGTTCCTGGCAGAATTTAAGACTATGGCATTTGCTTTCAATAAATCCCAGGCATGGACAGCATCAAGCCATTTTGATTCGGTAGGAACGGAAGTAATGATTTTCCCTTCATCAATCATAAGCTGGAGGGTATCGGTTATTGCATATTCCCCATTTTCGGATATCGGAGTCTTTTCGATGGTTTCAAAGACCTGCGGCGTAAATACATAAATTCCCGTATTTACGATACGGCTCAGATCTCCAGGCCTTTTCTCCAGGATCCTTGTAACTCTCTTTCTTTCTTTTAGAACCACCCCATAGCCTGCGGTCTCTTCCATCCTTACAGTCAGAAGGGTTGCATCCCCTTCATAGTTATTGAGAAGATCCGCTATGGTCTTAGGTTCCACCAGGTTGTCTCCATTGAGAACAAGAAATTCCGAGTCTTCGGGGCCGATCAAATTTTTTGCCTGCTCGATTGCATGTGCAGTACCAAGCTGGGCTTTCTGTTCGATGTACTTTATTTTTACTCCGAAGTTCAGCCCGTCTTCAAAATAGTCCATTATGCGTTCTTTTTTATATCCGACAATCAATATAATATCAGTTATTCCATTTTTTTCAAGCGAATCTATTACATGCTCCAGAATAGGCCTGTTGGCGATAGGAAGCATTACTTTTGAACGAGTAAGAGTAAGAGGCCTGCAGCGCAGCCCTTCTCCTGCTGCAAGGATAATAGCTTTCATAGATTTAATGAACCTTTTTTAGAATTTATACATTACCTTTGAAAGTTTTAAACAAAATCCCTTTGTCTAAATATATCTAGAGTGTTATACCTGTATAAGAGACAGCTAACAATAAAAAAGTAATCCCTTTATTATTACTAAATAAGTTCTCCATACAGGATAAACAACCTCCGGAACATAAATCTGAGAATTTTGAAGGAATTCCCTCCAGATTTTAGCTTTTACAACGTATTTTATCTTTTTGAAAGTGCAGAAAAATATTTATTTCATAACTCAGATATGTATTTCCTGCTTTTTATGCCTTATGCTTCTTAAGGCTTGAGAGTTAGGGCAATTCTTGAAGCTTGACTTATATAAATATTTTCATCATATCTTACACATTTAATAAATAGTTACGGCGACTACCAGGAAACACTGGTGTAATTCTTAGAATTTTTCTAAGCACTCTATAGTTTTCTATAATGCCACAAAACAAAGGAATTTAAATAGTATTAACGTATCTATAAGCAAACATTTTAATATGAAAATCGTACTCCAAGAATAATTGTGCTTTGGCAATGAAAATAATTGTCTTTGGCAATGAGAGAATTATACTTTGAGAATTATCGTGCAAGTTCAGGTTTACGGATTGTCAGTACACCGGTAATTCCTGGACGCCTTTTTACTCACTTATTTTCATTCTGCCGCAATTACAATCGGCTCTGAAATGAAATTTTTACGTCCAGCCTTGAAAGTTTGCATTCATGCATTCGATTTCTTCCGCAAAGCCCTGTAAAAACACTGGGTTGCTATAACACGTTTAAACATTTACTCTTCTTTTGTTCCCCTTTGTCTTTATAAAAAGTTGAAAAATAATAAGTTATAACTAGTATCGACAGTAAAATTTAGGCAATGCATCAAAAAGGATATTAACTGGTAAAAGGGGTCAGGATTATTCCGGAGGGATTGAAACGAAGTTTCGTGCTATGGTATTTTTGCTGCTTGCAACCTCGCTTCTGGTAGGCGGCTGTACGGAAAATGCTCCGAATGAACAAAATTCCACTCAGGCTCAGGAAACAGTTGTAATTGGAACTAAACTTTTTCAGGAATCCTATATTACCGCCCACATGATTTCGCTTTTGCTTGAAGAGGAAGGGTACGAAACTGAGGTAAAAGAAAATCTCGGTGGCACGCTTGTAAATTACGAAGCCCTGAAAAAAGGGGATATTCAGTCTTATGTTGAGTACACAGGAACCATATACAGTCAGATTTTAAAAAAACCGCCTCTTGAAGAGTGGGATCCCGCTGTAGTATACAATGAATCCGAGCAGGGTATGCTTAACAGCGATGGGATTGTAATTGCGGCTCGCCTGGGCTTTGAGGATGCTTATGCCATAGCTGTTGACAGGAACTGGGCTGAGGCTAATGGAATCTCCAGGATCAGTGATCTTGCTCCTTATGCGCCTGATCTGATAATGGGAACTGACCCCGAATTCGCTACAAGAGAGGACGGGCTTCCGCAGATCGCCCGGGTTTACGGATTCACGTTTAAAAGCTATAATTCTATGGCTCCAGGCATTATGTATGAAGCCTTCAAAAATAAAGAAGTCGATGCGATCAGTGCCTATACCACAGACACCCGCAATGACCTGTACGGGCTAAAGGTGCTCGAGGACGATAAGAACGCACTTCCTCCCTATGATACCGTAATTCTTGTTTCCAGAGACTTTGCGCAGAAAAACCCGCAAGCTTTTGAAGCTCTGAAACAGCTTGACGGCAGGATTGATCAGGAAACCATGAGGGGCCTTAATTCAGAATACGATATAAGCGGCAGGGAAGCAAGAGATATTGCTCACGATTTCCTGGTAAATGAAAGTTTGATTTCAGCCTGAGCTTTTCCAGGCTGATATGGCGCCTGAATATGATATCCAGAAAGATTTTTGAGCGGATTGAATTCCTCCGGCTTGAAAATGTCACAAAAAGGTATGGAGAAAACTTTGCCGTCAGAAACCTGAACCTTGAAATTAAGGGAGGAGAGGTCCTAATCCTTATAGGGAAAAGCGGTTCCGGAAAGACGACTGCCCTCAGGATGATGAACCGTTTGGTAGAACCTGATTCTGGCAGCATCTCGATAAACGGGGTAGATATCAGTAAGTTTGACCCGATCATGCTCAGGCGGAACATCGGCTATGTGATCCAGAATATCGGGCTTCTTCCCCACCTGCGGGTTTCCGGGAATATAGGGCTCATTCCGAAATTGGAAGGCTGGAAGGATGAAAGAATCCGCGAGGCGGTGCGGGATTTGCTAAACTTTGTTTCTCTCCCTCCGCAGATTTTTATGGACCGCTATCCTCACGAGCTGAGTGGAGGCCAGCAGCAGAGAGTCGGGCTTGCAAGAGCTATGATAATGAATCCGCCTCTCTTTCTGATGGATGAACCCTTCGGGGCGCTTGACTCGCTCCTTCGGGCGCAGCTACAGGATGAATTCTACAGGATCAAAAGGGAGCTTGGAAGGACCATTGTATTTGTCACGCATGATATCAACGAGGCTTTCAGGCTTGGCGACAGGATTGCGATCATAGATAACGCTGAACTTGTCCAGGTGGGAACACCTCAGGAGTTAATTTTTTCTCCAGCCAATGAACTGGTTGCCGAGATTGTCGATTCAAAAAGAAAGTACAGGCATATCGATGCTCTGAAAGTGAAGGATCTGGCGCAGCCCCTTGATAAACGGTATATTCTCGATCCCGGCGTGTCTGCAGCATCGGCTCTTGACTATATGTCCGCGGAAGGGCTTGAAATCGCACTCGTTTTTAAAAGCCCGGAAAGTGCGGGGTATGTACGCTTAACCGATGTCGTGAAAGCAGCATCCTCGGGAAAAAGCCTTGAAGAAGCTTTAAAACCCCTGCCGTTATTTTCTCCTGAAACTTCACTTCTTGAAGCCCTTATACGGCTCAAGGCCGAGGGGGAATCTATGGGGCTTGTCCTTGAAGGTGATAAGCCTGAGAATATTCTATTTTCGGACAGGATTCTCCAGAATCTGGTCTGAGTCGGTCTTAAGCCTTGAAAGGTGATCAATTGACAACCTGGAGCTTTAATGAGATTTTTGCGGAAATCCTGCGAGTCTGGACTTCTCAGTTGCTCACCCTGCGCACACTTGAGCACCTGTACATGTTTGCGGTTGCTCTTTTCTTCTCAGTTCTTGCCGGTGTGCTTATTGGGGTTCTGACCTACAGGAATCCGAGATTTGCAGACCCTGTCCTTAACGGTTTGAATGTCGTGGAGACCATTCCTGACGTTGCGCTTCTTGTGATCCTGCTTCCGGTCTTCGGAATCGGGAAAGGGCCAACAATTGTGGCATCCATTCTCTATTCAATTCTTCCGATTGCCAGGAATACCTATACCGGCCTTTCTAACGTGCCCGGGCAATATCTTGAAATCGCGGAAGCTATGGGGTTGACACGGCGGGAAATCCTGCTCAAAGTCCGTTTTCCTCTGTCTCTGCCTCTAATTGCAGGCGGCATCAGGATCGCAGTGGTATTTACAATGGGAGTTGTAACCCTCGGAGGGCTAATTGCTGCAGGTGGGCTTGGGGCAGCCCTTCAGAACGGAATCCAGCTCTACGATATGGGAACAATCCTGGTCACAGGTACCTGGGTAGGAATACTTGCGGTATTTCTTGACGGGGCTGCGGGTGCAATAGAACATATTCTTCAGGTGAGGTACGGAAGATGGTCTTAACAGCAGAGCTTTTGCAGGCCACGCTTGAGCATCTGGTTTTAACTTACACTGCACTTGTCGCAGGAATTCTTGTCGCAATTCCATTAATACTCCTTTCCCTGTACAGTGCAGGATTAGCTTCGATAATAATGCGATTTTCAAACCTCTTCCAGGCAGTCCCCAGTTTTGCGGTTGTAGCTGTTATTGTGCCTCTTATAGGAATCGGTTTTACGCCCGCAGTCATTGCCATAATGCTGAGGGTAATGCTTCCGATTATCAAAAATACTTATATCGGGCTTTTCAATGTAGATCCTGCACTTATCGAATCCTCAAAAGGTATCGGACTGACCGATCTCCAGATACTTAGAAATGTAAAGCTTCCAAATGCATATCCTGCTATATTTGCCGGAATAAAATTTGCCGCGATTCTTGCAAACAGTATTGCAGTCCTGACGGCCCTTATAGGAGGTGGAGGTCTCGGATCCATGATTTTCGAAGGGTTTACGAATTTTAATACGGCTAAAGTCCTTGCAGGAGTTCTGCCTGTCATAGGCATAGCGCTTTTCCTTGACTTTTCCTTCTCGAGGATAGAGCGATGGTTAACTCCGGAATATCTTAGAAAATGAACTGGATTTTCTATCTAGTGAATACACTTACTTTCCAAATAATAAAGATTGTTCTTGCAGGCTAGTTGTTTTCGTTCCTAAAACTTCTTTCCGATTTTTGACCTACTTCATATCCCTGAACTAGCTTTATGTTATTACAATATCACATTTTTGAGATTACCTTCCTATTAAATTTTACTTAAAAGACTCGCTGGATTTTTTTGACTATTTTTAGTAAAATAGTCTTTGCATATGATGTTTTAACAATTTTCTTTTTTAAAATAGTTGGAATACACACTAATCTTTTTAATAAAGAGTTACATAAGTTGATAGAGAACCTCATGATTGATTCGGTAAATTTCCTGGGGCTGATTGTTGCTGTGCTGGTCATGTCACTTCTGGCACAGACCCTTAGCCGCCATTTCCAAGTTCCTTTTATAATCTTTCTATTAGTTGAAGGAATAATAGTAGGACCCGAAGTTCTCAATCTGCTAAACCCTGCCGTTTATTTCGAGGAGCTCATTGCCATAGTGGCAATCGCAGTATCCGTGATAGTTTTTGACGGAGGGCTTCATATTGATATGAAGCAACTGAGAGGATATCATGAAAGTGTCCTTAAATTGACCACAATCGGAGTGTTCATAACTTTTCTCGGGATAACCGTACTTACAAATTTACTTATAGATGTTCCTCTTCAGATTGCTGCACTTTTCGGGGCTCTGGTTACTGCAACCGGACCAACGGTAGTCGGTCCAATCCTAAGAAATATCCAGGTTTGCCATAAGGTTGGCAAGGTTCTGGAACTTAAGAGCGTACTGAACGATGCTGCAAGTGTAATCCTTACTGCGGTAGTTTTTGAGTGGATTGCAGCAGAGCTTTCCGGGATGGATGCAGTCTTTTTTATCCTGCAAAGGGTTGGAATCGGTTTATTCGTAGGAAGCATAAGTGGTTTCACCCTTCGCTGGTTCTTTACCAGGGGCATACTCATCAGCAAACAGACTGCCAGAATGCTTACTCTCACTTCGGTGTTTGCCTGCTTCGTGTTGTCAGAACTTATGGGGAATGAGTCTGGAATCCTTGCGCTGGCAGTCTTTGGAATCATTATAGGGACTTCCGAGTTTCCCTACAAAGAAACCATAAAGGAGTTCAAGGGTGACCTGGTAACTGTAATGATCTCTCTACTTTTCATATTGTTAGCAGCAATGCTGAAATTCGAATATATTATGGGAATCGGGGGGAAAGGGGTTGCTCTGGTATTACTGATGGTCTTTTTCGTCCGTCCTATCTCTGTTTTTGCCTCGATGTGGAAATCAAAGTTCCGCACCAATGAAAAGTTATTTATCTCATTTATAGGACCAAGAGGAGTCGTTCCAACTTCGGTTGCAACTTACTTCGCTATCAAACTGGATGAGCTGGGCGTTCCGGGAGGGCAGACTATTGTGGGCCTGGTCTTCCTGACAGTCATTACCACAGTCTTCCTGACAGGAAGCATGTCAAAAAGAGTGGCTCAGATACTGGGGGTAATTCCTATGGAAATTTTGATTATCGGAGGAGGAAAAGTAGGCCGGATTCTCGCCGAACGCTTTGACAAACGGGGGGAAAACGTAGTGGTTGTAGACAGTTCCGAAGAAGCGTGTAATAAGTGCCTGAATATGGGGGTCAGGGCTGTGCAGGGAGATGCAGGAGACATAAATACTCTAAAAAAAGCCGGGATCGAGAATACCAAATACATTGTTGCAACTACAAACAAAGACGATACGAATCTCCTCTTCTGCCAGATTGCAAAGGCAAGTTTTGGGTTTAGAGGAGACCAGCTGGTTGCCAGGGTAAATCACACAGAGAACCTTCAGGCCTTCTGGGATCTTGGAATCCGCGCCATGAGCCCTGCCATAACAACTGCAGCAGTTATTGACAATATGATAGGAAGGCCTCATCTTTTCTCCATGTGTGAGGTGGGTGGAGGAGGCAATATTATGGAAGTCAAGGTCACCAATCCGAAGGTCATGGGAAGGGCCATTAAGGAAATTAATTTTCCGGAAAAAAGCCTTGTAGTCATGGTACAGCGGGGAAAAAGATCTATTATCGCATATAGTAATCTGATACTTGAATCCGGTGACATTGTAACGATTATTGGGGAAGGAGACGTGGGAAAACGTGCTTCAGATATTCTCAACAAATAAGTTTAAGTATAGATTCGAATTATATGTCTATCAAAAAAAAATCGTAATGAAAGATTGAATGATTTCGAAGTTGAACTCAAGCAGGAAGCAGATATTATTGCTGTCGGGAATTTAAAAACGGTTTCAAAAAAGTAATTATTCCCTTGCATAAGAGTAGATCTCAGGGGACAATCCTTCAGGACTTTGCAGCCTTTAAAACGAGCTCTCTCACATATTGGCAACGGCCTTGAGATGAATACTTTCACTCCGCTTTCCTTAACTTTATATGCCGTGGCGTTGTATGATAGAACGCCTCTCTATACAATAAAGATAAACAAGAGGCTTGAGGTAGAAAGAATGAAGCAAACCGCAGAATCTATTCGAGATCGATTTTTGAAGCTTGGCATCGATGTACCTGTAGAGGACGTCGAAAGCAGACTTGATGAACTGATTACGAAATTTAAAGTTCCTTCAAACGAAGCCCAGCGCAGCGTGACCAATTATTTTTTGAAGAAATATTCTATTCCTAAGAATGAATTTTACGTGAGGCAGGCTGAGCCCCAGCTTACGAAGATCGTGGATATCTCGGAAAACGGGCAGTGGGCAAATCTTAAGGCAAAGGTTGTCCAGCTCTGGGAAAATACTCACGAGTCCATCTCTCAGGTAGGGCTCCTGGGGGATGAAACAGGAATCATAAAATTTACTGAATGGAAAAATGCTGAACTGCCTAAGCTTGAGCAGGGAGAAAGTTACCTCTTCAGGAGCGTTGTCGTAGGGGAGTATAATGGCAGGTTCCAGGTTCAGCTCAACAAGAACAGTTCAGTAGAAAAGCTGGATGAACCCATTGGGGTTGGAGGAGGGGATTTCACGCCGTCTGCGAGAGAATCCGAACTCAGGGACATCTCCGACCTTGCAGGAGGCCAGTGGGCCACAGTCAAAGGAAAAGTGGTCCAGCTCTGGGAAAACTCTCACGAATCGATTGAGCAGGCAGGGCTTCTAGGGGACCACACAGGTGTTATCAAATTTACTAACTGGGCCAGTTCCGAACTTCCGGACATGGAAGAAGGCAAGAGCTACATGTTGAAAAATGTAGTTGTCAATGAATGGGGTGGCAAGGCCCAGATCCAGCTTAACCGGTCAAGTTCCATAGAAGAGCTTGATGAAGATATCGAAGTCGGGTCCTCAACTTCCACATATTTCGGAGCAATGGTGGACATCCAGACCGGCTCAGGCCTCATAAAACGCTGCCCTGAGTGTAAGAGGGCTCTGGTTAAGGGTGCCTGTGCAGAGCACGGGAAAGTAAAAGGGGAATACGACCTGAGGATAAAAGCGGTTCTGGATTCCGGAACTTCCACTCAGGATGCCCTGATTAACAGAGAACTTACTGAAGAGCTTGCAGGACTTTCTCTTGATACTGCAATTGCAATGGCAGCAGATGCCCTTGATCCCGGGGTTGTGCTGGATAAATTGAAACACGAACTGGTAGGCAGGTATTATACTGTAACCGGGCACAAGCTTGACCGTTACATTCTTGTGGATTCCATTACTCCCAGAACTTCTCTGGATAAAGAGATGCTTGATGAAATGCTTACCGAACTGGAGGTGCAGTAAATGCCAGGCTTTTTCAGAGAAGCTTCCCGCAGGGTTTTTGCCCAGGAGCTGAAGGATTCTAACCTGACTTCGAGGGACGAAAGTGATCAGTATGCTCCGCAGTATGTCCTGACTCCCACAGGGGCTAAGGTAAACCGTATCTTCCTTGTTGGCACACTTATCGAAAAGGAAGATATCGGCACTGACTCCGAATACTGGAGGGGAAGGGTTTCAGACCCAACAGGTTCCTTCCTGGTCTATGCAGGACAGTACCAGCCTGAGGCAGCTCAATTCCTCGCTGACTGCGAACTGCCGGCTTTTGTGGCAGTTGTGGGCAAGACAAGCACCTATACTACAGACGACGGAAACGTCCTTACTTCTATCCGCCCCGAGTCCATCCAGCAGGTAGACGAACTTACCCGGAACCTCTGGGTGCTCGATACCGCAAAGCAGACTCTTGAGAGGATAAGGGCAGTTGAGGCAGAGGAAGACCCGAACTCAAAGCTTGCAAAAGAACACTACTCGACTGATACGGATTCCTACCGTGCAATGGTCAAAAAGGCCCTTGAGTCCCTCAAAGAAGAAAAATGAAATCAAAAAATGAGAACCATAAAATAGTTAAAACCGGGGTCAAATGCCCCTTATTTCTTTTTTATTCATAAAATCAGCTTTTATTCTCAGGAATCTTCTTTCCATCTTCTCTCGGCTCTCTTTCTCTTCTTTTGCCTTTCTGTTATCTAATTTCTATGCTATCTAATTTCAGGGGTATTTACTTCTTTTTCTCCTTTTTCCTTTTTCTCTATAACTCTTTTATTTAATTTCAGGACATCTGTTGCATTAAGTAAACTTTTTTTATTTTCACCGACCATAAAGTCCGAAGAGGCAAAATATAGATAAATAAACGAAACATGGTATAAAATGAGTAACGTGTGCTTGAATGAAATTTAGTGATAAAATAATTAAACTGAGATGTGAGATGATCCTGTGAAAACTTATCTTCTGGTCTGGTTCAGCAGTGAAGGGGCTCGCCCGTCAGAAATCAACCAGAGACTGCTGTCTCTGGGTTTCAAGTCCATGCAGGGCACCTATGATTTCGTGTATGACTGGAATAGCAATGTGGATATCGACAAAATTTTTGAGTTCGGAGATAAGGTATACCTGAGCCTTCAGGGTTCGGGTGTGATGTTCAAAATGGAAACAATGTGAACCTGTAAGGCTCGCAGAAAATAGAATTCCTTATACATCACTTAGCTAGGCTTGTGTTAGAGTCCAGGCTTCAGATACCATTTTCAAAGCTGTATTAAACTACTATAAAAATATTATGAGGCTTGATTTAGGTAAGTATCTTTTAGTTCTTCCTTTTTCAGGTCTCCCTACTAAATCCAGGCGCTCATTCGTCTCAAAGATTCTTTTCTTGCTTGCCTTTTTTCAGAGCATCGCGGAACTTTATATATTCACAGCTATCTCCCTCAAGAGTAATTATCCTGCCGTTAATACTTCCTTTTTCGATCACGAGTTCCACGACACTTGGGTTTGACATCCTGGGTTTGGTAGGAGAGCCAGGGCAAACAAGCACAATATCCCTTTTTTCTATCAAAGGCCGGTGCAGGTGCCCGAAAATCAGGATATCTACCTCCATTTCTTTTGCGAGGTAACCCTGAGCAGTTGTATCTGTAACCGAAAGCCCTCCTTCATGTACAACTCCGATCTTTACCCCTTCAACTTCGAATTTCAGCCTTTCGGGAAGGAGCTTTTTGAGTTCGGAAACATCATCGTTTCCAAAGACTGCCTTTAATTTGCCGCCGGCGTTGAAGGCCTGATATGCCTCTACAGTACTGAAATCCCCTGCATGGACTATAAGGTCACACTCCTCAAGGAGCTTCTGGAGTTGCTGAGGAATTTCTCCGGTTTTCAGATGAGTATCGGAAAGCACAATCAGTTTCATGGGAAATCTCCTGATTATATAAAATAAGCCATTTAAAGATAAATCTATGCAGCAAGCCTTTTCAAAAATATGCTTGATCGCAAGCCTTTTCAAAAAAGGCTTGAGCGAAAACCCTGGCGACGGCGTGGTCAAGCGGCCCAACGGTTGTGGCCCAGCGGTTGCAGCTCAACGGTTACGGCTTCAATGGTTGTGTTCTGGAAAAATAAGAGTTTTTGACCCAAACCCGAAGGCCTGGGGTTTATTATTCAAAAATTAGCACGGATTATTCCAGTGTCAGGTCTACGAGTTCGTACTCAAGATTTTCGGTCTCCAGCCTGTTAAGAAGGGAAGGAACCTGCTCATCCACTGAGACAACAAGGGATGACAGTCCATGGTATGCAGCCTCAATAACTGATTCATTTGTTCCGAACATAACATTCGGGGTTATGCCGATCTTGCGCAGGGCGATAAGCGCTTCCACGCCGATAGCTGCTATATAGGGTTTTGAGCTTGCCAGAGTCCTCAGGCGTTCAATATCTACTTTTCTTGACCCTCCGCGCTCAATCCTCGGAACCTTACAGATTGTAATTGTGGCATTTTCCAGGTCGATCAGGCCTTTCAGGCTTGTTACTCCCACATCTTCCCCTGCCGCGGCATCGGAAATTACATTGCCTGATGCGCCTGTTTTTTCCGTGCTGCTAACGTACAGGAGTCCCTTTTCCATTTTCAGGTATACCTGCTGGCCTTCCTTTACATCCTCTTTTGCAATTGCTGTCCAGGTTGAAACATGGCTGATTATATCCTCCATGACAAAGCGGGCGTACTGCTTCATTTCGGTGGCATTTTCAAGGACCCATTCTACGCCTTCTTTTGTAATCCTGTACCGGACCCGGCCCTCAGTAACTATGAGCCCATCGTTTACAAGTTCTTTAATATATTCGGAAACTGCCTGGGGAGTTATTCCAATCTTTGCGGCAATTTCTTTTTGTCTTACATTCGGCTGGTGGGCTGCAATTTCGATAAGGACCTGAAATTTGGTTACTCCGCTTTTAGTCTGGAGGATTTTGATCATCAATCGTAGTTCTCCTCTACATCTTCAATTACTTTTAACCTCTGTCCCATTACCGAAAGCCTTTCAGATCTGCGAGCAACAGCACAGATATAAAACGGGTTTTTATTAAGGGTCCGTGTGAGGTTGCTCATGGATGTATTGCCTTCTTCTACCAGCCTTTCCAGTTCTTCCATTGCATCTTTGACCTCCTCGTACGGTTTGAAGGTCAGCATGATAATGTCACTCAGATCTTCAAAAGAACACTGGAAGTTAACCTGAACTTTGGAATAGGAGCTGTGGTATTCTTTGGAGGGTTTCTGTCCTGCCTCCGGAACTCTCCACTGGCTCTCAAGGAGTCCGGCTTTTTTCAGAATATGAAGGCTTTTTGACGAGTCTGAACCTATAAACTCGTCGATTTCTGTTCTGGTCATCCATTTGTTTGAAAGTGCGTCGAATATCTTTTTATGAGTTCTTGACCCAAAAGTCCTGAGTAATGGTACTAAATAGGAAGGATCGTTAATTATTCGAGTTCTTTTACCCATTTACTCCTCTCCTTCTCGTCTTACGTTATAAGCTTTCAAATATAATAAAGATTTGTAATTTGATTACTTTTTGTAATCGATATCAAGCCCTTCAGGCCCTTCCCAGTCAAAAATCGGGGCATTCCGTTTCAGTTCACGGCATTTTTCATGCAGTGCATGGGCAACAATAGGGAGAGCGATAGTAGCATCCACGAAGACCTGCACTTTTTTTGCCTGGGCTGCGATCTTTCCCCAGGAAACGGCTTCGTCAAAAGTACAGCCTGAAAGTCCTCCCCAGTGCGGAGCATCGGTAGTGTACTGAATTGCATAATCATGCCCTCCAACGTCCATTCCAAGGATGGAAGCTACTACTTCGGTCTGCTGGATAAAATTCTTCGGGACTCCGCCTCCAATGTAGACAACGCCGGTTTTTCCTGATTTTTCCACAATTTGCGTGACCTCGTCAACGTCTTTTATCTGGTCGATCTCAAGTTTCAGTCCTCTTCTTCTTGCAATTGTAAGCCCGATCCCGATGGAACTATCCGAAAGTGCAGGAACGAAGATAGGGATATTGTGCCTGTATGCACTTACAACTATGGAATCCTCTGCAGCTCCTCGCCTTACCAGTTCCTTTCCGAGCAGGTGCATGAACTCCCTTGATGAACAGGAAATTTCCCCTATTTCTTCTGCAAAATCCGCAATCAGGTTATCTGCGGTCCTGAACTCCTCCTCCACTGCAAAAACGTCGTAAATCCTGTCCACGCCGTGCTCGAAGAGTTTTTCGTCGTTAGCCAGATGTGAGCCTACATAGTGTTTCTTGCCGAGCGCTTCGTGTGAGTCATGGAACAGGTTCGCCCCTGTGCTTACAAGGCAATCTATCATCCTCTCCCGGATCATATAGGAAATAATCCTGCGCATGCCAGCAGGAACCATAGCTCCGGACAGGCCCATAAGCACGGTCATATCCTTTTCTTTTAGCATGTTGTGCCAGGCCTGGACGGATTCGGCCAGCTTCCTTCCCTGGAAGCCCGTTTTGAGCATCCCGTCCATCAATTCACTTACGGACCTGTCTTTTACATCTATCGGAACGGTTGGGTTATCTGTGAATACATTAAGACGCATACCATTCTCCTAATAAGCAGATAATGATAGTTTTGCATGTGATTTCTAACACCTGAAGGCATTCGGCAACAAGCGGTAAGAAATGCAAGTAGCGCTAGGTAATTATATATTTTTTATTAAATATCAATATATGCGGACTCTTCCACTGGACGATATCCGACAATGACGAGTCTTCTTAAGGAAAACTAATTTACCAGGTTTGAATCAGGAGCAAAGAGTATGAATTGACAGCATGATGAGCGATTTTGAGATTCCCAGATTGGTGCTTGTAAACAATCTCAGAAATTATTACAGGCATACCTGTTAATATTCAGATAGTAAAAACTGCTGAAGATATTACGGTCATCCAGTCTCCATGTTCATCTACGGAAGATGACCTGGGAAAACTCAGGCTCCTGAGAGGTGCCTCATTTATCCAGGTGCTGTACATGCTTTTCGCAAGTTTCTCTGAATGATCCCCTACATCCTCTGCGGTTTCTCCATAGGCGTGATACTCTGAAATATAACCGTGCTTGCTTACGTTTTTCGGGAGTGCACATCCAACCGATGCGCTGAGTATCCTTCCTGGCTCATTGGAAGAGATCCTGGACATTACGCAAAATACGATTTCTCCGGGACTCAACTCTTCGAGGCCTTCCTCTCTGGATACGATCTCACAGTTAGGGGGCAGGATCGAACTTACGGTTACAAGGTTAAATTTCTCAATACCCGCGTCCCGGAGTGCAACTTCAAATGATTCAAGATGTTCGGGGTGTGTACCAGCTCCACTTGTAAAGAATACTTTTCTGGGAATTAACTTCGTAATCATCTTTGCATCCTTGGGAAATAATCAATTCAAACTTAATCCAGATGGCAATTATCATTTTTAAGCGTTGCCCTTCAATCCTGGTGGAAAAAAGTTAAACTTCTATTTATTACAACGGGAGCGCAGAGGGTCACGAATACCCCTTCCTTTAGGTAGGGGATGAAGTGAACCCTCGCCTCTTCGTTTTTCTCTTTAAATATCTAAACCATAGTTTCCTTGTATAT